>JAEUHW010000057.1 GCA_016793245.1 Planctomycetota bacterium
GCTTCGATCTCGGAGGCCCACCGAAGGTCGCGGAAGCGATGCAAGCGACCGGCACCGAAGGCCCTTCGGAACGACAGCAGAAACGACAGCACTCGGCGCACGATTCGGCGCTTTCGGCAGCGAGCCCGCGCGACAGCGCCGCCGAGATCGAAGAGCAGGTTGCGCAGTCGCTCGCGAGCTCCAAGCCATTGAACGATGCGGACTTGCGCGATAGCTTGCGGCTCGGCGCGACGCAGCGCGCGACGGAAGACGATGTTCGGAGGCGTGGCGGAATCGGCAGACGCAGCGGACTTAAAATCCGCGGGGCCTCACGGCTCATGGGGGTTCGAGTCCCCCCGCCTCTATCTCACCGTGCGCGAGACCTTGGAGCGCGGTCGGAGCGGGCACGGCAGACAACGCCCCGCGAGCGCGAAGTCGTTCCACCAACGCTCCTCCCGCAGCGCGCCGTCGCGCGCGCCGCGCGATTCCAAGAGCTCGCGCGCGCGTCCGCCGAGTGCCTCGTCGTCGCAGAGGAGCGCGAGGAGCTCCAGGCCGCGCAGCGCATAGCTCTCGGGCACACCGCTCAAGAAGCCCGAGCGCTGCGGGCCCGAGAAGCTCGGTCGCACGCGCGCGGCGAAGCGCCGGTCACCCGCGTTCCACGCCTCGCTCCAGAGCGTCGCGAGCAGGCCAGCCGCGGCTTCGCGCGGAGGAATTCCACCGAGCTGCGTCGCCACCGAGGGGCTCGCGTGCGCGAGCGCTTGGAGCGCTTCGCCGAGCAAGCCGGCGCTCAACCAGACGTGCACTTCGCTGACCGGGCCGCCGCGGCGCAAGCGCCCCTCGAAGGCGAAGCGCGCGCTCCCGCGATCGTAGGCGTCGAGCAGTGCCGCGCCGCGCGCGGCGAGCGCCGGCTCGTAGGCCGGACCGGGCGCTTCGGCGGCCGCCGCCGCGAGCGCGATCACGGGCCAGGCGTAGCTGCGCTCGAGCTCCACTTCACGGCGGGGATCGAAGCGCGCGCGCGCGATCGCATCCGCGGCGGCGAACGCGAGGTCGAGGGCGAGCGGATCGCCGCGCACGCGCCCCAGCGCGAGCCAGCCTTCGATCCAGGTATGGCCGAGGTCCTGCACGCGATCGACGCCGTGATCCGGGCCGTGGCGCCACGGCAAGCCCGCGCGCTCCGCGTCGCCGCCGCAGGCGGGCACGTCCACCGCGAGCGCATGGCGCAGCGCGGCGTGCGCGAGCTCCAAGCTCTCCGGCGGTGCACCGCACCACCACGCGCGCACGAGTCCGAGCGCGAGATCGAACTCGCCGTTGGACCAGCTCGTCGGCTCGCCCTCCGCCGCGCGCTCGAGCGGCGTATCCCCGTCGTCTCGACGGCCGCCGTTCGCCGCGGCACACCACGCGACGAAGCGCGCGAACGAGCGGCCCGCGATCGAGCGCTCGTACGAGCTTCTCTCGGCACGCGACGGCACGCGGCGCGGCGCGGCGAAGAGCGCGCCGGTGAGCGCGATCTCGCGCGGGAGGAGTGCCACTTCGAGCGCGAAGTCGATCGCGCCGCCGCGCTCGAGCGCGGCTCCGCCCTCGATCAACTCGAGCTCTACGCCGCGTTCGTCGAGCGACCAGGCGCACGGCCAACGGCGCGCGAGGCGCGCGGAGTGGACGCGCAGAGTCTCCGCCCCAAGCTCCACGCAGAGGCGTTCCGGGATCGCGCCGGCGAGCTCGCTCCCATCGACGCGGGCGACATGCGCCGATCCTTGTCGCGCGATGCGGAACGGCAGCGCGCGCGGAGCTCCGAGCGCGCTCCAATCCACGGCGAGGCGGAGCGAGACGAGCTCCTCCAGGCTCTCTTCGCGCGCATGCACGCTGCCTTCGAGACGCAGCGCGGCACCGTCCGTGCTGCGCACCAGCGCCGCGCGGGCGACGAAGGAACCGCCGCCTTCGCCCGCCCCGCGCGCTTCGAGTCGCCGCACCCACGGCCCGCCGGCGCCGGGACCGACGCTGGCCGAGCTCCACTCGCTCCAGGTCACCGCGCCGCGCTGCGCTCGCGCGCGGAGGCGTCCGACCTTCACGGCCTCTCCAGCGCCGAGCGCGGCGGCGTACCCGTCCGGAGCGGCGGAGCTCCGAACCGGATCCGCGGGCGACTCGATCGACGCCGCGCCGCGCGCGCTGGCATCGATGCTGCCGCGCGCTCCGCGCAGGAAGCCCGAGATGCCGATCCAGCGCGCCGAGCCATCCGCGTGCCGAGCCGCCACCCAGGTCGTGGCTTCGCCCGGGCCGCGAAAGCGCGGCAGGCGATCGGCCGGGACCTCGCCCGGCCGACAGGGCAAGGCGCCGTGGACCCAGCCGCTCCCGCGAAGCGCGGGCACTTCGAAGCGGATCGCTTGCGCGTGGAGCGGTCGCTCGACGCGAGCGCAGAGCGCGAGCAGGACGGCGCCGCCGAGCAGGGATCGCGTGCAGTGCATGCTCGCGTGACGCCGTAGCGCGAACGCGGTCGCGCGCGCCGCCGTTATTTCCTGCTCGGCTGCAGCAGCGGGCCGAAGCTCGGCGTGAAGCGGAGCTCCAGGAGATCGCTCACCGGCCCGTTCGGTGCGCCCTGCTCGTCGAGGCTCTCGGCGAAGATCCAGCAGCGATCGCCGCCCTTGTCGACGACCTCGAGAGGCACGTAGAGCGCCCCTTCTCCGCTGCTCAGGATGGGCGCCTGTACGAAGAGCTCGAGGACGTGCAGCGCGGGGCGCGGCTCCGCCGGCAGCGCGATCTCGGCGCTCGCCGAGCCCAACGAGGAGAGGAACGCGAGCCGCACGCGCGGTCCGAAGCCGGGCAGCTCGAGCGTCGGCAGGGCCGCGAGCTGCACCGCGCGTTCGGCGCCTTGCACCTCGAGCCAGCGCGCGAACCACGCATGCCCCTCTTCGCCCGAGATCGCGGGCGGATCCCCGACGAGCTGCGTCCAGCCCACGCGCTCCGCGAGAGGCGCCAGCGGCGCGGGAGAGCTCGTCGCGCTCTGCGGCGCGAAGCGCGCCGCGAGCGCGCGCGGCAGCGGCGGCAGCGGCGACGCCGCGGGGAAGAGCGGGCGATAGGCCGCGATCTCGCACGCGATCGGGGAGAACGGGGGCTGCAGCGCTTCGCGCAAGCCGAAGGTGAACGCATACGCCGAGCCGACGTTCTTCGGCGCGTTCTCGATCAGCGCCGGTCGGCCGCCGCGCGCCGGCGCGCCGTCGATGAGCTCGGCTCGCAGCGCCTCCACCGCGCGCGAAGCGTCGACGTGGTCGCGCACGTTCACGATCAAGCCGCTCAGCGCGACGCCGAGGCAAACCAGCCCGCCGAGACAGGCCCGCATGCGCGAGAGCTGCGCGAGGGTCGCGGAGAACCCGAGTGCCACCCCGCACCACGCCAACCAATAGGCGCGCGCATTGGTCGCGAACGCCGGATCGCTCCAGAGCTGCACCAGCGGAGCGCAGGCGAGGAGCACCCAAGCTCCACTCGCGACGGCGACGCGCGCGCGATGACCTTCCTTGCGCACGCCGACGAGCACCGCGCCGAGAACTCCGAGGAGCAAGGCGATCCCCGCGGCGGCCGCGACCAAGAGCGGCGCGCGCGAGAGTTCCCCGCGACCCCACGCCAGCGGCCCCGCGAGCGCTAGATCTCCCAGCGCCGCGAGCAGGTCCAACGTCCGTCGGCCCCAAGAAGCGCCGCCATCGAGCACCCCTGCCCCACCGGCATAGCCGCCGATCCACGTGCCCAAGCAATGAGCGCGCCACGCGAAGAGCGCGGCGGCGAGGAGCAGCGCGGGGAGCGCCGGCCAGAGCCGCATCGCGAGCCCTCGGCGATCGTCGCCTCCTCGAGGGCGCGCCAGCTCCAAGACGCCGAGGATCAGCGGCAGCGCGAAAGCGGTTTCCTTGGTGAGCATGGCGAGCGCGCAGCAGACGAGCGCTCCGAGACGCGCGCGCAGCCGACGCGGACGCGGAAGGCCTTCGCCCCAGCCTTCCGCGCGCGCATGCAGCGCGAGAAACGCGAGGCCGAAGCCGAAGAGGTGCGCATCGACGCGCCCGACGACCCAGAGGACGGATCCAGCGCCGAAGGGGAACCACGCCGCGAGCAGGCCCGCGAAGCACGCCGCGCCCGCCCCGAGACCGAGCCGCCGCGCGAGAGCGCGCAAGGAGAGGCAGCCCACGGCCAGCGCCAGGAGATGCGACAGCTTGAGCAGCAGCGGCGAGAAGCCGAAAAGCCGCGCCTCCAGCCCCAGAGAGAGGCTGACCCACGGGCGATAGAAGCGGGGCTGCGCGAGCCCGTACTGTGCACCGGAGAGGTCGCTGGCCGCGCGTTCGAGGTCGTGCGCATAGACCAGCGCGGTGAAGTCCTCGCTGAGGAAGCCGACCTCCGAGAAGCACACCAGATACGGCGCGAGGCAGAGCGCGAGCCAGGCAGTTGCGAAGAGGCCGCCTCGACGCGGCCGTGCGGTGGAGATCTGGCTCATGTTGCGGCGTGCTATCCTACGATCCAGATGCGCGCATCCAAGTGCGACGGATTCCGCCCTAACACCGCCCCGGTTTCATCGCCATGAGCCAGAGCAAGCACGTACCCGAGGACCTAGAGGCCCGCCTCGCCGAAGCCAGCGCCGCCTGGAGCAGCGACGCTGCCGCGACGGCCGCCGCCGATCGTCCGAGCCGCGGTCTCCTCCTCGACTTCCTCGCCGAGAACTGGCTCTGGATCGTGGTGCCGGCGCTGCTCGTCATCGCGCTGCTCGGCGGAACCGCGCTCTACTTGAGCTGGACCGGCGAAGGCGACTCGACGACGCCGTTCGTGTACGCCACCTACGATTGAGCGCGACGCGAGGTTTTCTGGCCCAACACCTGACGGTGTTCGATTCCTGCTGGGCCAACACCTGACGGTGTTCGATGCCTGCTGGCCCAACACCTGACGGTGTTCGATTTCTGCTGGCCCAACACCTGACGGTGTTCGATTCCTGCTGGCCCAACACCTGACGGTGTTCGATATCTGCTGGCCCAACACCTGACGGTGTTGGATTCCTGCTGGCCCAACACCTGACGGTGTCGGAGCGGGCAAGCTCGTCGATGTCAGAGACATGCTCTCAGCGGCGCAGCCAGCGCGGGAACCCGCCGCGCACGAGCGAGGCGAGCTCGCAGGCCGAAGCCCGCTCCTCGAGCGGCCAGCGCTTCAGGCGATAGGGATCGGCCCCGGTCGCGTTCGCGCCTTCGATCATCGTGCACGCATAGGCGTGGCCGCTGTGCAGTAGCAGCGCCGCGTCCGACGCGGGCAGATCGGCCTCGCGCCCGAAGGGATAGGCGAAGCCCTCGACGGGATGGCCGAGGGCCGCCTGCAGGCTCGCGCGCGCGCCTTCGATCTCCGCGCGCTGCGCACCGGCGTCGAGGAGCGCCTGGCGACGGTGGCGCACGCCGTGCGAAGCGATCTCGAAGACATCCTCGAGCGCGGGTAACTCTTCCGGCCGGAGGTAGATCGAACGCGCGAGCGCCTCCAGTCCTCCGAGCTCGCGCTGGTGCAGCTCGCGCAGCGCCGCATCGCGCCGCGGCTCGTCGCACGCGCGATGCAGCGCGCTCTTCAGCTCGTAAGCCGAGCGGCGTGCCGCCTCCAGCAGAGGAGCCTCCGGCCCGAGCGATGGCGCGAGTGCATCGGCCAAGCGCAACGGCCCGAGCGCCCGCTCGAGCGCGAAGAAGAGATCGGTCCAGGGCAACCAATCGCCGCTCCAGGTGCCAGTGTGCACGAAGAGCGTCGCGCGGACACCGAGTCTCCGGAGCAGTGGCGCGGCATGCGTGGCGACGCCGCGGTAGGCGTCGTCGAACGAGAACGAGAGCAACGGCCGGCGCTCTTCCTCGCGCGCGTGCAACGAGAGGCCTTCGCGCACGGAGACCACGCGCCCGCACGCGAGCGCCCAGCGCACGCGCTGCTCCAGCGCCGCTGTCGAGATGCGCATCGAGGGCGGTAGATGCGGCAGTCCATCGCCGACCTCGTGCCCCGCGAAGATGGTCCAGATCCCGCGCACCGGGCGGAGCCTTCTCGCGCAGGCGAGCGCGGGCAGCGCCGCGCGGCGCAATGCGAGCCGCGCGCGATGGCGCGCGCTCGGGTGAAGGAACGCGCTCATGCGACCCCCTCCGGCGCTGCGGCCGCGCGCAGCAAGAGACCCTCGGCGTCGCGATCGAGGTCGCGGATCCAGAGCTCGCGCCCCGCGAGCGTGGACGCGGTCAGCTCTTCGCGCAGCGGCTTCCACCAGAACGGTCGCGCCGTGGCTCGTCGCGCGCCGCGGAAGCCCGCGCCCGCGGCTCGCGCTGCGAGAGGCTCGCCCTCCACCAACGTGAGCTCCGCGTGCTCGACGCCGCTCGAGCGCAACGCGGCGAGGAGGCCGCGCCAGAGCTCCGGCTCGCGCTGCCAGGCAGCTCCCGGCGCGAGATCGGCGAGCACCGCGCGCGCCCCGAGGATCTCGACGCACGCCACGGCACCGCTCGCGGAGGCGAAGCCGCGATAGCGCGCCGAGCGCGTGCGCCACGCGAGCCACGCCGCATCGCGCTCGCCCGCACCCTGCTCGCGGTCGCGCGAAGCCGCGGCGAGAGCCGCGCCGAGGCGTTCCTTCGCGACGAGCGCGAACTCCGCACGCGCTCCGCGCGCTCGCCACCACGCGCGCGGCCCGCGGAGCGACGCGCGAGCGCTCCGCGTGCGCCGGAGCTCGCGCCAACCGGCGCGCGCGAACGAATCATTCGACCGCGCTCCGCCGAAAGCGCAGAGGAACGCGCCGCCGCGCGAGCGCGCTTCCGTCTCGGCGCTCGCGAGGAGCCTCGCGTAGTGTCCGCGCCGCTGCGCCGCGGGCGCCGTCATCGCGTCCGCGGCCTGGAACGCGAGCCACGTGCGGCCCGCGCAAGTGACGCGCCGCGGCTGCAGCGCGAAGGCCGCGACGATCGCTCCGCCGTCTTCGATCACGTGCTCGATCGACGCCCCGTGCGGGTTCTCGCGGTACTTCCAGCTCCACATGCCCGCGGGAGGCGCGAAGCCGAAGCAGCGCAAGTGCAGCTCGTCGCGTGCCGGATCGTCGGTCGCATGGGCGGAGCGGAGCAAGACCATCGCGCCGAGTTCCTCAGCGCGCGAGCGACGCTCGCTCGCGAGCCGACCGCGGCGCCGAGCAGCGCGGCACCGGAAGAAGTCGCAGAGGCGGCCGCATCGAAGCTCGATCGGCCGCTCAGAGCGCCGCACGCGGCGCCGAGAGCGCACGCGCGAGACGCGCGCGACCTTCCACCGGATTCTCGAGGTAGTAGCGCAGGCGCTCGAAGCTGCGCTTCAGCTTCGGCAACGGCCCGTGATACCAGCGCTCGTAGCGCTCGATCAGCTCGCGCTTGATACGCTCGAGCTCGTCCTGCGAGAAGTGGTCGTGCGCGTAGGCCGAGCGGTTCGACGAGACGTAGTTCTCGCTGAGATCCTCGGTGTCGATGTACGCGCGGAGCTGCTCCCACGACGGCGTGCCGACGAGCGGGTTGAAGATCGAGACGCGGATCAGGTCCGGCTGGGCCAGGCGCAGCAGGCGCTCGGTCTCGCGGATGTCGGCCAAGGTCTCGGTCGGCGAGCCGACGATCAGGAACACCTTGGCCCAGATCCCCGCGCGGCGCGTCATGTGCGCGGCCTCGACGATCGTCTCGGGGCTCAAGTCCTTTTGCAGCACCTCGAGCACGCGCCGCGAGCCGGATTCCCAGCCGTAGTAGATGCGCCGGCAGCCGGCTTCGTACATCGCGCGCAGCATGGGGAAGTCCACGCAGTCGGCGCGCGTGTTGCACACCCAGCGCACGTTCAGCTTGCGGCGGCGGATCTCGTCGCAGAGCTCGTAGATGCGCTTCTTCCGCAGCGTGAAGATCTCGTCGATGAAGAGGATCGAGCCGGGCCGATAACGTCCGACGAGCTCCTCCATCTCATCGACGATGTTGGCGATGCCGCGCACGCGATAGCCGCGCCCCGTGAGCTCCTTCTGGCAGAAGGTGCAGCGATACGGACAACCGCGCGTCGTGAACACGTACGCCAGGCGCTCCTTGTTCGCGCGGAAGTAGCGCTCCATGTCGAGCAGCTCGCGCGCGGGGAACGCGACGGAGTCCAGGTCCTTGATGAGCGCAGGAGCTTTCTTCACGACGCGCTCGCTGCCGCGGCGGAACGCGATGCCCTCGATCTCCGCGAGCGCCGCTTCATCGCCGTCGAGCACCGCGCGCACGAAGGGCCCGATCGTCGTCTCGCCTTCCCCCTGCAGCACGTAGTCGAACGCGCCCGAGTCGAGGAAGAGGTCCGGATCGACGGAGGCGTGCGGCCCCCCCATCACGGTGATCTTGCCGCGCTCCTTGGCGTAGCGCGCCCAGCGGATCGCGCGGCGCACGTTCGGCGTCAGCGCGGAGAAGCCGCAGATCCGCGAGCGCTCGATCGCCTCGCGCAGCTCCTGCTCCGAGTAGACGCGCTCGTCGATGAGCTCGACGTCGAAGCCCTGATCGCGCAGTGCCGCGCCGAGGTAGGTGATCCCCAGCACCATCGCCAGGGGATCCTCCTGGACGTGCGGCTTCACGTAGGTCAGCAGGATGTCGGACATGGCGGCACAGTGTACGCGCCGCCGCGCTTCCGGCCACGTCTCGCCGCGCGCGCTTCAGCCGATGGTCGTCGAGGCGACGGCCACGGTCTCGCCGGTCTGCAGGTCGCGGACGAGCACCTCCAGCGAGTAGCCCTTGAAATCGCGGTCGAGGGTACCGCCGATCAAGCGCAGCGAGGTCGCGCTCGATCCCTGGGGCACGGGCGGGAACGGCAGATTCACGGCCCCGCCGAGCGGGCTCTTCGCCCGCACGATCACCTCGCGGGCACGGGACGCGTCGCCGCCGAGCTCGATCTCGAGCGGCGATCCGGCGCGCGGCTGCACCGCTCGCACCCAGCCACCGCTCGCGAACAGCGCGGCCGCGTGCGCGACCCCGCCGCCGCTCGAGCTAGCGACCGTAAACGCTAGCGCGATGGCGCAGGCCTTGGATCGCGGTCCGAGCATCGTCGGCCACCTCGGAGAATGCGGACTCGTTCGCGATGTGCTCCATGCACAGGATCGCCAGCTCGAGGTAGTCGCGCGCACACGCGTGCAACGCCGAGCCGAGCGAGGAGGCGACGGCGAGGTCGTTCTCCTGCGCGATCGTGTGCCAAGAGATCTCGGCCAACAGCGGCAGCAGCAACGGATGCGCGGCCTCCGTGCAGAGCCTCAGGATCTCGAGGCGTTGGGTCCGATTCTGGGTGAGCCAGAAATCGAGGTACGGGCTGCCGGCCGAGCGCTGCGCGGGCTCCGAGAGGAAGCGCTGCGGATCGGCGTAGAAGGCCGGCAGGGATTCCAACTTCGGCAAGCTGCCCGATCGCAGCGCGGCGAGCAGGGCCGCGCGATCGATGCGCGCGCCGCGCTCCGCGGCGAGCTCGCTGCGCTCGCTCGCGAGCGCGGCCTCGTGCGTCGTCGCTCCGGCGAAGGCTCCGAGGAGCGCGAAGAGGAGCAGCGCGTGCGAGAAGAGCGCGCGACGCAGCGCCGGTGAGGCGCAGCGCTGCAGAGCGCTGCGTGTCTCCGGTAGGCGCCAGACGGTCACGTGCGCATGGCACGTGTCGCACTCGAGAGCGCCACACGGCTGCGCGCGAACGAGCCCGTCGCAGCCATCGACGGCGCACGAGAGGCGGTTCACCTGAGTGTCCATGGGGGTTGGAACCTCGAGGAGGTGGGGTCGGCATGCTGCTCCTCCGGCGCGGAGCTTCCAAGCCCCGGTGCCACCGCGGGGGTCGAGAACGCCCCGAAGGGGCTCGCCCCGCCGGGGCGCTCTTGCCGCGATCGCGGAGGCAAGACATGAAAGTGCGCCTCGCTGGCGCGGCCGAGCTCGTCGGCGACCCGCACGTGATGCCATCCGGGCTCGAGCGACTCCACCCACGCGCGCTCGCGCCCTTCCCGCGGGCGACCATCGAGCCACCAGCGGAGTTGGCCATCCTCCTCGAAGAGAGCTTCGAAGCGCACGGGCAAGGCGGCGGTCCCGGTGCGCTCTTCGCGCGCCGCGGCGTAGATCGCGCCCTCGTGCGGCGTCAGCAAGCGCGGTCCGCCGCTCCGCCGCGGCAGGGCCAGGGTGCGATCGAGCGCCGGCAAGCGCGGGAACGCGAGCGACTCCGGCGGCTCCGACGCGGGCGGCAAATGCTCGATCAAGCGCGCGAGGAGCGGGGCAGCGACTGCGCGCCCGCTGAGCTCCGCGGAGCCCGCGCCGCCCGGGTTGCCCACCCAGACGCCGATCGTCCACGTCGTCGTGGTCGCGAGGCACCACGCATCGCGCCCGCCGCTCGAGGTCCCCGTCTTCACCGCGAAGCGCCGCGCGTGTGCGCCGCGCTCCGCGAGCGGCGACCAACGCGGATCGGAGAGCGCCGCGCGCACGATCTCCACGGCCGCCGGATCGAGCACGCGCTGGGGCGCCAGGAGCGGCTCGTCGCGGCGCATGCGCAGCGGCAGATGAACGCCACCACGCCCCAGCATGGCATACGCCGCGACGAGATCGCGGAGGCGCAGCTCGCAGGTGCCGAGCGCCAGCGCGAGCCCGTGGCCCTCGAGTGCGCGCGCATCTTCGGAGAGCCCGCAGCGCACGAGCAACGCGGCGAAGCTCGCGACGCCGACGCGATCGAGCAGCTCGATCGCCGGCGCGTTCAGCGAACGCGCGAGCGCTTCGCCGAGCGGCACGCGCTCGCCGTGCGCGCCGAAGCGGCCGTCGAAGTTCTGCGGCAGATAAGCGCCGTAACGCCGGGGGCGATCGGCGAGCAGCTCGTCCGCTCCGCAGAGCCCTTGCTCGAGCGCCAAGGCGTAGAGGAACGGCTTCAAGGTGGAGCCGGGGCTGCGGCGCGCCGAGCCGACATCGACTTGCTGTCCCGAGCTCGCCGCGAGCGGCGCGAGCGAACCGCAATGAGCGCGCACCTCCGCGCTCGCGTTCTCGACGATCAGCACCGCGACGCTGCTCGCGCCATGGGCCCGCACCTCGCCCCGGAGAGACTCCAGGGTCTCCTCGACGCGCCGCTGCAGCGCCGCATCCAACGCGAGCGCGATCGACGTCTCGTCGGCTCCGCGCTCCCGCAGCGCGCGCCGCGCGGCGTGCGGCGCGTGCCTCGGCCAGCGATCTTCGGTGAGCCCGAGCGGAAGGGAACGCGCGCGGATCTCCGCTTCCGCGTCGATCCACTCCAGCTCGCGCAGCCGCGCCAGTACGCGATCCCGTCGCGCGCGCGCCGCCTCGGGATGGCGGTCGGGGCGCAATCGCTCCGGCGACTGCGGCAACCCCGCGAGCAGCGCCGCCTCGTGGAGCTCCAAGTCGAAGGCGTGCTTGCCGAACCAGCGCAGGCTCGCCGCTTCGCAGCCGACGACGTCGCCGCCGAACGACGCGTGGTTGAGCCACGCCTCCAGGATCGCGCGCTTGTCGTGGTGCCGCGCGAGCGCGAGCGCCGTCGCCGCTTGCAAGAACTTGCCCCCGAAGCTGCGATCGATGCCGCCGCAGAGGCGCGCGACCTGCATCTCCAGCGTCGAGGCCCCCGAGACGCGCCGCCCCGCGAAGAGGTTGTCGCGCAGCGCGCGCAACGCGGCGAGCCCATCGACGCCGCCGTGCTCGTGGAAGCGCTCGTCCTCGATGGCGATCGCGCTGCGCGCGAGCCACGGCGAGATGCGCGCGAGCGGCACGGGGAACGACATCGCATCGCTCGGCGCGCGCTCCGCCCAGAGCAAGGTCCCCGAGCGATCGAAGACGAGCGCGCCTCCGCGCGCATCGAGCGCGGGGAGCGGGACGAGCAGCGACGCGACCTGCAGCGCGAGCGCCGGCAGCGCCGCGAGCAGCGCGCCCGCGAGCACGGCGCGCACGAGCACGCGCTTCCAACGCACGAAGAAGAGACTCAGCGGCGCACCTCGACGCGCCCGCTCGCGCTGCGTCCGCCGTAACGCGCATCGTACGCCGCCTGCACCTCGAGCGGCGCCTGCGCGAAATGGCCCGGCTGTACCGCGCGCACGAGATAGCGGTAGGTGCTCTTCCCGATCGGAAGATCGGCGAAGAGCGCCAAGCGATCGGCGAGGCGCTCGATCCGCTGCGGAGCGAGCTCGCTGCCCGCACTTCCGCGCGGCGCTTCTGTCAGCCCGTGGTCGCGCGTGGCGAAGCGCGGGTTCTCGATCTCGAAGCCCGCGGGCAGCGGATCGATCGCGATCGCGTTCTCGCAGCGCTCCGCGCTCTCGAAGCAGAGCTCGACGAGGATCAGGTCCCCCGCCGCGATCCCGCCTTCTCGCTCCGCGCCGTTCGGCGCGAGCCAGCGCCGCGCGACGCGCACGCCGTCCGCGCGCTCGACGGTGCTCGCGGTGCGCGGGAACCCGCGCAACGTCCAAGCGGCGTACGCGACGCCCCCTTCCGCGGCGAGCTCGAGGACCGCGTCCCGAGGCAGATCGAGCGCCACGCGCTCCACGCGTCCCGGCGCGAGCACGAACAGGCGCGGCTCTGCCCCCGGCACGCGCAGCGCGACGCGCGTGCTCGCGCTCGGCGCCGGTGCCGCGGACGCGGCGCGCGCGATCGCGCGCAACACCCACGCGCTGTCCTGCGTGGACTGCAGCTCGCCTTGACGCACCGCGGCGCAAAGCGCGAGCAAGGCGCCGGAGGACGCCGCGGGCGCGCGCTCGAGCTCGACGGACGCGAGCAACCACTGCGCCGTCGCGCGCAGATCGCTGCGCAGGGCCCCGCCGCGCTCGCGCACGCCGCGCGGTGAGGGAGGCTCGGCGGACAGCAAGCCGCGTCCTTCGTCGGCGCGGCCGACGACGGCGAAGGCTCGCGCGAGGATCGCGCGGGCCTCTGGCTCGAGCTCGTCGCGGCGCGCGCTCAAGGACTCCAACCAGCGCTGCGGCGCGCGCCCCGCGCGCGCGAGCACCTCGACGGCCGCGCAGCGCAGGAGCAGATCGGCGCGCGACGCCGCGAACCGCTCGCACCACGCGACGAGCTCGCGCACGAGCGGCTCGTCGATCGCGTGCCCGCTCGCGCGTGCTCGCAAGGCGAAGTCGAGCGCGGCCAGCGAACCCCACGCGTAGCTCTCGCGCGCCCCGGGCCAGAGGGCGAGACCGCCGTCCTCGGCTCGATAATCGCGCAAGCGCTCGAGCGTGCTCTGCACGATCGAACGCGCGCGCGCGGTGTCGAACTCGCCGAGCGCGCCCAGCGCCGCGAAGGCCTCGAGCTCGAGCAGCGGTTGCGCGCGCGAGAGCCGCTGTTCGAGGCAACCCCAGGGGTACGCGATGAGCTCGCGCAGCGCGCCGTCGAGCCCGATCCACGGCGCGCTCGCGAGCTCGAGCTCGAAGCCGCCCGCGAGCGGATCGAGCTCGTCGGCCGGTGCGCAGCGCGCCGTGCCTTCGATGCGCAGAGCGCCGCGGCGCGACTGCGGTGCTTCGGCGCGGCGCACGACGCACGCGACACGCGCCTCGCGCACGAGGCCGCCGACTTCGACGCGCGCGTGGAGAGCTCCCGGGTTCGCGCTGGCCTCCGCCGGATCCGATCGCGCCTCCACGGCGCACCAGAGCACGGCTTCGCCATCTCGCGCGATCCGGCCTTCGAGACGCGCGGGCCCGCGCAGAGCGAGGGCTCCGTCGCCGTGCAGCTCCACGGTGAAGGAGCCTTCGCTCGCGAGCTCGCGCGCGCGCAGCGTGAGCGGGACTTCGACGCGATCACCCGGAGCGAGCGCTCCGGGCAGCGCGAGCTCGAGCTCCAACTCGTCGCGCACGAGCACGGCGCTCTCCGCGCGCGCGAAGTCGCTGCGCGTCGCGAGCAACGCGACCAAGCGCATTCCACCCGTCCGCACCGACGCCGGCAGCGCGACGCGCGCGCGTCCCGCGGCATCGAGCTCGAGCCGACCGATCCACGCTCCGAGCAAGCTCTCGCGCTCGGGACGCGCGCGGGTCTGCAGCAGATCGGCACCGGGGAGATCATCGTCCCCGCCGACCGCGGCGTTCGCGCGCGGCACCTCGTCGCCGAGCTCGGGCAGCAGGCGTGCGAACGGATCGCGAGTCTCGAACAGCCCGCGCCGCGCCCCGAAGAAGTAGCCGCGCGGATCGGGCAAGCCCGCCGCGCTCAGCGCGAGCACCGCTTCGTCGATCGCCCACAGCGCGACTTCATCTCCGGCGGCGGCGCCGCGCGCGCGCACTTCGACTTCGAGCACCTCGAGGGGGCGCACGCGCTCGACATGCACGAGCTCGAGCTCGGGCGCTCCGTCGGGCAGCACCGCGAGCTTCGCTCGACCGATCGCCCGCGCGGAAGTGCCTCCGCTCGGATAGCCGCGCACGACGCTGAGCGCCGCGTGCACCGTCGGCCGCCACCGCGCCTCGAGCCGCAGCGGGATCCGGCTCTCGCCGCTCGGCAGCTCGAGCACGCGCGCCTCGTGGAAACCAGCACCTTCCAGAGTGAGCAGCGCCGTGCCGCCGAACGGCGTCCGACAGCGCAGCTCGACCTCGGCACCCGGCGCGCAGATCGCGGGCTCGAACGCGAGCTCCGCGGCTTCCGGCGCGGCTTCGTCGTTCCCGCCTCCGAGCTCGATCTCGCCGCTCGCGCCGACGACTTCGGTGCGGCTGGGCGCGACGAGGCTCCAACGCACGCGCCCGAAGAGCTCCGCACCTGGAACGATCGCCCGCGCACGACCATCGACGAGGCTCACGCGCTGCACATGGCGCGAGAGGACTTGGTCGATGCGCTCCCACACGGCGCCGCTCGCGCCGCGCCGCAGCACCCACGCGTGCTGCAAGCGCTCGATCGCGAACTCCGCTTCGGACAGCGCGGCGGCGGAGCCATCGCGCGCGAAGCAGGCGATCTCGACTTCGCGGTCCGCTCGCGGGGCTCCGCCCGGGGGCCACGCGCAGGCGAGATAGGGTCCCTTCGGCGCGACCGTCGCGCGCGCGGTGCTCGTCACCGCGCGACCACCCGGTTCGAACGCGGTCGCGACGACCGCGATCTCGATCGGCTGCGTCGGCAGCTCGCTCTCGGCGAGCTCCAGCGCGAAGCGCGCGAAGCCGCTCTCGTCCGTCTGCGCGTCCTCCAATTCACGCGCCGCAGGCAAGGTGCTCGCCTCGAGCGGCGGAGCGAAGGCGAAGCGCGGCTCCGCGGGCGGACGAAACGCGCTCGGCCGGTACTCGACTCGCGCGTTCATGCGCAGTCCCGGCGCAGCTCCCCCGCTCAAGCGCTCGACGCGCGCCAGAGCGTGGAGCTCGAGCTCGTCGGGCTCGAGCAGCGGCGCCGGCAAGCTCAGCGCGACGCGCAGGCGATCCGGTCGGAAGTCCTCGACGGCGAGCTCGGTCGCGCCGAGCTCGTGGCCGCCCTGATCGAAGACGCGGAGTCGATACCGCCCCGTCGGTGCATCCAACTCGAGCGGCACGCGCCCTTCGAACCAGCCCTGCGCACCGACCTCCAGCGCCGCGCGCGCGACGAGCCGACCGTCGGGACGCTCGCAGCGCGCCTCGAGCGCGAGCGAGGAGCACACGGCGCCCAGCTCGTCGCGGAGCCAACCGCCGAAGCGCAGCTCTTCGCCGGGTCGCAGCAGCGCGCGCTCGGCGAAGACGAACGCATCCGCGCCCTCGCGCCACGGTCGCCCGAGGGGATCCTGCGCGCTCGCGACTCCGTGCTCTTCGAGCTCGAGGAAGGCGAGATCATCGCCTCGACGCGCGAAGGCGATCCACGCTCCAGAGCCCTCGCGCGCATCGAGGCCCGCAAGCAGCGCCTTGCCTTGCGCGTCGGTGCGCCCGCGCGCGAGCACTTGATCGCTCGCCGTGCGGATCTCGACCTCGACCTCGGCGGCAGGGCGACCGGACGCGAGCTCCGTCACCCAGAGCAGCGCTTCGCGCGCGCTGCGCCGCGCCGTGATCGCGAGATCGGTCGCGGTGACGACGCGCGAGGTCGCGCGCCAGGAGTTCGGATCGCGCAGCGTCACGAAGTAGGTACCGCGAACGTCGCCGTCCGCGGCGCGCGCCGAGAGCCAGCTCGAGAGCCCGACCGCGAGGCGCGTCGGCTGGTTCCGCACCAGCGCCGGTCGCAACACGAGCTCTCCCGCGGGCTCCCCGAGGTAGTCGGAGAACGCGTCCTCGTCGTGATCGCGCGACCAGTTCGCGATCTGGTTCGGGAAGAGGCGCCAAGCGCGCAGCTCGACCTCCGGCGTGTTGCAGAGGTCCAGCTCGAGCTCCTTCTTGCCGGAGGCGAGCAGCACCGCACCGCTGCTGGCGAACGCGAGGCTCGGCTCGAGATCGGGCAGGTCGAACCCATCGTCGACGGCGGAGAGCAGCGCGCGCCCATCGATCCCGGGCAAGCCCGCGGCGAAGCGCAAGTGCACGCGCTCGCCCGGCGCGAACGCGCCGCGCACCACGAGTCCGTCCCACGCCTGCGCGAGCATGAGCTCGCGCGGCGGATCGCATCGCACGTGCTCGCGCGCGAGCTCGGGATCGATCTCGCCGCCGAAGCGCGCGTGGAACGCGAAGCGCTCGCCCTCCTGGAAGACCGTGGTGCCGCCGTAGGCGAGTTGGGTATCGAGGCGCAGCGAGAGTCCGCTCTCTTCACCGGAGACGCTGCCCGAGAGCGGAGCGACTCCGGAGCGCACGCGCAGGCGATAGCGCTGCTCCGCGCCGTTCGAGAGTGGCGGCAGCTCGAAGAGCGCGTGCGGTCGTTCCGTCGTGCGCCCTTCCAAGCCGAGCTCGAGCAAGCGAGCGAACCCGTCGGCACCGTGCACCAGCTCGAGACGCGAGCGCAAGCTCTCGAGCTCGACCGGCTGATCGAACTGCAGCGCCAAGCGCACGCGGCGCCCGTCGATCACGCGCGACGAGCAGCGCTCCAGTCGGGGCCCGGACGTAGAGCAAACGACCGAGAGCTCGCCGACGGAGGCGCCTTCCACATCGGTCCAGCCGGAGCCGAGGCGCACGCGATACGCGGTCGCCGGAGCGGCTTCGCGCTCGGCGCGGAAGCGCAGGAGGCGCGCGCCGCGCTGGAACCACTGCCCCTCGAGCGCCGGTTCGAGCTGCGGAGCCGAGCGGCGCTCCAGCGCGAGCTCTCCACCGCGCGCGCGCGCGTCCTGCGGAGGACGCAGCGAGGCGCCGAGGGTCCACTCGAGCTCGGTCGGCGACACCCAGCGAGCGCTTCCCCCGAGCCCCAGCTCACCGGCGTGGACCTCGGAGCCGCTCCCGAGCCACGGCGCGAAGAGCGCCGATCGCCCAACGAAGTAGCAATTGAAGAGGAGCGAGAAACCGAGCAGCGCGAGCAGAGCGGGGCGGCGGAGCGCCGCAGCGCGCGCCGAAAGGGAACGAAGCATCTACACCTCCTCTCGTCCGCGCCGAAAGCCTGTGGAGCGAGTGCTTCGAGTTTGGAGACGCGGCGATGGGCGTCTCGCCGCGGCGCGGGAACGAATGCGGAAGCGGGGGCTTCGCGAGGTTCCGGCGTCGGAGGCGGGGTGAGCGGAGCTCGTTCTCCAGTCCGAAGGACTCTGGCAGCAGGCGGTCAGCGGAGCGGGGCGAGAAGGTCGGAGGTCTCGGGACGGAAGAAGTAGAGGACGAAGCGCGGCTGAGGCGAGGAGAGCGCGAGTCCCGTCGGTTCCATTCCTAGGGGTCGAGCGCCAGAGCGCCCCCCAGATCTTGTGCGCACTGTGCCGCGCCGACGAGCGCGCCGCAAGAGGGCGAGCGCCTCGCGCCTCGATCCCCTCTTCCGCCGTCCGCCACGACCGGATCGCGCACCGAGCCCGAGGGCTCTCGTCCCGGCGACCCAATGGTGGAACCGCCCGGGCGGACCCGCGAGCCGAGCGCGACCTCTGTCTCGTTCTCCGACGCGCGCTCTCCGCGAGGCGGCTCTCGACGTAGAGGCTCGCGCGAGAGACTCTGTTGCAGCCTCGCCTGCCGAGCCTCCGATCGCACCGTCCTCCGCTCTTCCGTATCCCTCCAGAGAACGAAGCCATGGAACGCAGCGCCGCATCCTCGAAGCTCCTCCTCCCCCTGGTCCTCCTCGCCGTCGGCGGACTCGCCTCCCCGCGCGCCGTCGCTCAGGATCCCGCACCGGCGCCGACGCCCGCGCCGGCCGCGGCCGCGCAGGAGCAGCTCTCGCCTCTGGAAGCCCTGAAGAAGGCCACCCCCGAGGAGTTGCCGAAGGCGCTGCGCGCGTTCGTCGAGGACCAGATCTCCTCGAACGCCCTCTTCGCCGGCCAATACGCGGCGCTGAAGTCCGTCACCGGTTGCGAAGCCCTGATCCACGAGTGGATCTCGAGGCCGCCCAGCGGAACCTCGCGCACGCCGTTCCGCACCGCCTGCGTGCGCGCCACGCGCGACCTGACGGAGAAGGCGAGCGAAGAGCTGGCGGCGAAGCTGAACAAGATCGCCGCGGCGAGCTATGAAGCGGCGGATCTCCGCAAGGAATGCGCCTACGCGCTCGCGCAGTTCGGACAGCGTCAGATCGTCGAGGCGCGCCTCGCGGAGATCGAGAAGGCGACGCAGAGCGAAGAAGCCACGCAGCGCGCCATCGGCTTCCAAGAGCTCGCCGACGTGCGCTACAACCTGCGCGAGTTCCCCGCCGCAGCGGCGGCGCACGAGAGCTTCCTCGCGATCATCGAGGGCGGCAAGTTCCCGATCGATCCCGCGGCGCAGCCGACGCTCTTCTACAACGCCGCCTGCTCCCACGCGCTCGCGGGCGACAAGGAGAAGGCGCTCGCGCGCCTGACGAACGCGCTCGACGCGTGGAAGAAGGAAGGCGCGATCCCGCGGCGCTTGATCGAGACCGACATGGATCTCCGCAGCCTGCGCGAGGACGCGAAGTTCAAGGAGCTGCTCGCGACCTACCTCGCGCCCAGCAAGAAAGCCGAGCCGGCGAAGGACGCGGCCGGATCGACGGGCGCCGGGCCCGGCAAGGGCGACGGCGGCGGGCGCTGAACGCCCGGCGCTGAGGCGCGCGCACGCCGCGCGAGCGCGCCGCGACGGGCGCGGAGCGGCGGCGGCGCGTTCGTCGCGCTCATCGTCGAGGGCCGGTCGCCGAGGGGGCTTCGGCTTGGCGCGGGACCACGCGCCCAACGGCTCGAGAGCCGACCGCGCTCGGGCTCGGTGGGCCGCGCGACTTTCTCGTACGGTCGGCGCGCGCGCCGACCGAAGCCTCGCTGAGCGCCGCGCGTCGGCGCGCCGTTCGCTCATAGGCTTCCTCGCGCCGCCGCGGAACCGCGAAGGAGCCGCTCTCGGCTCGCGCTGGACCGAAGTTGCGTTCGGTGTCGCGCCGCGCGCCATGCGAAGATCCGCCGCGAGGCTTCGAACGAGCTTCCGCGCCCTACCCCGAGATCGCACTCCCGTGCGCCGCCCCCTCTCCCCCGCATGAACCGCCGTCGCGCCATCGCCTGGCTCGGAGCCGTGCTGGCGGCGTTCTGGTTCTTCGGCGCGATGGGCGCGGGTCGCTTCGTCGACTGCTTCCAACCCGGCGACTACGTGTGGCTGCTCGCGGGCCGCGAGATGCTGGAGGACCCCGCCTCCGCGTGGGACGCGCCTTGGGTCGGCTATTGGCGCCCCGTCACCAAGGCGTTCTTCGCGGGCGCGAGCTGGCTCTTCGGCGGCGATGCGGCCTCCTATGTCTCGTTGGCGTTGCTGCTGCACGTCCTGAACGGGCTGCTCATCGCGGACATCGCGCTCAAGTTCCGCGCCGGTCCGATCGCCGCGGCGGTGGGCTCGCTCTGCTTCCTGCTCGGTCGGCATCACATGGTGGTGCTGGACTCGGTAGCGGGCCTGAGCGTGCTCTTCCCGGCGTTCCTCGGGCTCTTGGGGCTCAGGCTCTCGATCGCGCGCGGCACCGGCTCCCACATCGCCGCGATCTTCGTGCTCGCCGCCGCGCTCTGGGCGCGGGAATCCTATGCCGCGCTGCCGCTCGTCGTGATCTTGCTCCTGCCGGGCGAAGAGCGCGGCTGGGCGCATCTCACGCCGCGCTTCGCGCTCAGCTTGGCCATCCTCTCGGCGGGCTACATCTGCATTCGCCTCTTCTGGCAAGGCCGCGTCCCCGAGAGCGCGCAGGCAGAGCTGGAGCGCGCGGTCGATGGCAGCGCCTCCGGTCTGCTGACGAACCTGTGGGCGCTGCTGCGGGTCGCGACGATCCCTCCGCGCCACGTGAATCCCGACGGCTTCTGGGTCGCGCTTCTCTTCCTCTTGATGCTGCTCTCCTTCAGCACGCATCTCAAGATCTCGCGCCATCGCATCCTGCGTCTGCTCTTCGGAGCGCTGCTCGTCTTCCTGCCCTCCGCGCTGCTGCGGCCGCAAGGCGCGCACGAGGCCATCGCGTTCGCCGAGCCGCATCATCTCTATGCGCCCGCGAGCTTCGTGGCGCTCGCCGTCTGCTTGCTCATCACGCTGCGTCCGACGGACCAGCGCGCGGATGGCGAAGGCTACGAAGAGACGTGCATGCGCGCGATCGGCGAGCTCCTGACGCTGACGCTCTTGCTCGTGCTCGCGATCCGCAATGCCGATGCGCACCTGGCCCGCGCCGAGACGAATCGGATCAACGCGCGCGCGACGGCGGATCAGCTCCAAGCGCTCGTGCCATGGATCGAGGCCTCCGAGCCCGGCCGGCCTCTGCTCCTCGTGCGGCAGCGGCGCGAAGGCAGCTTGACGCTGCCCGGTGATGCGCGCGCCCTCGGTCATTTCGCGGAGTGGACCCGCGCGGGCCGCGGCGCGGATCTCAGCGTCTTGGAGACGCTCGAGGCGCCGCGCTTGCGCGAGCTCGACCGCTTGCCGCGGCGTCAGTGGATCGCATCGCTGCGCCCGGGGATCCAGGAGCTCGCGCCGTTCTTCTGGAGCGCGCGAGAGAAGGCCTACCTCGGCTCCGTGCCGTCGAACGGGCGCTGGATGGCGCTGGCCCCCGCCTCCGCCGATGCGGCCGCGGCCGAGTTCGAGCTGCAGGGCCGCGAGCATTGGCTGGATTGGTCGCCGCGCGAAGCCTACGGATCGGAGCTCGCGGTGGCCCTCGAGCCGACCGAGCTGGTGGCGGAGCCGGAGGCGCGCATCGCGCCGCGCCAAGCGGGACTCGTGCCACCGTCCGAGCTGCTGCTCTTGCTGAAGCCGTGAGCGCGCGTCGCCTCCTCGTGCGCGCGGCGCCGTTCGCGATCCTGCTCCCCGCGCTCGGCTTCCTGCTGCTGCAGCTCGCGCAGAACCACGGGCTCGGGCTGCCGCTCGACGACGCGTGGATCCACGCCGCCTACGCGTGCTCGGTCGCCGAAGGCGATCCGTTCCGCCTGCACGCGGGGGACGAGATCTCGCCGGGCTCCTCGGCGCCGCTGTGGACGCTGCTGCTCGCGCCGTTGCACCTGCTGCTCGCGGCTCTCGGCGTCGAGTCGCACGCGCTCGCCGTGACCGCGGCCCTCCTCCTCGGACTTGCCTGCGCGATCGCGGCCGCGTTCGCCTTCGAGCGCCTGTTGCGCGCGCTCGGACTCAGTCCGGCGCTCCGCGGCGCGCTGCTCTTCGTCTTCGCCTGCACGCCGCGCTGGGTCTGGGGCGCGCTGTCGGGGCTCGAGGTCGCGCTCTACACCGCGCTCGTGCTCGGAGCCCTCGCGGCGCACGTGCGCGCGAAGGCCGCGGGGCGCAGCTCGTCGCTCGCGCTGCCGCTCGCGGCGCTCGCGGGCTGGAGCCGCCCCGAGTGCTTCGTGCTGCCGGCGCTGCTCGTGCTCGACGCGTGGCTGCTGCCGGTGCGCGCGTCCGCGAATGGTGCCGGAGAGCCGCGCGCCGCGCGCGCGGTGAGCACGCGCGGCTTGATCCTTGGTCTCGCCGTCGCCGCGCTCTATCTCGGAGGCCACTACGCGCTCTACGGGCGACCGCTGCCGACGACTTTCTACGTGAAGGCCGAGTTCGCTTCGCCGTCGAGCGCGCTCGCCGCGGGCGAGCTCGGGCTCGCGTGCTCGCGCGCGCTCGATCAAGCGGGACGGCAGCTCCTCGCGGCCTTCGCGTTCTTCCCCGCGCAGATCGCGCTGCTCGCGCCGTGGATCCTCTGCGGCGCGCTCGCGGCGCTGCGCTCGCGCACGAGAGCGGGCTCCGTGCTCGTGCTCTACGCCGTGCTCTTCCCGCTGCTGCAGGGCGCGGTGAAGTTCCACTATCCCGAGAACCAGGTCGGGCGCTATCTCTGGCATCTGCTGGTGCCCTATCTGGCACTCGCGGCTCTCGGCCTGCAGAGCGCGCTCGCCGCCGCGCGCGAGCGCTCGCGCTGCGTTCCGTTCCTGCTCGGCAGCGCGGCGATCGCGCTCGCGTCGATCGCCGGGCTGCGCGAGCTCCTCGCGGAAGTTCCGGACGGCGCGCTGCTCGCGACAACCCGCTTCGTGCTCTGGAACGACATCGATCCGCAGTACCTGCAGGCTTCGTTCGGCTTCTACACGCGCACGAGCGGCGCGCTCGCGGCGCTCGCGCTCGGGCTCGCGCTCGTCGGCCTGCTGGCCTCGGCCACGCTCTCCGGCAGCGCGCAGCGCCGCGCCGCGCAGCTCGCGATCTCTCTCGCAATGATCGCCTCACCCCTGAGCTGCATCCCGCTCGCGCGGCTCGCCGCGCGCAACGTCGCCGAGACCGAGGCCATCTCGGTCGCGAGCGCGCGCTGGCTCGCCGAGCACGCGCGCGAGGACGACCTCGTCGCGTTGCACGACCTCGGCGCCATCGCCTACTTCGCGCGCTGCCGCATCCTCGACCTCCAAGGCATCGGCTCGCCGCGCGTGCTCGCGCTGCCGCGCGGCACCGATGGACGTCGCGTGCTCGCGCCGCTGCTCATCGCAGAGCAACCCCGCTTCTACGCCGGCTTCCCCGACTGGCATCAGCAGGACTTGATCGCGATCTTGCCGGCGCTGCGCGAGCCGCTCGGAGCGCAGCATCTCCGCACGAGCTTCCAGCTCTCCGAGACCGTGACGCTCGGCGGCACGTTCTTCGTCGTGCTGGAGCTGCCCTGGTAGAGCGGTACGTTCCACCGGGGTGGTTCCGAGCACGGAGTTCTCCTGGAACGCCGCGGCGCGAACGCCGAACGCCATCGAGCGCTGGAGTCCTTGGGGCGCGAAGGTCGTTGATCTTGGATCAAGCGCCGAACCTGAGGACGGCTCGATCTCGCGGCGCAGGCGCGATCGCGAAAGCGACGAGCGAGCGAACGCAAGACCGCGAAGGCGCTACGCCCGGCCCTCCGGCGAAGCAAGCGCCGCGCCCGACGCGCGTGGTCCACGTCGATGGAGCTCGAAAGTCGACGCGCGTTCGACGCGAGCGAGAAACGCGGAGCCTCTGCGTCGTTCACGTCGCTTGCTGCGCCTCCGGGCGCGGCTTCGCTTCGTCGATGGACCTCGTGCGCCGTTTCGGAGCCCGCTGAAGGCGGGGGCTCCGAAACTCATGCTACGGGAGACATCGGACGTCGAAGCCACAACGACGTCGATGGACACGGGGTTCCACGCCCGCGCGGCGGTAGGGCGAAGAGCTTCAGCGCGAGGATGGTCGTCGACTTGATTGCGCGAGGTTCGCTCGCGGTCGGGTGGCGTGCTTGTCGCGCAGCGGCAGCTCGCGAATGTCGAGCAGACCGTGGCGGCGCCAGCCGGTGGTGAGCAGCCAGGTCGAGGCTGGCGCGACGGCGGCTATCACTGGCGCTGCTGAGATCGACGCAATCGATGGGCGCTCCATCCAGCCATCGAACACGGGCGCGCTCGAGCAGAGATCCATCGAGCTGATCGCCACGACGCCGTGCTTCTTGCCGTTCTGCAGCACGTAGCGCAGCGCGTTGCGCGCCTGCGTCGGCGTCGAGATCACCTCGTCGTGATAGCGCTCGGGGAACGCCTGGCCCCGGCGGCCCCAGCGCTTGTTCAACGCGCGGGCGAGCGGCCTGAGCAGCGCATTCATGCCGCGGGCGACGCAGGTGCGATCGTCGGCCTCGACCAGGAGGTGAAGATGGTCCTTCTGAATCGAGTAGTGAACGATCCGCATTCCGTGGCGATCGCTGCTCGCGCTGAGCGCCGCGAGCACGATCCTCAGCGCACCACCGCGGCGAAGCGATGGCAGGCCGTCGGCGAGTCGCGCGGTGATGTGCAGCGGCTCGCCGCGCTTCTTCCTCGCGCGCTGACGGTGCGGCATGCCGGGCTCAGCGCTCTTCGGCTTCCGTCCTGCGCTCTTCCGCTTGCCGCCATGCTGATGGAAGTCGAACTCGATGTGTCTATCCTTGTGGTGCAGAAGGAGCCTCGTGGGTTTCATAGCAAGTCGGAATCTTGATTGCGCGACGTTGCTCGCTGTCCGAGCTCAGCTGTGCAGATGAGCCGCGCTGTCGCCCTACTGCCGCGCGGGCGACGAACCGATGTCTATCGACGCGGTTCTCGCATCGATGTCCGTTCTCTCCCGTAGCATGAGTCTCGGAGCCCCCGCCTCCCGCGGGCTCCGAGACGGCGCACGATGTCTTTCGACGTAGCGGAGCAGCATCCGGAGGCGACGCGAGCGACGTGACCGCCGCGCTCGCTCACGAATCGCGTTCGACGTCGTGCACGCCTCGACGCGCGCTGTCGTTCGAGGTCGTTCTCGCGCGGCGGGCGCGGCGCTTGCTTCGCCGGAGGGCTGGCGGAGCGGTCGTCGCGGTCCTCGCGTGCGAACGTTCGCGCACGTCACGAGTTCGGCCGTCGTTCTCGCGTCGACGAGCCGAGGCGATACGTGAGCGCGAGACGACGAGCGTAAGACCGCGCATGCGCTGCGCCCGGCCCTACGGCGAAGCAAGCGCCGCGCCCGACGCGCGCGTTCCGCGTCGATGGTGATCGAGAGTCGACGCGTGAACGATGCGAGCGAGAAACGCGGAGCCTCGCGCGTCGTGCACGTCGCTTGCTGCGCCTCCGGGCGCGGCTTCGCTTCGTCGATAGACGTCGTGCGCCGTTTCGGAGCCCGCTGGAGGCGGGGGCTCCGAAACTCATGCTATTGGGAGCGACCGGAAGTCGACGCGAGAACGACGTCGATGGACACGGGGTTCCACGCCCGCGCGGCGGCAGGCCGAGCGCGTCAGCGCGTGGTTGCTCGGTGGCTTGAATAGGCGGGGTTCCGGCGCGATCGGCCGGCGTGCTTCCTGTGCTGCGGCAGCTCGCGAATTTCGAGCAGACCGTGGCGGCGCCAGCCGGCGGTGAGCAGCCAGGTCGAGGCGGGCGCAACGGTCGCCACCACCGGCGCGGTCGGAATCGAGGCGATCGAAGGGCGCTCCAGTCAACCATCGAACACGGGAGCGCTCGAGCAGAGATCGATCGACGATGGCGGCACGACGCCGTGCTTCTTGCCGTTCTGCAGCACGTAGCGCAGTGCATTGCGAGCCTGCGTCGGCGTCGAGATCACCTCGTCGTGATAGCGCCCCGGGAACGCCTGGCCCCAGCGGCCCCAGCGCTTGTTCAAAGCGCGGGCGAGCGGACTGAGCAGCGCAATCATGCCGCGGGCGACGCAGGTGCGATCGTCGGCCTCGACGAGGAGGTGAAGATGGTCCTTCTGAATCGAGTAGTGAACGATCCGTCGTTCCGTGGCGATCGCTGCTCGCGCTGAGCGCCGCGAGCACGATCCTCAGTGCACCACCGCGGCGAAGCGATGGCAGGCCGTCGGCGAGTCGCGCGGTGATGTGCAGCGGCTCGCCGCGCTTCTTCCTCGCGCGCTGACGGTGCGGCATGCCGGGCTCGGCGTTCTTCGGCTTCCGTCCTGCGCCCTTCCGCTTGCCGCCATGCTGATGGAAGTCGAACTCGAGCTGTCGATCCTTGCGGCGCAGAAGGAGCCTCGTGGGTTTCATAGCAAGTCGGAATCTTGATTGCGCGACGTTGTTCGCTGTCCGAGATCAGCTGTCCAGATGAGCCGCGCTGTCGCCCTACCGCCGCGCGGGCGACGAACCGCTGTCTCTCGACGCGGTTCTCGCGTCGATGTCCGATCTCTCCCGTAGCATGAGTCTCGGAGCCCCCGCCTCCCGCGGGCTCCGAGACGGCGCACGATGTCTTTCGACGTAGCGGAGCCGCATCCGGAGGCGACGCGAGCGACGTGACCGCCGCGCTCGCGCTCGAATCGCATCCGACGTCGAGCACGCTTCGACGCGCGATGTCGTTCGACGTCGTTCACGCGCGGCGGGCGCGGCGCTTGCTTCGCCGGAGGGCTGGCGGAGCGGTCGTCGCGCTCCTCGCGTTCGAAGGATCGCGCGCGTCTTGGTCATGAGTACCGATCTCGCGTCGACGACTCCCAGCTTCCGTGGCGTGAGCCGTTGAGCCAGCGAGAGCTTCAACGGCGTAAGCCGTTGAGCCAGCGAAAGTGCCGCCGGCCTCAGCCGCAACGCCGCCAGGAAGGGCGAGAGGCCCATGAACCTGCCCCGCAGGTGTGAATCAGACCCCTACCTCAGCGCGCGCGCCGCTCCACTTCGAGCTCGAACCAATCGAGCTTCGAGCGCCGAGAGAAGCGCGCGCTGCCGTCGCGCGGACGCTCTTCGAAGTAGAACCAGAAGATCAGCGAGCGAGAGAGCTGCGCGATCTGCCGCAGATCGCGCGTGGCGACCTCTCCGAAGCGCACACGCCCATCCTCGCCGACGGGGATGCGCAGCGCGGCGTGCGGTCCGAGCAGCACGAGATCGAGCGCCGCCTTCCGCGCGACCTCGGCGGGAGCGCGCAGCACCAAGTCCTCGCCGCCGAGCGGCACGCGCGCGCCCCCCAGCGGTGTCGGGCGCAGGAGCTCGGGCACGCGCCGCACGAGCTCGACCGAGCGCACCGCGCTCGGATCCAGCGGCGGGTCGAACGCGAGCTCGAAGCCGCGGATGCCGCCGATCAGCAGATCGTGCGCGAAGAAGAAGAGCGAGCTCGAGAGATCGATCTCGAAGACGCTCTCCGTGCCTTCGGCGCGCCCCGCGCCGAAGGAGAGCGCCAGCGGATCGATATCCGCCGCGAGCTGGGTCTTGAGCTGGCCCAGCTCCTCGGCCGTGAGCGGCGAGAGCCAGCGCACGCTGCCGCCGCGCGGCGCGCCGTCGACGCGCACGGCGAGACCTTCGATCCAGCTCGGCGCCACGGTCTCGAAACCGAGGCGCGCGGCGAACTCGAAGCGCAACGCGCCGGAGCCGAGCGCGATCGTGCGCGGCAGCGCCGCTTCCGCGGCGGGATCGCGGCGGTGCTCGCGCAGCGCATCGCCCGCGGGCAGCAGCAGCGGGATCCCGAGCTCGCTCACCGCGCGCAGCGGCGTCGCATCGCCGAAGAAGCTCTCCGAGTGCAGCACCTCTTCGAAGGTGCAGCCGAGCCCGAGGAACGGCGCGTCGCGCTCGGCGATCGGGAGCTGCGCCAGCGGGAAGAGCGCGTTCGCGTTCCACACCGGAACCCCCTGCTCGCGCAGCGAGGTCGCGATCAGCGCGAGCGGGTGCACCTCGTTCGCCTGCGGAACGCGCGCTGCGAGCGCGCTCTGCAATGCCGCCACGCGCGACCAACCCGCGCGATAGTCGCCGAGCTTCTCGTTCGTGGTCGCCGCACCCGAGGCGAGCACGAGCAGCGCCGCCGCGCCGAACGCGTTGCGCGCGAACGCTCCGCGCAGCTCCCCGAAGGCGATCGCCCAGAGCAAGGAGAGCGGCGCCGCGGCTTCGTAGAGCAAGCGGAGGCCCCCTTCCTCCAAGCTCGCGACGAAGCGCCACGAAGGCGCCGCGACGGCTAGCGACCAGAGCAGAGCGCCGATCGACGCGAGACGCGCCCGCGTGCTGCGACCGCAGGCCCACGCGAGCGGCAAGAGCACGGCGAGCGGCAAGAGCAGCGCACCTGCGTCGCCGAGCCAGCGCGGCGTCGGCCCCCCCACGGCGCGCGCCTTGTCCAGCAGCAGGGGCCAACCGGAGAACGTGCCTCCCGCGCTCTCGGGATCCCCGACGAGGGTCCCGAGGATCGCGTAGCGCAGCGCGAAGTAGCCGATCCAGAGCGGCAGGAAGCCCAAATGCCGCGCGAGGCGCAGAGTCCAAGGCGCGGCCCGTCCGGCCATCAGCTCGAGCGCCACGAACGCGACCGGCAGCGCGACCGCGCCTTCCTTCGCGCCGAGCGCGAGCGCCGACGCGACGGCCGCGCACGCCCAAGCCGCGCCGCTCGACGTCCGCAGATGGCGGAGGAACGCCGCGCACGCGAGCAGCGAGAAGAGCACCTGCGTTCCGGAGACGCGCCCGGCGATCCACGCCGCGGTCTCGACGCTCGTCGGATGGAGCGCGAAGAAGGCCCCGGCGAGGAGGGCCGCGCGCGCTGGCGCGGTCGGCACGAGACCAGCGGCGAGGAGGGCGACGAGCGCGCTGCAGAGCGCGTGTGCGACGAGGTTGCTGAGATGCAGCGCCGCCGCCGGATCGTCGAGGCCCCGAGCGAGATCGAACGCATAGTGCAGCGAGATCAGCGGCCGATAGGTCGCGCCGCCCTCGGCGCCGAGCCAAGGGCGCGCGAAGTCCGCGAGCACGTTGTCCACATCGAGCCGCGGCGTCGCCTCGCGCGGCGAGAGGAAGTAGTTGAGCTGCAGGTCATCCGAGAGATAGCCGCCGCGGAGCGCGGGTGCGAGCGAGACGAATGCCAGCAACGCGGCGCCGAGCGCGGCACAGAGCACGGCGAGGGCGGCGCGGCGCGGCTCGATTGGGGATCGCACGGGCGGCATGGGGCGAGCATGGCCGCGGAATGCGCGCGCTTCAAGCGCGCGCGCTCACTGGATGGACGCTCCGCGCGGGCTCCGGCATCATGCCGGCGATGCGCACGCGTACGGCCTTGGCCCTTCTCCTGCTCGCGCCGCTGCTCCTGGTGGCGCCCCGGCTCTGGCCTGGTCAGGCCGTGTGGCCGATGGCGACGACCTTGCTCGAGCCGTGGGCCTCCGAGCTCCCGCCGGAAGAACGCGCGGCGCTTGCCGAGCGCGCCGTGGGCTCGCAGCTCGACAAGCTGGTGCAGCACCACTACTACAACCGCTCCGTGCGAGAAGGGCTCGCGCAGGGCGAGTTTCCGTGGTGGCAACCGAACAGCCACGGCGGCTTGCCTCTGCTCGGCTCGGCGCTGCCCGGCGTCCTCTATCCGCTGCACTGGCCGTTCTTCGTGCTCGCGGACGAGTACGCGTGGTACGCGTGGCATCTTGCGCTGCATCTCGCGATCGCGGGTGCCGGGCTCTTCGCCCTGCTGCGCCGCCTCGGCACGAGCAACCCCGCGGCGCTGCTCGGCGGGATCTGCTTCGCGTTCTCCGGCTGGATGGCCGCGCGCACGCACTTCCCGATGCTCGTCTCCGCGGCGGCATGGGCGCCGTGGATGCTCTGGGCCGTGGAAGGTCTCGTGCGCGATCGCCGCTGGCGCGATGTCGCCGCACTCGCGCTCGCGACCGGGCTCTCGCTCTTGGGCGGCATGCCGGGCGTGACCTTGGTCGCGCTGCAGCTCGCGGCGTTCCTCGGCGCCGTGCGGCTCGCGTTCGCTTGGAGGCGGAGCGGGTGGAGGCCGAGCGCGCAGCGGGGCGCCCTCGCCGCGCTCGGCGTGGTGCTCGGGCTCGCGATCGCGGCCCCGCAGCTCGTCTCGGGCGCGATCTACGCCGAGCGCTTCGCGCGCGAGAAGGTCACGCCCGAGAGCTGGGCCGAGCTCTCGCTCGAAGGGCCTCAGCTCGAGACCCTCGTGCGTCCGACGGCGTTCGCCGAAGTGCGCGGGAACGTGCCGCGCGCGCACGACGCGACCCCCGAGCCGCGGCACTTGCATCGCCTGGCGGCACTCAGCTCGCCGGATCCGCGTGGCGCGCGCGCCGCCGACGGCAGCGAGCTGCCCGGCACGCTGACGCGCGGGAGCTTCGCCGAGAACCTCGCGGAGATGACCGGCTACCTCGGCGTGCTGCCGCTGCTGCTCGGCGCATCACTGCTCTTCCTCGGCACGAGCGGCTGCGGATGGATCTACTTCGGGCTCGCGCTGCTCTCCTTGGCGATCGGCTACGGTCAGAGCTACGTGCTGGAGGCGCTCCGCCGCTTGCCCGGCGCCGACATCGGTCCGCCGGTGCGCTTCCTCTTCGGCTACTCCCTCGCAGCGAGCGTGTTCGCCGGCTTGCAACTCGAGCGCTGGCTCCGCGCTCCGGCGACGCGCACGCGTGCGCTCGCCACCGGAGCGCTGCTCTGCTCCGCCGCGGCGCTGCTCACGCTGCATTCCCTCGCGACGCGCGATCCGGAGACCTTCGGCCGTGAACTCTACCGCGACGCGCTGATCGAGCGCGCAAAGCTCGAGAGCGCGGAAGGCAAGTTCACACCCGACGCCGCGCTCGCCTACGTCGACGGCATCCGCGCGGACGAGTATGCGCTCGCCGCCGAGCGCTTCGTCGCGGGCTGGAAACGCTTCGCTCTGCTCGCGTTGCTCTCGGCCGCGGCGCTGCTCTGCGCCGCCGGCGCGCAGCGCGCGCTGCTGCTCGCCGCCCCCGCCTTCTTCGTCGCGTGCGATACGGGGCTCTTCTTCTTCGAATGGCTTCCGCCCTCGCACGAGAAGGAACGCGTGGTGGACCATCCCGTGCTGCACGCGCTGCGGAGCTACCACGCGCGCGCGATCGGCGACGGCGACCGACCGCACATCGTGCGCGTGGGCAGCTTCCCCGTGACCGGGGCCACCGGCGATTTCCTCTTCCCGACGAACCTGCCGAGCACGGTGGGCTTCGACGATGCGCAGGGCTACTTCGTCGCGACCAAGGGCTGGGAAGAGCTCCTCGATCACATCGAGCTGCACGACCCAGGCGCGCGCCGCTACGGCACGGGAGTCTGGGCGCCGCGCTCGCTGCGTGCCCTCGCGCATCCTCTGCTCGATCTGCTCGGCACGCGCTACGCGCTCGTGCCGCAGCCTCTCGGCCCCGCGGAAGACGAGGCGCTGCACGCAGCGGGCTGGAAGCGCCTCGATGGCGCGGTCGACGCCGCCTTCGCACGCTCCGATTTCTCCGTGCTGGAGAACACGCAGGTCTTCCCGCGCGCGTGGTTCGTGGATCGCGCGGTCGTCGCGCGCGACGCCGCGGCGCTGGACCTGCTCTCCGAGCCGCGCTTCGACGCCGCGCGCGCGGCGGTGATCGAAGCACCGATCGACGGACTGCGCGTCTCGCCGCAGGACGAGCTGCTCGTCGAGGCGCGCAGCGCACCGCGCGCGGCGCGCGTCATCTACCGCAGCCTGAATCGCGTCGAGCTCGAGCTCGAGCTCGGCGCGAACGAGTCGGGCTTGCTCGTCGTCGGCGAGGGCTGGGCCGCGGATTGGCACGCCACCGTCGATGGCGCGGAGCGCGCAGTACATCGCGTGAACCACGATCTCCGCGGCGTCGTGGTCTCGGGTGCAGGAGTGCATCGCGTGAAGCTGAAGTACGTCGAGGAGCTGCCGAAGCTCTTGATCGCGCCGGCGGCCGGCATCGCCCTGCTCTGCGCCGCGCTCTTCCTCGTCGGGACCATCGCCGCTCTGCGCGCACCGCGCGCGCCCCGCTCATGAGCCGCCGGTCCCGTCTGCTTCTGCTCGCGACGTTGCTCATCGCCCCGCTCGCGCTGCTCTTCCCTGCGCTGCGCCCCGGCTACGTCTTCCTGCCGATGCACACGACGCAGGACGCTCCGCTCACGCTGTGGGAGGAGAGCCTCGAGCTGCGCCAGCGCTTCGCAGGCCCCGATCAGAGCTGGAACGGCGACGTCGTCGACAAGCTCTATCCGATCCTCACCGACGCGCGCGCCATGCGCGAGGACGGCCTGCTCTGGTCGAACCGCTGGTGCGGCGGCGCCCCCGTGCTCGCGCAGGGCCTCGCGGGCCTGCTCTATCCGCCGAACCTGCTCTTCCACGTGCTCGATCCGCTCGACGCGTATGCGTGGCTCGCCTGGATCACGCTGGCGCTCGGCTCCTTGCTCGCCTACGCCTTCCTGCGCGATCACGCGCTGCACCCGCTCGCATGCGCGCTCGGTTCCCTCGCGTTCGGCCTCTCGCTCTACTCGACGGCGAGCTTGCACTACTACATGCGCGTCGACGCGGCCGTCTGGCTGCCGCTCGCCCTCCTCGCGGTGCGCCGCTCGGCGAACGGCGGCGGCGCGCGCTGGAGCTTCTTGCTCGCGCTCTCGCTCGGGCTCTCCTTCCTCGCGGGGTTCCCGCAGATCAGCTTCTTCGTCGCGTACGCGGCGGGGATCTATGCGCTCGTGCTCACGCGCAGCGTCGCGCGCCGCGAAGGCCGCAAAGGCGCGCTCGCGTTCTTCGCCGCGCGCGCCGCGTGCATCGCGCTCGGCGCCTGCCTCGCCGGACCGCAGCTCCTGCCGCAGCGCGAAGCCTCCGATCAGTCGCTGCGCGAAGCCTCGAGCAGCCTCGACCCGCGCGTCGCGTGGGCGAACGTCGAGACCTGGCGCGATGGCGCGATGGAGCCGGCTTGCCTCGCGACCGCGGTGGCGCCGTTCCTCCTCGGCTCGCCCTCGGATGCATTGAACCTCGACGACCCGCTGCCGTGGCTCCTGCTCGAGCGCCCCTTCCGCGAACGCCACACCAACCAAGCCGCGGGCTACAACTTCACCGAGCATCAGGTCTACTTCGGCTTCCTGCCGTTCCTGGCTGCTCTGCTGGCACTCCTGCTGCGTCCGCGCGCCGCCCTCGGTCCTTGGCTCGCGTTGCTCGCGGCTCTGAGCTTCGCCGTCGTCGTGCTGCCGCCCGGCGTGCTCGGCGTGCCCTTCCGCGCGATCTACTCGCTGCCGTTCGCGCAGATCGGCGCGCCCTCGCGCGCGATCGCGGTGGCGCTCTTCTTCGGCGCGTGGGCCGCGGCGATCGGCTTCGATGCGGTGCTGCGCGGCGGCGCGCGCGCGCGCGCCACGGCCGGTGCGCTGCTCGCGGGAGTGGCGCTCCTCGGCTCCGCGGTGTGGCCCGAGACGGAGACGCAGCGCCTCGCCGAGCGCAGTGCGAGCGAGCTCACGGCGCGGCGCGCCGCGGGCGCCGAACGCGTGCCGACGCTCGCGCTCGAAGCGATGAGCTACGCCGAGGACGGAGCGCTCTCGCAACCCGAGCTCGCGCGCGTCGCGCGGCGCGTGCGCACCGATGTGGAACGCGCGCTGCTGCTCGCCGTACTCGGCGCGCTGGCGCTCCTGCTCAGCGCGTTCGGCGTCTCGCCCGCGGCGTGCGCCGCGCTGCTCGTGCTCGCGGTGATCGGCGATCTCGCGCTCGTCGGCCGCGTGCCCGCGAACGCGATGCCGAGGGAAGGGCTCTTCGCGCGACCGCCGCCGGTGCGAGCGCTCACCGACGCCGTGGCCGCCGATGGCCCAGCACCCCACCGCATCGCGCGCGCGCAGCTCGCGTTCGGCGAGGTGTTCTCGCTGCTGCGCCCGAACCTGCCGGGCGTCTACGGCATCCCCGACATCTCGGGCTACATCGTCGCCGCCTCGAAGCGCTTGGCCGAGGTCTTCGCCGCGCTCGATCCCGCGACGCGCTACGACCGCTGGGTCGCGTATCTCCCGCTGCGCTTGCAGGCGGGACCGAACGAAGTGCAATGGCTCACGCACCGCTTGCCCGATGCCGCGGGGATCGGCTGGCTGCTCTCCGTGCATCCGCTGCACGAGCATCCGGACCCCGCCGTGCGCGCGAGCGTCGAGCTCGTCTACCGCGACGATCCGAAGCCCATCGCGCTGCCCGAGGGCGCGCCGCGCTTCCACGTCTATCGCCGCACGCAGGCTTTGCCGCGCGCGTTCCTCTCGAAGCGCCTGCGCCTCGGCGAGGAGCCGAAGGACCTGGTCCCCTCACTCGCGAACCCCGCGTGGGATCCGCGAGAGGAGCTCGTGATGCTCGCGCGCGATCTGCCGAGCGGCGTCGATGCTGCCGCTGTCGGCAGCGGTAACGCCGAGCTCGCGATCACGCGTTACGAGCCGACGAGCGTCCGCCTCGAGAAACGCGGCGCGGGATCCGGCTGGGCCTATCTCTCCGACGTGTACTGGCCGGGCTGGACCGCGCGCGTCGACGGCGTCGAGCGCGCGATCGTGCCCGCGAACCACGCGTTCCGCGCGGTGTGGATGAACGAGGGCGATTCGGTGCTCGAGATGCGCTACGAGCCCGTTTCCCTGCGGAACGGGCTCGCGCTGGCGCTCCTGGCACTCGTCGCGCTGCTGCCGCTCGCGTGGATCGAGCGGCGGCAGCGCGCGAGCCGAACGAGCGCGTAGCGTTCGCTCGGCTCGCGCGAGGGCACTCAGCGCCGAATCGGATCCGCGGGGCGCTGCGGCAGCTTCTTCGGGTTCTCCGCGACGCGCTGGGTCAGGACCTGCAGGCCCTTCTCGAGCTGGAGGTCGCGGCCGGCGATCACGCTCGCGGGATCGTTCTCGACGACGATGTCGGGATCGACGCCATAGCCTTCGATGACCCAGCCCTGGTCGACGCCGCCGCTGTTGCCGAACTCGGGCACGTTCACCGTTCCGCCGTCCTGGAGCGGGCCGCGGTCGGTGATGCCGATGATGCCGCCCCACGAGCGCTTGCCGATGAGCGGGCCTAGCTTCGCCGCGCGGAACATCGCGGGGAAGATGTCTCCGTCGCTCGCGGAGTTCTCGTTCAGCAAGCACACCAGCGAGCCGTGGAAGCAGTTGTTGGGATAGGTATCGAAGCCGCTCGTGCGGCCGAACTCACCCATCAGCAGCTCGCGGCGCAGGCGCTCGATCAGCATCTGCGAGACGTTGCCCCCGCCGTTGTTGCGCACGTCGATCACGAGCCCTTCCTTCCGGATCTGCCCGTAGAACATGCGCGTGAACGCGGCGATGCCCTCCTCGCCCATGTCGGGCACGTGGAGGTAGCCGAAGCGACCGCCGCTCTGCTCCTCGACCCAGCGACGGTTCTTCTCGATCCACGCGTAGTAGATGAGCGAGGTCTCGCTCGTCAGCGGGCGGAAGGAGACCTCGCGCGCGCCTTCGCGCGTCGGGGCCGCGTTCAGCGTGAAGCGCACCATGCCGCCGGCCTTGCCGCGCAGCAGGCGGTAGGGATCGTCCCCGGCCGTGAGCTCGACGCCGTCGATCGCGAGCACGTAGTCGCCCTCCTTCGCATCGACGCCCACCTCCGTGAGCGGCGAGCGGAACTCCGGCTGATCGTTCTGCCCGCGGAAGATGCGTGCGATGCGGTAGCGCCCCGCCGCGGCGTCGAGCGCGAAACGCGCGCCAGGTAGGGCAACAGACACGCGCGCGGGCTGCTCGTAGTCGCCGCCGGCGATGTACGCGTGCCCGACGTTCAGCTCGGCGATGAGCTCGCCGATCACGTAGTTGAGATCGGAGCGATGCGCGACTTGCGCGACGAGCGGACGGTACTGGTCGCCCAGCGCCTTCCAGTCGTGGCCGTGCATGTTCTCGACGTAGAAGAAGTCGCGGTAGCGCCGCCAGACCTCGTCGTAGACCTGCGCCCACTCCTGTGCGGGCACGCGGTCCATGGTGAGCCCGGCCGTGGAGACGGTCTTCTTCTCCTTGCCGGGTGAACCTACCTCGGTGCGCGCGAAGCTCCGCCCATCCCGGAGCAGCAGGAACTTGCCGTCGTCGCTGAGCGCCCAGCCGCCGATCGTCCCGGGGAAAGTGTGCTCTTTCCGTTCGGCGAGGTCGTAGGCGTGGAGCTCCGACTCGCGATCGCTCTCGCGGCCGTAGTAGAAGGCGCCGCCGCGCGCGAAGAGGAGGAAGCCGTTCGCCGCGGAGAGCCCGCGGTAGTTCTCGAAGGGCACATCGACGCGCTCGACGCGCTGCGCGAGGCCGTCCAGGTCGATCGCGATCGCGACGCCGGGCTTCACACCATCGGTCTTCTTCTCTTCGGGCTTCTTCTCGTCGGCTTTCTGCCCCTCGGCGTGCTTCTCCTCGGCAGGCGGCGTCTCCGCAGACTTCTCGCCCTCGGCCTTCGGCTCCTCCGCGAACTTCACTTCATCGGAGCGCGCGGGGAAGAGCGGCGGCAAGTCCTTCCGCAGCGCCAGCGCGAAGATGCCGGTCTGCCGGTCCAGCTGGTAGTTCCACTCGACGTTGCCGATCCGCGGCGCAAACGAGCGGTCGGCGAGGAAGAAGAGCCGCTCGCCCTTCGGATCCCAGGCCGGAGAGAACTCGTTCCAGAGCTCGTCGGTGACGCGCTGCAGCGTCCCCTTCTCGCGGCTCCAGAGCCAGAGCGAGCGGTAGCCGTTGGCGTCGCTCAGCGAGAACGCGATCCACATGCCGCACGGCGACCAACCGTAGTCGCGGAGCTGCCCGCGCTCCTCGTCGGCGATCTGCGTCGCGCTACCGGTCGCGACCTCCACGACGTAGAGCTTGCCGTCCTTGTCCGCGATCGCGATCGCCTTGCCGTCCGCGGCCCAGTCCGGCGCATAGAGCATGCCGGTGAAGGTGCGCGTGAGCTGCGTCGCCGGCGCGCTGCCGTCCTGCGCGACGAGCCAGATCTGCTCCTCGCCGCTCGCATCGGAGACGAAGGCGATCCGGCGCCCGTCGGGCGACCACGCCGGGTGCTTGTCGTGCGCGCTCGAGCTGTTGGTGAGGTTCCGCGTCGGGCCGTGCTCGATCGGCGCGGTGAAGATGTCGCCGCGCGCCGAGAAGAGCGCGCGCTCGCCCTTCGGGCTCAACGCGTAGTCGCGCACCTGATCGCCGACGGAGATGCGCGCGGGGCGTCGCGCGAGGTCGTCGGTGGGCACGTGGATCTGGATCGGCGTCGAGGTCTTCGTGCGCGGATCGAAGATCACGAGCTCGCCGCCGAGCTCATAGACGATGCGTCCATCGGCCGACACGCTCGGCCAGCGCACGTCCCACTGCGTGCTCTGGGTCCCCTGCTCCAGCGCCTTGGTCGCGGGGTCGTAGCGGAAGAGATTGAGCGTTCCCGTGCGATCGGAAGCAAACCAGACCGAGGAGCCGACCCACATTGGATCGCGGTCGGTGCGCACGTGGTTCGTGAAGTTCTCCGCCGTGCCCTGCGCGAGATCGAAGAGCCAGAGATCCTGCGCCCAGCCGCCTTGGTAGCGTTTCCAGGTGCGGAAGTCGCGCGTCAGCGGCGAGTACGCGACGTGCTTGCCGTCCGGCGAGAGCGCGCCGCCGCCCGAGACCGGCATCGGCAGCGGCGTCGGCAGGCCGCCGTCCAAGCTCACGGTGTAGAGGCGCGTGTCGGTGAGATCGAAGCCGTCGCGCATCGAGCGGAAGAGCACTTGCTTCCCGTCGGGCGTCCAGCCGTAGACCTGGTTGTCGTAGCCCCAACGCGGCGGGAGGGGTCCGCGCGCGGGATAGTGCGTGAGCTGCTTCGGGGCTCCGCCCTCCGCGGGCATCACGTACACCTGCTCATCGCCGTCGATCTGCCCCGTGAACGCGATCCAACGCCCATCGGGCGAATAGCGCGGGAAGAGCTCGAGGCCAGCGTGAGCCGTGAGCCGCACCGCCGTTCCGCCGACCGACGGCGCGCTCCAGAGATCGCCGCCGTAGCAGAAGACGACCCGCTCGCCGTGCAGCGCGGGGTAACGCAGGAGGCGCGTCTGCGCCTCCGCCTCGGCAGCGCCGAGCGCCGCCACCAAGATCATCGGACCAAGCGAGCGCATCACGTACCTCAGCTCCTTCCTTCCGGACGAGAGAACGAAGCGCCGCGCGGATGCCCGCGGGCGGTCGGGATTGTTCCCAGCCGATCCGTTCAAAGCAAACGCCCGCTCTCTCCTGTCGGAGAGAGCGGGCGCTGCATCGTTCGCCGCGATCGCCGCGGCAGAAGCGCGTCGAAAGCTCAACGGCTCATTGGAACGAGACGTCGAGCCCCTTCGTCACCGCGCCGCTGCTCCCGAGGATGATCACCTGGGCGTAGGCGTGACGCCCGCGCACGGAAGGACCACCCGGCAACGGGGACGCGATGCTGAAGCTTCCCGTGCCGCTCGTGACCGCGCTTACCTGCACCTCGAGCGTGGTCTCGAGACCGCAGTTCGCACCGAGGAAAGGCAGAGGGAACGGCAGCGGGACGATGCCCGGCACCAGATCGCGCTGGAAGAGCCCGATCACCATCAGCGCCGGGCGGCCGGCCTCGGCGTTGGTGAGCTCGAGCGCGAAGTTCGGGTTCGGGACGAACGGCGCCGTGTTCGAGCTGAGTCGAGGCGCTCCGGCGGGACCCGCGCAATCGGCTCCGTACGGCGTCGCGGTCGGAGCTTCGGCCACGCCGGCGGCCACGATCTCCGCGGTCGTCAGCGCTCGGCCGTACAGACGGAAGTCATCCATCTCGAAGAAGGCCGTGTACGTGCCGCTCGTGGTTCCGGCGCGCGAGCCGATCAGGAAGCTCGAACCTTCCAAGATGCGATTCGTCCCCGGCGTGAAGGGCTTCGGACCGGTGTCCGGCACGCCGTCCGCGTACCAGCGCGCCAAGCCGTTCGCGTCATCGACGACGAGCGCGACATGCACCCACACCCCGCCCAAGTTGGTGATGAGGTCTTGGCTGCCCTGGACATCGCCGAAGGGCGAGCCCTCGAGCAACATGCTGTTGCCCGCGACGCTGCCGATGTGCGCGCCGAAGAGACCGACGCCAGCGACGCCCGACCCGAACGCATAGGTGCGGATCGTCGAGGGATCGGCGCCCGTGGCCAAGCGCTGCCACCACATCACGGTGTACGAGCCTTCGAGGTCCGTCGGCCATCCCGTGCTGAGCACAGGGCCGTTGGCGCGGAACGGCATGAACTTCACGCAGCCCGCGCCGGGCTCGTTGCCCTTGAAGCGCAAACGACCCGGGTCCGCCTGCCAACCGGACATCGACCACGTGGCCGAGGCCGGAGCGAGCGGAGTGGAAGCGGCGTTCGCGGACACGTTGCCCCGCGACTCGTTCATCGAGAAGTGCAGGATCTCCGCCGAGCGGGTGTTGTTCGTCGGCGCCGTGACGATGACGTGATTGCTCTTGGTGACCGATCCCGTGCCGCCGATGTTCGTCGCGCGCAGGGTGATGTTGTAGCTCCCCGGCGTGCCGTACACGTGCGTCGGGTTCTGCACGGTCGAGTCGACGACGTTGTCGCCATCGAAGTCCCAGGTCCAAGAGACCGGGTTGTTCGTCGAGGTGTCGCGGAAGCTCACCGTCAGCGGCGCTGCGCCGCGGTTGGCGCTCGTGCCGAACGACGCCACCGGGATCGGATCCACGACGATGTAGTTCGCCTTGGTCCGCTGCGCTTGGCCGAGCCCGGACTCCGTCACGGTGAGGCTCACGTTGTAGCTCCCCGGGACGCTGTAGATGAAGCTCGGGTTCTGCAGGTTGGAGTCGATGACGCTATCGCCGTTGAAGTCCCAGGCCCATGCGGAGACCGCGAAGCCCGAGGTCGCGGAGCGATCCGTGAACTGCACGTTGAGCGGAGAAGCACCGACGGTCGGCGTCGCACTGAAGTCGGCGATGAGTCCCGTGGCCGGCAGGAACTCGATCTCGAGGATCGGAGCCGCTTCCGCGCTCGAGACGTTCCACGTGGTCGAGGTGGCCGACGAGTTGCGACCGTAGCGCGAAGCGCGGATGCCGCCGCCGGTGTGCGCATCCATCGACCAGAGCGCCTGGGTCGGCGCGGTCGGGATGCGGAGCTGCACGAAGAGATCGCGCCCTTGGGAAGGGTCGTAGACGAAGCCACCCGTGGGATTCGCGATCGAGAGATCGAACTGGTTCGGGGCCGCGCCGCCGGCTCCGCCCTGGATGGTCAGCGGGCCGTTGAAGAAGGTGACCTCGTCGCCGGAGTAGTTGTTCGCGTAGGCCGGGTCGTAGGTGCCGTTCGCCCAGTCGTTGCGCGAAGAGCCGAGCACGAGCTCCACCGCGGGATAGGTCGTGCCCTGGTAGGTCCCGCCGATCGTACGATCGGGACGCCAGGAGACCTTCGTGATGCGGATCGGCTGCTGGTAGACGAAGTTCGTCGTGTCGTAGACGAAGTGCCACATCGGCGTCGTCGTGACGCCCCAGGGGTTCAAGAAGGCGGTGTTACCTTCTCGAGTTTCGAAATTGATGGGCAGCGTCTGGCGCAGGACCGACTGCGCTGGCAGAGCAGCCGCGCAGCCGAAGAGCGCGCCGAGCGCGCCGAAGGCGATGCGTAGGTTCGTCATGGGGACTTCTTCCGATGAGGAGAACGGGCGTACATGGAGGACGCCCCGCGAGAGGAGACGAGCGAGCCGGGACCGGGCCCGCGGATCCAAGATAGCGCTGCTACCCCACGGCGGATACGGGGAGGCGCCTCGACTCAGGCCGGAGGTTCCTGCCGCGCTCCCCGCAGATAAGGGGAGATCCACATCTCGAGCAGCATCGCCAGCATGGCGAGACCGAGGCAGCCGCCGAAAACCGCCCCCCCGCCCGGGATGAGCGCGAGATAAGCGCGATCGACGCGCGAGAGCCACATGCCCGCGAAGTCGGCCGCGAGCCCGAGGAACGCGAGGGCAAAGAGCCCGTGCCGCAGGAAGCGCGGCCAGCCGGTGAGGAGCAGGAGCCCGAAGACCAGCAGCGCGAAAGTCGGGATGGAGAGGAAGTGCGTATGCGAAGAGACGGCCAGGATCTCCGGGCTCAGCGGTTCGAGCTTCTTGCGGTACGCGAAGCGCTTCACCGACGGGAAGTCGTGCAGCGGAATCTGATTGCCGACGCCGCCGCCTTGCGCAGCGCCGGGCGCATGGCAGCTCAGGCAACGCGCCTTCAGGATGTCGTAGGGCAACAGGCCGGCTTCTTCGGCCGCCTCGTACTGCGGCCCATCGGCGACGTAGTCGGCTTCCACCGCGTCGCCGCCGCCGATCCGCTCCCCTTGGTCCCCGCCGCGCAGCCACTTCACGAGCGCTTCGTGCTCCGCCTCGCTGGTCAGGTACGCGCGGTGCTCTGGCCGCTCCAGCACGGTCAGCATCTCGGCCGGCTTGTCGACGCCGTGATACGTAGCCTCGAGGTCGAGCCAGGAGAGCCCGGGCTCGCCGTCCTTCTGTCCTACGTGATGGACGATGTACCAAGCTCCGGCGCCGTAGCCGGCCGCGATCATCGCGAGGAATACGGTGAGGCCGACCCGGACGCCGAAGCCGAGCTGGCCCAAGCGCAAATGCGAGAGATCGATCACGTGGCGGCCCTCGGGCTCAGACTTGGTAGAGAGCGGCGGGGATCTCGACGCGCGCACCGGTGCGGATCGCTTCGGCGGCCTTCGCGGCGAGCATGACGGTCACGTAGCCGCTCAGCGCATCGCAGGCGGCGGGCTTGCTCTCGCGGATCGAGAGGAGGAACGACTCGAGCGCGTAGCGCAGCGGATCGTGCGGCAGCCCGATGCCTTCCTTCAGCTTGCCCTGGCTCGCGAGCTTCGTGGCGTCGGCGATGAGCGTGATGCCCTGCTCCTGGTGGAAGGTCTCGCGCGAGGCGTAGACCTCCCAGCCCTGGACGTCGGCGTCGGCTTCCTTGAACAGCCAACCGAAGCGCTGCGCCATCTTGATCGTGCCCATCGTCCCCGCGAACTGCTCGTAGGACCTCTCGTAGGAGTTCGCGAGCGTCGCTTCGTAGCTCAAGCGGATCCCCTTCTCGAGCTCGAAGGTGCAGAGCTCCGTGTCCGGCATCTCGCGACCGTCGGCGTGCAGCGCGATGGCGCCGCTGCCGCTCACCGCCGCAGGGCGGAGCTCGGTGAACCAGAGGAACGCGTCGAGTTGGTGACTGCCGAGCTCGCCGACCAAGCCGAGCGAAGAGTCGCGGTAGAGGCGCCAGTTCACCGCGCGATCGTCGAAGCCCTCGCGGCTCGGCAGGCGGAGCGAGTTCTTCTCGTGATGCTGCAGGCGCGCGTGGATCAGGTCCTTCACCGATCCCGAGCGGTAGAACGAACGCGCGAGATCGTAGACGGGATTGGTGCGCGCGGTGTGGCCGACGTGGAACACCGTCTTCGATGCGCGCGACGCCAACACGAGCGCCTTCGCGTCCTCGATCGAGCCCGCGAGCGGCGCCTCGCAGAAGACGTGCTTGCCGGCGGCCATCAGCTTCTCCGCGATCGCGCGATGCGTCGGCGTCGGCGTGGCGACGATCCAAGCCGTGATGCTCGGCTGTGCCGATAGCGCCTCGTCGAGCTTCTCGTAGGCCTGCGCTCCACCGGCGAGGCGGCCGCCGCGGCGCAACGCCGCGCCGTACACGTCGACCAGCGCCTTCACCTGGACCTCGGGCAAGGAACCGAGCTCGTTCAGGATGTCGCGACCGCGCTTGCCGATGCCGATCACCCCGATCTCGATCGGGGCCGCGCCGCTCGGCGTGCGGCCCGCGCTCGCGAGGGCTTCGGGGACGAAGGCGAAAGCGGCGGCGAGGCCCGAGCTCTGCTGCAGGAAGGCGCGTCGATCGTTCATGGACGGCGGTCGTCGAGGCTCAAGGAAAGACGAAGAGCTCCGCGCGGGGACCGCGGCGGAGCGGCTGCGCGCCCGAGTGCGGCAGCCAGAGACACGTCGGCTCCTCGCCGTGCCACGGCGAGAGCGGGGCGGCGATGCTATCCGCGTCGCCGGGCTTTTCCCACGCGCGAGACGCGCGCACGAGCAACGCCGTCGACCACGCATCGGCGATCGCCGCGGAGGGATGCAGCGCGCAGGCGAACGGCGCCTCGGCCGAGCGCCCGTCGAGCGGATCGAGCACATGCCCGCGCCCCGCCGCGTCGCGTCGCCCGTGCGGCGCGGAGACCCCGAGCGCGAGATCGCGGAGCTCGACGCGCGCGAGCGGTTCGGCATCGACGCCGCGCGAAGGATCGCGCAACGCCACCCGCCAACCCGCACCGCCCGGAGGCGCGCCCAGCGCCACCACCGAGCTCGTGCCGCCGTGCAGCAGCGCGCGGGTGACGCCAGCTTCCTGCAGCACCGCGGCGGCGTGGTCCAGCGCCCAGCCCTTCGCCACGGCACCGAAATCGAGCGCGGGCTCGACGCCGAGGAAGCGCAAGCGGCGCGCAGCGGGATCGAGGTCCCACGCAGCCGAGCCTTCGCGCAACGCGGGATCGAAGGCTCCACCGCTCGCGCGCGCGAGCTCGCGACAGAGAGAGAGGAGCGCCGCGAAGTCCGCTCCGAGCAAGGTGCCCTCTGCTCGCGGGGCTTCGCGCAGAACGCGCGAGCGCTCGCTGTCGCGGCGAAACGCGCTATAGCGCGCATCGCACGCGCGGATCTCGTCCAGCGCTTGCTCCCCCGCCGCGCGCAGCTCGGCGCTCGGTCGCGCGCCGTCGTCGACGAGCACGAGCTCGAAGCGCGTGCCCATCGCCTCCAGCGCGAGCTTCAGGGGAACGCCCCGGTCTTCGAGCGAAGTGCTCATGGCCGGGGCGCTCGCCGATGAGGATCGCTCAACGCGCGGAGAACTTGCGCGTCTGCGGGTCGTACTCGTAGGTCTTGCCTTCCCACATCGAGCGCGCGGCGAGGTCGACGATGACCATGATCTGCACGCCGAGCTCGACCGGGCTCTTCGGCGTGCGCCGTTCGCGGACGCAGCCCAGGAAGTCCAAGCGGAGATCGTCGTGCGAGGCCCCCGGCAGCTTGTCGGTGGTCTCGTCCATCTCGTCGGCGTAGGGCTGCTCGGGCGTCACGCGGACGTTGTTGCCGCTGAGCTCGATCACGGCCTTGTTGCCGCGCACCATCGGCGCGGGCGTGCGCGCGTTGTTGGTGGCGCCCCAGACGACCATCGTGTGCTCCTTCTCGAACTGGATCGTGAGGTTCACCTGGTCGTGGTTCTCCATGTCCTTGTCGACGTAGTGCCCGCCGATGCCGCTCACGCGGGTCGCCCAGCCCATGTCGAGCGCGTGGACGAGCGGCGTCATCATGTGCACGAGGAGATCGCCCACGATGCCGGTCGAGTACTTGCGATAGCGGCGCCAGCGGTGGAAGACCTTCGTGTCGAAGGGGGCCTCGCCGAGCGGACCGCACCAGCGCTGCCAGTCGAGCATCTCGCCCGGCTTCACACGCTCGTCGATGCCGTAGTAGTTCCACTCACCCGCCGGCGTATTGCGGCAGTAGCCGGTGATGCTCGAGACCGCCTTGCCGATCGCGCCCGAGGCGATGAGTTCCTTCGTACGCAGGTACTTGGGCTCCATCACGTACTGCGTGCCGACCTCGACGATGCGATCCGAGGCCTTGGCGACGTCCCAGAGCTGCAGCGCTTGCGGCAGATCGAGCGTCATCGGCTTCTCGACGTAGACGTCCTTGCCGGCCTTGATCGCGTCGATCGACATCTGCGCGTGCCAGTGCTCGGGGCTCGCGATCCAGACCGCGTCGATGTCCTTGCGAGCCAAGAGCTCGGTGTAGTCGCGATAGGCGTGCACCTCGCCGCCCTGCGCGGTCTGCGCCTTCGCCTGAGCGCCGTCCAGGCGCGGCTTGCAGACGTCGGAGACGGCGACGACGCGGAGGTTCTCCTTGCCGTTCTTGTGCAGGTTCAGCAGCGCGTCCAGGTGACCGGAGCCCATGCCACCGACGCCGATGACACCGATGCCCAGCGTCTCGTTCGAGCTGCGCGAGACGGGAGCCGCGGCCGCGAGCGGCGTCGCGATCGAGATGCCGAGAGGGGCGCTCACCGCGGCGGCCCCCGCATGGCGCAGGAAGTCGCGGCGAGAAGATGCAGAACTCAGATCGCTCATGGGATCGGCTGCTCCGGTGGCTCGGCGCGAAGACCTCGGGGAGAGGCGCGCGCGGGGACGGGGATCGGGAGAAGGAGCGCGATCCTAGGCAGCGCGGCGCCGTCGGGGAAGCGCGGAGCCGGACGAGCGCGCCGCTCGCGCCGCAAGGACGCCGCGCGAGCCGATCTTTGCGCCGCGCTCGTAGGTCGCCGCGGGGCGGCGGCGCGCTGGCGGATGCGCAGCAGGGCGCGCGGGCAGGTCGCGAAGGCTCGCCGGTCCGGCGCGAGGGTCGGCAGGGCCCGCGGTGTTCACGGGGCGGCGCAGCACGACGCTGCGATCGCGGTGTTCACGGACGGCGCAGCGCGACGCTGCGCCCACGGTGTTCACGAGCGGCGCAGCGCAACGCTGCGCCCGCGGTGTTCACGGACGGCGCAGCGCAACGCTGCGCCCGCGGTGTTTACGGGCGGCGCAGCGCAACGCTGCGCCCGCTGTGTTTACGGGCGGCGCAGCGCAACGCTGCGCCCGCAGCGAGGGCACTCGACTTCGATCTCGGCTTCGTTGCCGAAGACGGCCGGGATGCTGTCGCCGGCGGCGGAGAGCACGACCTTGCGGATGCGCTCGGGCGTGCAGCCGCAGAGGTACTGCAGGAACTGCGGATCGTGGATCGGCCGGCGCTCCGGAAGGTGCGGCTCGGGGATGAGCTGTCCTTCGGGAATCCCGTCGAGCGCGCGCAGCCACGCGAGGTCGTGATCCGCGACCGCGACGAGGAGCTGCGCGATCTCCTGGCTCGGATCGTAGAAGAGCCGGCCCGGGTTCTGCTGCGAGCGCGCGAAGAACTCGGCGACGAGTCCCACGGCCGTCGTCCCGCTCGGATCGATCGTGCTCTGCTGCACCGGCGCGCCGCGGCGGCGGAGCTGGGAGTGGAAGAGCGGATGCTCGGGCCCGCCGCTGGGAGGGTACGGGCTCCAGCGCGCGATGCAGGTGCGCTCGCTCGTGTCGGCGGCGACGAAGATCTTCCAGCGCACGTCGGGCAGCGCGAAGGTCCACGCGATCATGCTGTCGTTCGGCTGGAAGGTGGCCCAGGTGCACGCCGCGGCGAGCAAGCCGCAGACGACTTCCCTGGCTTCGCCGTCGGGTCGCGGTAGGTCGTTCTCCAGCACCCAGGCATCGAAGCCCTCGAAGAGCGGTCGCCCGTAGAGCTCCATCAAGAGGAACTCGGCGCCCGGGAGATAGGAGCGCTTGACGATGACGGAGTACGGCGGGAGCTCGAAGCTCGGTTCCAAGGGGCATCTCGCGCGAGGTCGGCGGCGCAGGGTACCACGGCGAGCCGGTCCAGGCATCGCCACGGCCGCGCGGATGGCTACAATCCCCGCCTCGCGGCGCCGTCGAGCGCCGCCTCTGCACTCGCCGCCCCGGACCCTCCGTGACTCCCACGATCCGCCCTTCCGCGCGCACGAAGAACGTCCATTACGCCGTGCGCGACATCCTGAAAGTCGCCGACGAAGCGCGCCGCGCCGGGCGCGAGATGCTTTACCTGAACATCGGCGACCCGTGCCCGTTCGGCTTCGCGCCACCTCCGGCCCTGCTCGCCGCGACGCAGGAGGCGATGCGCCAGAACAAGAACGGCTACGCGCCGAGCGACGGCATCCCCGCCGCGCTGAAGTCGATCCGGGCCGACGCCGAGCGCCGCGGCATCCGCGACATCGTGCACACCTGCGTCGGCAGCGGCGGCTCCGAGGTGATCGAGATGGCTCTCGCGGCGCTGCTCGACCCGGGCGAGAACGTGCTCACCCCGTCGCCGGGCTACCCGCTCTACACGGCGGTGATGGCGAAGCTCGGCGCCGAGAACCGCCCCTACTTCCTCGACGAGGAGAACGGCTGGCAGCCGGACCTCGCCGATCTGCGCTCGAAGGTCGACGCGAAGACGCGCGCCATCGTGCTGATCAACCCGAACAACCCGACCGGCTCGGTCTGCACGCGCGAGACGCTGCAGAGCATCGTCGATCTCTGCGCCGAGCGCGGCCTCGTCCTCTTCGCCGACGAGATCTACGACCGCCTGCTCTTCGATGGCCTGCAGCACGTCTCGGCCGCGAGCCTCTCGCGCGACGCAGCGGTGATCACGATCTGCGGGCTCTCGAAGAACTGGGTCGTCCCCGGCTGGCGCATCGGCTGGGGTGTCATCTCCGGTCCGAGCGCCGCGCTCGGCCCGTGGGTCGAGGCGATCGAGAAGCTCGAGCGCTCGCGCCTCTCGGCGAACCACCCCGAGCAGTACGCGATCCCCGTGGCTCTCGACGGTCCGAACGATCACCTGCCGGGCCTGGTGAAGGAGCTCGAGCTGCGCCGCGACAAGACGGTGGAGATGCTGAGCGCGATCGAGGGCATCAGCATCACGCCGCCGCGCGCCGCGTTCTACGCGTTCCCGCGCCTGCACATCGACGAGCCCGACGAGCTCTTCATCGCCGATCTCATCCGTGCGACGGGCGTCGTCGTGGTGCCGGGCTCGGGCTTCGGCCAGCGGCCGGGTACCAAGCACTTCCGCATCGTGACGCTGCCCCCGGTCGATCAGCTCGCCGAGGCCTACCGCCGCATCGAAGCCTTCCTCTACGCGCGGAAGTCGGGCCGCGTGGTGCAGCCGTCATGAGCACACCGAACGATCCCGCCGCGCGCCGCCGCGGCGACGAGTACCTGGTCCTCCCCGAGGAGATCGAGACCTTTCGCCGCGAAGGCTGGGTGCATCTGCGCGGTGTCCTGTCGCTGGATGAACTCCGCGAGATCGAGGCCACGTACATGGCCTTCCTGCGCCGCGAGCTCGCGGTGCCGGGCAAGGACTACTGCGACATGTCGGGCGACTACCATCGCGCGATCGAGGACTACGACGTCCTGAACGTGATGCTGCCGACGCGCTATCACCCGCAGTGGAGCAAGAACCTCTACGAGCGCAGAGCGGCGTCGATCGCGCGGCAGATCCAGGGCGCGGGCCTCGCCCTCGACTACGACCAGCTCCTCGCGAAGCCCCCCGGCAAGCCCGCCGCCGTCTTCGCCTGGCACCAGGACTCGGCGTATTGGCCCGACACGCCGGATCCGCGCACCGCCACCGTGTGGATGGCGCTCGACGACTCGCTGCGCGAGAACGGCTGCATGCGCTTCGTCAGCGGCTCGCAGAAGGAGCCGAAGCTGCGCGCGCATCGGCCGCTGCACGGCGACCGCGAAAAGTCGCACACCCTCGTCGCCGACGTCGATGAGGCGAAGGACCGCGTCGAGTACGCCGAGATCCGCCGCGGCGACGTGACCGTCCACGACGAGCGCGTCGCGCACGGCTCCGGCGGCAATCCGTCCGCGCGCTGGCGCCGCGCGTACATCGTCGCGTTCCGCTCGCACGCCACGATCGCGGCTGAGCGCGCGATGGGTTTCACGCACTCGCACAACGATCCCATCGAGGTCCTGGAGCGCGTGGGCTACGCGGCGGCGGAGAAGCGCGCGCGATGAACACGCTCCTCGCGCTGGACTCGCTGGAGACGCTGGAGCAGCTCCTCGGAGCGAAGGAGCGCGTCGTCTTCTTCAAGCACTCGACGCGCTGCCCGGTCTCGGCGTGGGCCGAGGAGCGCGTCTCCGACTACGTGCGTCAGCACGGTTCGGTGATCCACCTCGTCGATGTGCTGCGCTCGCGTCCGCTCTCGAACCTGCTCGCCGAGCGCCTCCGCGTGCGCCACGAGAGCCCGCAGCTTCTGGTCGTCGAGGGCGGGCGCTGCCTCGCGCACGCCTCGCACGACGGCATCGACGAGGCGTTCCTCGCGCGGCATGTCGGCTGAGAGCTCGGCTGAGAAAGACGTCCACGGAGCCATCGCTTGAAGATCGTCACCTGGAACGTGAACTCGGTGCGCGCGCGCCTGCCGCGCGTCCTGCCCTGGCTCGAGATCGAGCAGCCCGAGGTCGTCTGCCTGCAGGAGACGAAGGTTCAGGACGGCGATTTCCCCGCCGACGCGTTCCGCGCGCTGGGCTACGAAGTCGCGTTCCACGGCCAGAAGTCCTACAACGGGGTCGCGATCCTCTCGAAGCTGCCGATGACGGACATCGAGAAGGGCTTCCCCGGCGATCCGGTGCCGCAAGAAGCGCGCGCCATCGCCGCGACGATCGGCGGCCTCCGCGTCGTGAACCTCTACGTCGTGAACGGCGAGGCCGTCGGCTCCGAGAAGTACGCGAAGAAACTCGCCTGGCTGCGCGCGCTCGCCGAGCACGTCGAGGGCTTCGGCGCCTCCCGCACGCGCACCGTGCTCACCGGCGACTTCAACATCACCTTCGATGATCGCGACGTCTACGATCCGAAGGGCTGGCACGAGAAGATCCTCTGCTCGACGCCCGAGCGCGAAGCGCTGGCGCAGCTGATGCAGGGCGAGCTCCACGACGGCCTGCGCCACCTCGATCCGGGTGCGGGCATCTACACGTGGTGGGACTTCCGCCTCCCGAAGAGCGTGGAGCGGAACCTGGGCCTCCGCATCGACCACTTCCTCGTCGGCGCGGAAGCACGCGAGCGACTGCGCCGCGTCGCCGTCGACGTCGTCGAGCGCGCGCGAGAGAAGCCGAGCGATCACGCGCCGGTGGTGGCGAGCTTCGATTGAGACCGAGAGATCGCAGAGCCGGTCGGAGAGCATCTCCGACAGGCTCTGCGTTGCCTGCCGGCCCAACACCTGACGGTGTTGGCGCCGCGAGCGTGTCGATTCATCGACAAGCTCTCAGGCGTGCGGCCGGAGCTACTTCTTCCACCACTCGCGCCAAGCGCGCAGCGCCTCGGCGTTCCGCGCATCGTCCCGCCGGCGGTTCGGGACGAAGCCGAAGTCCTCGCCGGTGATCGCGCGCAGCAAGTGGTCCGCGCAGCGACGGATCAATTGCTCCTGATGCTCGAGCTGCTCGAGGAGGATCGGGACCGCGACCTTCTGCTGGAGGCGCAGCATCTCGGCGAGCTCGTCCCAGCTCGCCGACGGCGGGAGTGCGGATGCGGCGCCGAGGCGGCGGCGCAGCGCGAGCTCGAGCTCGGCCGGCGTCGGCAGCACGCGCGCGTGGAGGGCGAGCACCGCCGAGGCCGTGTCGTCGAAATCGAACGCGATCTGGATCGCGACGCCGCGCTGTCCCGCCGCGGTGGGCATCCCGCCGCCGCCCATCACGTCGTTCATGCTCGCCGAGCGATTCCAGCCGGCATCGAGGAGCTGGAACTCGGCGAGGAACAAGTCGCGATCGTGCGACGCGGAGCGCGTCGGATCCGCCGGCCAGAGCAGGATCTTCGTCGCGCGCGCGTGATCGACGAGCCACGCGAAGGCGTCGGCGCGGGCGCCGGGGTTCTGATCGAAGCGGTCGCTCGCTCGCAGCCAGCGCTCCGCCCGATCGATGGCGCGCAGCAGCTTCTCGCGTCGCGCGCTGTCTGGCGTCGAAGCCGCGCAGCGCATCCAGATCGCCGCGGAGGCCGCGGTCGCGGCGCCGTTCGACGCACCGCTCGCGCCGACACCGCCATCCGCGCGCTGCGCGCGCAGCAAGTAGTCGAGCGCGCGCTGCTCGACCGCCGCCTCGAGCTGAGGTCCTAAGCCGCCCTTCAGCGCCCAGAGCGCTCGTGCGGTGAGCGCCGCGTCATCCACCCGCAGGTCCTTCTCGATCTGTCGTGAGGCCGGGAAGGCGCCATCCTCGGCTTGGCGCGAGAGGAGGTCGTTCGCGCGCGTGCGCAGCTCCGCGATCGAGCTCCCGACCAAGCGCGCGAGCTCCAAGCGCTCGACCGCTTCCTCCACGTCGGCGGAGCTCGCGACGGCTCGCTGGGCTTCGACGACGCGGTCGACGCCGATGGCATTCGCAGCTCCGCCGCTCTCGAGCCACGCGCGGAGCCCTCGCAGCGCGCGCGCGCTCGCGAGCTCTTCCGGCGGGAGCTTCGTCAGCATGTCGCCGGCGCGCGCGCTGCCGCGCGCACGTGCATCGGCGATACGCGCGGCGCGGCGCGCGATCTTCGAGGCATCGCCTCGATCCTGCGGGCTGGCGTTCGCCACCGAGGGCCACGCGAACGCCAGGAGCAGAGCGAGGGCGCGAGCGTTGGCGCACGCGCTCGAGAACGCGTGGCGAGCATACGGCGAACCTAGGCGAGGGGCAGGGCGCAGCGACATGCCGGCATCTCCGCTGGAAGGCCGGCTCTACGTAGCCCCCCTCGCCGCGGAAGTCACCGTCCCGCGCGCGTTCGCCCCTCGGTCATCCACCAATGGCGCCAGGCCTCGAGGGCTTTCTGATTGGAGGGCTCGCCCGGGGACTTCGCCGGATCGAAGCCCAGGTCCGCGCCGCTCAGCGCGCGCAGACATCGCAACGCCCACGCGCGACACGGAGCATCGGCGGCGGAGAGCCCGGCGATCAGCTCCGGTATCACCACGGCGAAGTGCTCGCGCAAGAGAGCCAGGAAGGCCTCGAAGCGGTCGGCGCTCGGCAGGGCGCGCGGCGAAGCGAGTCGACGCTGCAGCGCGAAGCGCAGCTCGGCCTCGCTCGCGCGAGTTCCGCCGGCGAGCGCCAGCGTCGCCGAAGCGGTGTCGTACGGGTCGTAGACCACTTGCGGCACGGCGCCGAGCCCGCGCGGGAGCTGTGGCGGGCCGACGCCCGCGCCGGCGCCGGCACCCGAAGGAACGCTGCCCGCGGGGCCCATCACGTCCTGCAAGCTCGCTCGGCTGTTCCAGCCCCAATCGGGGAGTTGGTATCCCGCGAGGTAGCCGTCGCGCCGCTTCTGACGCCGCTTCGCGCTCTCGGGCGCGATGAGGAGCAGCGTCTCCGCTCGTTCGAGATCCACGAGCCAGGCGAGGTCTTCGCCGTGGCCGCCGGGATTCCTCTCGACGGTCCATTCCTCGAGCAACCAGGCTTCGGCGCGCTGCATGGCTTCGGCACAGCGCGCCTTCCGCGCCGCGTCCGCGTCGCGAGCAGCCAGCGTCGCCCACGCGGCGAGCGCGCCCGCCGTCGCGGCCCCGTTCGAACGAGCTTTGCGCCCCGGCCCACCGACGCCTCCATCGCGCTGCCGGCGCGAGAGGAGGAACTCCCCCGTCGCGGCCCAGCGTTCGAGATCGAAGGGCACTCCGGCATTCTCGGCGGCGCGCGCGGCGAGCAGCGCACGCGCGGAGACGGCGGCGGCATCGGGCCCCTCGCGCTCCTCCTCGACGGCGAAGCTCCCGTCCTTGCGCTGCAGCTCGAGCAGGCGCGCGAGCGCGCGCGTCAGCGCCTCGCGATGGCTCGCGTTCGCTGCGGCGAAGAGCTCGACGCGCTCCAAGGCCTCGACGGCCGTGGCTGCCGGCGCGGCATCGGCATGGGCTTTGCAAATCGGCTCGCAATTCGCGATCGCCGCGGCATCGCCCGTCGCGAACAGCGCGCGCGCCGCGCGCGCCGCGGCGACTCCCGCGCGCTCGGCCGCCGGAATGCCGAGCAGGGCATCGACCGTGCGCAGTCGTCCTCGGCGCAGCTTCTCCTCCACTTCGGTGCGCAACTCGCGCGCGCGCTCCGCTTCGCGGGGATCCACATGCTGCGCGCGCACCGCGAGAGCGCTCACCGCGAGAGCCAGGAACGCAAGGCTGCCCACACGCCGTCGCCGTCCCGTCGATTCCTTCATGCGAGCTCGGGCGGGGGAACCGCCTCCTCCTGCCGCTTGGATTGCCTGCGCGAGATCCGTACGCTGCCCTCGCGCGCAGGCTCCCGGCCCGCGCGCCGAGACGCTACCACTTCCGCCGCGCACGAGAAGTGCGCCGCTCGCGCCTCGCGCGCCCGCCCATGAAGATCCTCTTCCTCAGCCAACGCGTTCCCTACCCCCCGGACCGCGGCGACAAGATCACGACCTACCACGTGCTGCGCCATCTCCGCGAGCGGCACGAGGTGATCTCGGGCTGCTTCCTGGAAGAGCCCAAGGAAGAGGGCTACGCGGCGAAGCTGCACGAGCTGGGGGTCCGCGTGCACGGCTTCCCCATCCGTCCGCGCGCGCGGAAGCTCTGGGCGCTCCGCGCGCTGCTCACGACGCAGCCGATCACGCTGCCGTACTTCTACGATCGGCGCCTCGCGGATGCGGTCGCGAGCGAAGTGGCGCAGGGCGTCGATCTCCTGCTCGCGTACTCCTCGTCGATGGGCCAGTACTTCGCGCCCTATCCCGCGCTGCCGAAGATCCAGATCTTCGCCGAGCTCGATTCGGACAAGTGGCTGCAGTACGCGCGCAACCACTCGTTCCCGGGCTCGTGGATCTACGGACGCGAGCATCGGCGCTTGCTGCGCTTCGAGCGCGAGCTCGCGTACGCGGTGGATGCCTGCACGGTGGTCTCGGAGGTCGAGCGCGAGCTCTTCCTGAAGCACATCCCGGGCGCGAACGTCGCGATCCTGCCGAACGGCGTCGACCTCGAGGCCTTTCGCCCCGGCCCCGAAAGCGCGCGCGAGCCGGCGACGCTGCTCTTCACCGGGGTCATGGACTACGGCGCGAACGTGGACGGCGTGCTCTGGTTCCATCGGGAGATCTGGCCACGCGTGAAGCTGGCCGTGCCGCGAGCGAAGCTCCTGATCGTCGGCTCGCGGCCCGTTCCGGCGATCCGCGCCCTCGCCGCGGGCGACGTCGAGGTCACCGGCTTCGTCGAGTCGACGCGCCCCTACTTCGAACGCGCGACGGTGGCGATCGCGCCCCTGCGCATCGCGCGTGGGATCCAGAACAAAGTGCTCGAAGCGATGGCCTCGGGTCTGCCGACCGTCTCCTCGCCGTCGGCGTTCTCGGGCATCGACGCCTTGCCGGGTCGCGACTTGCTCGTGGCCGACGAGCCGGCGGCCTGGGTCGACACGCTCGTCGGTCTGCTCGGGGATCGCGCCCGTCGCGAGGCACTCGGCCGAGCGGCGCGCGCGCGCATGGAGACGGCGTACCGCTGGGACGCGATCCTGGGTCAGCTCGACCACTTGATCGCCGACGCGCGCCGCCGCGCGACCGCCCGAGCGAGGTAGTTCGCCCGGCGGCCTCCGGAACTCGCGAGCTTGTGTTTCGGGAGCCGCGGCTATACTCGGCTCGCCGCCTGGCTCGATCCCTCCTGCCCGGAGCTCGCCAAAGGCCGTGTTGACCTTAGCTCACCGCTCCTCCGGAGCGGCTCGTCCGGCCGCCGCGCGCCCACGCGGTGCGGCTGTCTTGCTGCTCGCGCTCGGCGCCGCCTTCGGCTCCGCGAACGCGCAGTCGCTGAACTGCGTCGCGCCCGCGACGCCAGCGCCGAGCAGCTCGAGCGCGACCCCCGAGACCGCGAAGGCGAAGCCCCGCGCGCTCGGCGTCGGTCAGGCGGCGCCCGAGTTCTCGCTGCTCGATCAAACGGGCCGCGAGCGCGCGCTCGCGGATCTCCTCGCCGAGGTCGAGCCCGAGCAGAGCGCGTTGATCCTGCTCTTCTACGGTAAGGACTTCGCTCCGGCGGCGACGGGGCTGCTGCGCGCCTGGAAAGAGCGCCTCTCGCAGATCGACGGCACGCCGCCCCGCGTGCTCGGGATCTCCAGCGACGACGCCGAACGGAACGCGCGCTTTCACGCGTTCCTCGAGCTGCCCTTCGATCTGCTGAGCGATCCAGACCAGCGCGTCGCCAAGCTCTACGGGGCGGGCTCGGCCTCGAGCGCCGGCGCTCCGGTAGGTGAAGGCGCTCCGCACGCCGTGTTCGTCGTCGGCTCGAAGGGCCACGTGACCTACCTCGACCGCGACTTTCGCTCGGCGCCCGCCGACGACTTCCGCGCGCTGCTCCGCGCGTTGCTGCTGCAGGCGACGCGGCCGACGCAGCCGACCGCGGCGAGCGGCGCGACCGAAGCGGAGCAGGGCTGAGAGCCGTTCTCGCCTCTGTCTCGGAGCAGGCGCGGGCTATCCACGCCGGGCCAGCTTGGCGATGATCCTCCTTCCGCTCGCGGCGCTCAGGCGCCGCGCCTCGCAGTCCCCGGAGGAAACATGCGCCGTCATCTCGATCTCGCCGCGCGCCTCGGCGCGCTGATGCTGCTCCTCGCTGGCTCAGCACTCGCTCAGCGCAACCTATACGTCGACCCGGTGAACGGGAGCGACTCGAACTTCGGCACCGCCGCGCAGCCGGTGAAGTCGGTGATCTACGCCCTGCGCTTCCTCGCCAACGACGGCGACAGCATCCATTGCGCGCCGGGCCGCTACTCGCCGTCGACCAACGGCGACTTCCTCGATCCCTCGACCGGCCTCTTCGCCGCGTGGGTCATCGGCCAAGCACAGAACGGCGTCCCGCAGCGCATCAACCTGATCGGCGCCGGCGCGGATCGCTGCATCGTCGATCCCGAAGGACAGCAGACCTCGTTCTTCTTCGCGCGCGTCCTCTTCACCGGGGCCGGCACCAAGATCAAGGGCTTCACCTTCCAGAACCCGGGGCAGCCGGCCGGGCGCTGGAACTGCGCATGGCGCCTCGGATCGACCTCCACGGGCTTCACCGTCGATGACGTCGACATCTCGGAGTGCGTCTTCCGCGACCTGCCTTACGCGTACGTATCGTTCGGCGCGAGTCTGCGCACGCGCTTCCACGACAACGTGGTGATCAACTGCGCGGACGGCATCGGCGTCACCAACTTCTCCGCGGTGAGCGGCGACATCGGCTACATCTACAACAACACCTTCCAGAACATCACGACCTCGGGGATCGAGATCCTCGCCGACCCGAGCAGCACCTCGACCGTGTTCCTGTTCAACAACAGCTTCGTGAACGTCGGCGGGAACGCGATCTGGTTCGACACCGGCTTCGGCACGCCGGTGGTCTACTCCGACGCCAACAACTTCTGGCAGGTCGGCGCGAGCTATGGCTCGGGACTGAGCGCCGGCAGCGGCGACACCTTCGCCGATCCGCAGCTCGTCTCTCCGACCGACTACCGCTTGCAGCGCAGCTCACCGCTCGTCGACAGCGGCTCCAACCTGGCGCCCGTGGGCATGCCGCTGCCGGCGGGAATCTACCCGCCCTACGGCAACGACGTGCAGGGCGGCATGCGCTTGATCGACGGCGATCTCGACGGCGCGATCGAGATCGATCGCGGCGCGGAGGAAGTCTCCTCCATCGCGGTCGCGGGCTTCGGACCGGTCGCGCTCGGCTCGACGGCGACGGTCTCGGTCTTCGATGAGCGCGGCGACTTCGCGGCCAATCCCATCGACCCGACCTACCTCCTCTTCGGCGCCGCCGGCACGGGCGCGCTGCAGTTCGCGATCGAGCCCTTCGGCTTGCTCGCGCTCGATCTCGCGACCTTCAGCTATCTCACGACCGGCTCCATGCCGCCCGTGAATGGCCAAGCGCGCGCCGATCTCTCCTTCGCGCTGCCGATCGATCCGTTCCTGATCGGGCGCCGAGCGCCGGTGCAGTTCCTCGTCGCGCAGATCCAGACGAGCGGGCTCCGCGGCGAGCTGACCGCCATCGCCGAGCTCGCGTTCTGATCCGCGAGCGAACACGAGCGCCAAAGCATGCGGGCCGCGGCTCCTCTCGGAGCTGCGGCCCGCGCGCGTTCGTCGCCGGAGCGACCAGGATCCGGGTGCTGCTTACTCGGAGATCGCGGCCGCGACGAGGCAGCCCTTCGCGACCGTGTTCAGCGGCTCGGAGGCGTGGCGGATCTCGCGGACCTGGATCGGGAAGGAGATCTTGGCGAACTCCTCGCGGAAGGCCTTGATGAAGCCGCCGACCATCGAGGTGCCGCCGGAGCAGACGATCGAGACCGGCTTGCTGAACGAAGGCATGTTGCGCTGGTTGGCGAAGCGCGCCTTGATGTTCTGGATCGTGTAGGAGATCAGATTGCGATAGTAGATCGCGATCGCCTCTTCCTCACGCCCCTGCGGGTTCGTGATGTCGACGCCCTTCTCCTTGATCATCGTCGCCTTCGAGCGATTGATGCCGAGCACGCCGGCGACGTTCTTGTCGATCCAGTCGCCGCCGCGGGCGACCGAGAACGAGATCGTCGGGATCGTGCGGTAGCAGACGCAGGCGTTCACCATGCCGCCGCCGAACGAGATGCCGATGCCCGTGAAGTCCTCTTCGGCGAGGTCGGAGAAGACCACCGCGTGGCCTTCGTTGATCGCGCGGGGCGTGTAGCCCATCTTGCGCAGCATGCCTTCGAAGAGGCCCTGGTGATAGACGATGTTGTTGTCGCAGTCGACCGACTCGGCCGGCACGGAGAAGCAGACCGTCTCGCCCTGCTTCGTGGGCTTGCCGAGGCACTTCTCGATGATGAGCTGGATCATCGGCAGCGCATCGACTTCGTTCGGGCTGATCAGACCGTCGCACATCGGGCGACGCGTCTCGCGGCCGAAGATGTTCGCGAGCTCGAACGCCGACTCTCCGATCACGACGATCTTCTCGCCGTGAACGACGTAGGGCACGCCGAGCTTCGTCAGCATGTCCTTGCTGTAGATATCGGAGTCGATGTCGAGGAACGCGTTCCGCTCGAGCTTGATCTTGACTCCCGTACGCGCGTCCTGGAGACCCGCGACGATGTTGGCCGTGCCGACGTCGAGGCCCTTGCCGAGCAGCAGGCTCTGGCCCTGGGTCGTCGTCGCCGTGGAAGAGGTTCCTTCGCTCACCGCAGCACTCCTTTGCTTGGCTTCGCTCGCCGGTGCGGCTCAGGCCGCCGCGGCGCCATCCGATTCACTCTCTGGTCGCGGGGTCTACCGAGCTCCGCGACCTTATTCTTCGGCGCGACCTCGCGCGCGCCTGTAGGCGCGCGGGGAGCCGCGCATGTTCTGCCCTAGCTCTCGCCCTGGCTCGCCTTCAAGCGCATGGCCTTCATGCGCGCCACGGCGTCCTGGATGCTCCCGCTCTCGCGCTCCTTCACCTCGACTTGCCCGAGGTTGGACTCCATGCTCGAGCTCGAGGCGAAGAGACCGTCGAAGCTGATGCCCGAGCCGACCTCGGGACCGGAGCTCATGCCGAGCTTGCGGCCCAGCTTGTCGAGCTTCTTCTCCATCGCCTCGCCGAGGCTCTCCATCATCTTGGAAGCGTCCATCGCGGGCGCTTGCGCCGCGGCAGGAGGCGCCTTCTCGACGGTGTCCTTCAGTTGGCGCAGCTCGGCCAGGATCGTGCTCATGGCTTGGTTGCTCGCCGCTTCGGCGCCGCGCAAGGCGTTCTGCTGGGAGCCCATCTCGTGGCGCTGGCTCTCGAGGTCCGCGCGCTCGCGCTGGAGCGCGCGCCGCGCGTCCTCGAGCTCGCCTCTCGCCGCGGCGAGCTCCTGCTCCAGTCGACCGCGGTCCTCGAGCTCGCGCGCAACCTCGCCGGCGGTGCCGCCGCGCGAGATCGTCTCGGCGCGGCGCTGCCCCTTGCTGCGCTCATGTTCGACGAATCGGCGCAGCACGTTCTCGAGATCCTCGAGCGTGGGCGAACTCAGCACGCGCTGCAGCTCTCCCCGCGCTTGCTGGATGGTGTCCTCGAGCGCGCGCTTCTCCCCGACTTCCTGGCGCAGCGTCTCGCGTTCGTGCTCCAGCGCCTTCGCTGCCGAGTCGCGTTCCGCCTTCAGCGCAGCGAGCTCGGCCTCGGCGCGCTGCTGCGCGCGCCGAGCATCGTCGCGCTCGCGCGACGCTTGCTCCAAGCGCTGAGCCAGCTCGCGCGACTGCGCGTCGAGCTCTTCCAGCTCGCGATGCAGCGCTTCGGCGCGCTGCGCCTCCTCGCTGCGTTCGCGCTCGGAGAAGCCGCGCAGCACCTGCTCCAGGTCCTCGAGCGCCGGCGATCCGAGCACGCGCTGCAGCTCTTCGCGCGCGCGCTGCACCGTCTCTTCGAGCGCCTGCTTCTCGGCAACCTCCGAGCGCAGCGCTTCGCGCTCCTGCTCGACGGCGGCCTTCTCGGCGCGGACCTCGCGCAGCTCCTGCTCGCGCTCGGCGACGAGGTTCTGGAACTCGACGCGCGAGGCCTCGATGAGGGCGTTCGTGTCCACGGTCGAGGAGTTGCGCCGCGCTTCGATGGCGCGCGCCACTGCCTCTTCGATCAACGCGGAGATCTGCTTCGCGTTGATCACCTTCACGCGGCTCCGCCCCTGCGAGCGCAGCTCGTCGACGCTGGTGGTGGTGCAGTTGCGCTCGAGCACCCCGCGCACGTCGATCACCTTGTCTTGCTGCTGCATGTTCCCTCTCGCGCCGATCCGAGCCCGGGCGGGGGATCCCCGCCGCACACCCTTCTTCGGTCGCGAGGCTCCCTCGAGCTTGAGCGCGGATCCCCCCTCGCGCGCGGAGGGAGAAAAAACAGCCCGGGCTCCGCTCGACCGCTGCGGTCGTTCGGAGCCCGGGCGCTGCTTGCCTCGGCGGGCGAGCGGATCAGGACAGTGCCGGCTCGGAAAGGGGCCGGCTCGGAAAGGGGCCGGCTCGAAAAGCGGCCGGATCAGAACGGCACGTTGTCGTCCGGCGGCGGGAACTCGCCCTCGGTCGGGAAATCGTCATAGCCGCCGCTCGGCGGTGCATCCTCGAAGCGCTGCGGGGCGCGCGCCGGCGCCGCGGCGCGCTGCGGGCGATAGCCACCTTCGCCGCCGCCACCCCCGCCGCCGCCGTCGGTCTTCGAGTCGACGAACGACCAGTTGTCGCAGACGACGTCGAGCTTCGAGCGCTTCTGCCCTTGCGGGTCCTCCCACGAGCGGAAGTTGAGGCGCCCCTCGATGAAGACGGGCCGCCCCTTCTTGAAGAAGCGCGCGAAGCTCTCCGCTCGCGTTCCCCAGATCGTCACATCGACGAAGGTGGTCTCCTCGCGAGTCTCACCGTTCTGACCCTGGAAGCGGCGGTTCACCGCCAAGCCGACCTTGCAGAGGGATTGGCCGCTCTGCGTCTTGCTGAGCTCCGGATCACGCGTCAGGTTGCCGATCAGCAGCACCTTGTTGAGGGAAGCCATGCGTTTGCTCCTTCCTGAGCGCCCGGTCCGGGCGCGGGGCGGCGGACTATAGCACGGCCCCCACGGCACGCGGTACGCCGCCCCAGTCCGCGCGCACCGCGATCGCACGCGGTCCATGCGCGCGCAGGAGCCCTTCTACGGCGTCCGCGCGGCCGGCCCCCACTTCACAGACGAGCGCCGTCCCGCGCGCACTCGCGGCCCAGCGTGCGACGAGCGGCCGATACGCCGCGAGCGGATCCGCTTCCGGCGCGAGCAGCGCGAGGCGCGGCTCCCACGTGCGCACCTCGGGCTCGCAGGCGGCGAGCTCGCTCGGCGTCACGTAGGGCGGATTCGAGATCAGAAGGTCGAAGCGCGCGCGCGGACACAGCGCACCCAGCGAGTCTCCGCGCCAGAGCGAGAGCCGCGACTCGAGCGCGTGACGCCTCGCGTTCTCGCGCGTGCAGTGGAGCGCCAGCGGGTCGAGATCGACGCCGAAGCCGCACCATGTCGGTCGCTCGACCAGCAGCGTCGCGATCAAGCAGCCGCTGCCGACGCCGACCTCGACGACGGAGCGGGCGCCGGCGGGTGCGAGCTCGAGCGCGAGCTCGATCAGCGCCGCGCTGTCCTCGCGCGGCACGAGCACGCCGGGCTCGACGTGGAAGCTGCGCCCGAAGAAGCTCGCTTCGCCGAGCACGTAGGCCAACGGCTCGCGCTGCACGCGGCGCGCCAGCAGCGCCTCGGCACGCAGGAGTGCCGCGGACTCCAAGCGGCGCTCGGGGTGCGCCCACCAGCTGAGGAAGCTCGCGCCGCTCGCGTGCTCCAGCAGCAAGCGCGCTTCGCGTTCCGCGGTGACGCTGAGCCCCGCGATCTCGAGACGAGCGCGCGCCGCCCACAGCCACTCGCGTGACGTAGGCGGCGCGTCGTTCATGCTCGCAGGCGGAGAGAGCTCGAGGTTCGCACGGCGCTCGCACGCCGCTGCGACGATCTCAGAGCTTCGGAGCTTCTCCGCTCGTCGGAGCGGCCGGAGCGGCGCTCGCGGCTCCCGGTGCGGCTTCCGCCGGCGTGCGCGGCGCGCGCGCGCCTCCAGCGCCTGCACCAGCGCCGCCCGCGGGGCGACGACCGCCGGAGGGCTGACCGCCGCGCGACGGACCGCCAGCGGGAGCGGGCCCCTTCTTCTTGCTCATCACGCCGAAGATCGAGCCCAGGAACACCCACACCACGTAGATCGAGCCGAACGCCGTGATCACGCGACCCGGGCCGAAGCCGTTCAGGTTGTGCTGGACGGTGTAGAGGTCGTGGTCATCGCTGAAGGCGCCCGCGAGCGAAGGGAACATGCCCTTCTCGACGTTCTCGGTGGGCTTGCCCGCCGCCTTCGCCTCGCGCGCCGCGACCTCGGGGTCGAGCACGTGCTTCCACTCGGAGTTCAGCGCGAGGATCTGGAAGAGGCCCCAGAAGAACACGAGGAAGTTCAAGCCGACCGGGCCGAGCGTGAACTTGTTCGTGACCATCGCGAGCCAGAGGCGCCACATGCCGTAGAGGCCGACCACGAGGATCAGCGCGCCGATCGGCGTGTAGTAGCCGAGCTTGTAGCCGCCGAGCTCGCTCTCCGCGGCCCACGGCATCAAGCAGCCGATGGTCATCAGCAGGAAGCCGAAGAAGAACTTCGTGTACGCCTTGTCCGCCTGCGCGGCGCGCAGGAAGAAGTTGTCCCCTCCTCCGCCGGGGAACATCCGCGGAGCCATCGCCTGCGGAGCGGCCTCGGGCGCGGTCGCAGCGGCGGGGGCCGGCGCGGGGGCCGACTCGAGGATCGGCTCCAGATCGGCGCCGTCGAGGTAGTTCTCCGGGGTCTTCGGGCTGTCGGTCACGAGGCTCACCTCTAGAGCTAGGCGCGCGAGACGGCTCGACACGCAGCGGCGGGTCAGGGGACGGGTTGGGTCGGGAACGGGGAACGAAGGTCGATCGAGAAGGCGAGGTCTGCATCGAGCGCGCGCTCAGAGCATACCGAGGCGCTCCTCGCGATCGAATTCGATCAAGGCCTGCGTCATCGGCTCGAGCCGCCCTTCGATGACCGTCTCCAGGGAGAAGTCCTCGTTGATGCGGTGGTCGGTGACGCGGTTCTGGGGGAAGTTGTAAGTGCGGATGCGCTGAGAGCGATCGCCGGAGCCCAGCATGCTCTTCCGCGCCTGATTGTGTTCGCGTTGGCGCTTCTCCTCCTCCATCTGAAAGAGCTTGGCGCGCAACATGCGCAGGGCTTCCTTGCGGTTCTGGTGCTGCGACTTCTCGCGGCAAACGACGACGACGCCCGACGGTTTGTGCGTCATGCGCACGGCGCTCGAAGTCTTGTTCTGGTGCTGGCCGCCGGGGCCCCCGGCGCGCATGGTGTCGACCTCGAGGTCTTCTTCGCGGATCTCGATCTCGACGTCTTCGACCTCGGGCAGGACCGCGACCGTCGCCGCCGAGGTGTGGATGCGCCCCTTGGCCTCGGTCTCGGGCACGCGCTGCACGCGATGGCCGCCGGCCTCGAAGCGGAAGCGCCTCCAGACTTCGGGGTTACCCGACACGCGAAAGTCGACTTCCTTGAAGCCGCGGCCGCCGGTCCCTTCCGAGGACGAGAGCAGCTCGACCTTCCACCCCTTCGCCTCGGCGTAGCGCGAGTACATGCGGAAGAGGTCTCCGGCCCAGAGCCCGGCTTCATCGCCGCCGGTGCCGGCGCGGATCTCCACGATCACCGAATCGCGCTCGGCTTCCTCGTCGGCGATCAGCGCGTCCTTCACCGCGCGCTCCAGCTCGACCGCGCGCGCCTCGGATCGCGCGAGCTCTTCCCGCCCCATCTCGGCGAGCTCCGCATCGGGGCTCTCGGCCCAGGAAGCGGCTTCGGCTCGATCGCTCTCCAAGCGGCGCAGCTCGTCGGCCAGCTTCGCGATCGCGCGCAGCTTGCCTTCCTCGCGCTGGATCTGCGCGCTGCGGCGGTGATCGTTCGCGATCGAGGGGCTCTCGAGCTCGGCGCGCAGCATGTCGTGCCGCGCGGCCATTTCGAAGAGCTTGGAGCGGATGTTCTCCTTCATCGGGGAGCTCGAATGCGAATGCGAAACCCTACGAGCCCTTCCCGGCGCCGCGGGGCGGAAATGCTAGCCGGTCGAAACGGCGGCTACAAGGAAGGGGCCAGCGCCGCGCGCAGGCGCGGCTCGAGCTCCTCCATCGGGAGCCCGATCACGTTGCTCTTCGAGCCGCGGAGCTCGGCCACGAAGGCTCCGCCTTCGGCTTGGATGCCATAGGCCCCGGCCTTGTCGGACCAACGCGCGGGCACGGCGAGATAGGCCTCGATCTCCGCGCTCGCGAGCTCGCGGAAGCGCACCTTGGTGAGGACCGCGAGCTCCTCCATCGCGCCTGCGGGTCCGGCGAGCACCACGCCGGTCCAGACCTCGTGCCAGCCGCCGGAGAGCGCTTGCAACATCTCTCGGGCATCGTCCCGATCTTCGGGCTTGCCGTAGACCACGCCGTCGCGCACGACCAGCGTGTCCGCTCCGATGACCCAGGCTTCGGGGTGGCTAGCCCAGATCTCGAGCGCCTTCCGCGCGGCGAGCTCGCGCACGCACGCTTCGGGGCCGGCGTCCTCGGCATCGCCTTCTTCGCCGTCTTCGAACAGCGCCTCCAGGTCCTCGTCGATCTCCGCCGGCTCGACGTCGAACGCGAAGCCCGCCGCCGCGAGCAGCTCGCGCCGACGAGGCGATGCAGAGGCGAGGATCAACCGTGCGGGCAAGCGGACCTCAGCGCTTCTTCGACCCGGACTTCTTCGAGCCCGAGGGCTTCTTCGCGGCGTCGGTCTTCTTCGCCGCCTTCGCCGGCGCCGACTTCCGCTCGGCCGCCTTCTTCTCGGCGGGCTTCTTCGCCTCGGCCTTCTTCTCCGCGGCGCGCTTCTCGGCAGCCTGCTTGTCCGCGGCCTTCTTCGCGGCCTTCGCGGCGGCGGCTTCCTTCGCCTTCTCCTCGCGAGCCTTGGCCTCGGCCTTCTTCTTCTCCGCGGCGGCCTTGGCCTTCTCCTCCGCGGCCTGCTTGTCCGCCTTCGCCTTCTCGACGGCCTTCAGCTTCTCCTGCTTCGCGTGCTCGGCATCGGCCTTGGCCTTCTCCTTCGCGGCGATCGCGGCTTCCTTCGCGGCGATCTTCTCGGCCTTCTCGCGCTCCCGCACCGCGGCCTTCTCGGCGGCGAGCCGCGCGGCTTCCGCCGCGCGCTCCTCCGCGGCGCGCTGCTCGGCGGCCTTCTTCTCGGCTTGCTTCTTGTCGGCGATCACCTTCTCCGACATCGGACAGAAGGACGCGAGCTTGCAGAGATCGCACGCGGGGTTGCGCGCATCGCAGGTCTCGATGCCGATGCGGATCAAGCCGAGCTGGAGCTGCAGCCGATCGAGCTCGGCCCCGAGATCCTCCAGATCCTTCACGGTCTTCTTGGAGGAGCTGCTCTTGCCGATCAAGCCGAGTCGCTGAGCCACGCGGGCGAGATCGACCTGATGAGCGATCGTCCCGACCGGTTCACGCGAGAGCGTGAGGTAGTGGATCATCGACGCATCGAGCGTCGGGACGGCGCTCCAGAAGCGCTCTCGCTCCTCGGCACCCATCTCGTTCAGGAACTCGGGCTCGAGATCGTTGCGCTGGAGGTGGAAACCCACCAACGCATCGCGAACCGCCTGCGACGGCGCATGCACGTCCTCGAGCTCGAGCCGCTGGAGCACGGGCTCGATCTCGGTCACATGGCTCACGCGGAGCTCGTTCCAATCGACGAACTCTTGCCGGAACGCCTGGATCACGGCTTCGCACTTCGCCGCGGGATACCACTTCATCAGGACGGCGTAGAGCAGCTGCTCCATCGCGTCCGTGGACTCGTGGATCTTCGGCTTGCGGTAGGCCCGCTGCAGCGTCGCGAGGATCTCGTCGAGCGCGGGGGCCGCCTTCGTCGCAGTCATGGACACTCCGCTGTGCGGGACCGCAGCCCCGCCGGTGCGCTGGAAGGAATCACTTCTTCGCCGCGGCGGCCCGGCGCTCGTTCGCAGCGCGCAGCTCGGCCTTGGCCTTCTGGTTGCGCTTGCGGACGCGCTTCTCCTTCTTCTTCTCCGGCAGCGCCACGCCGCCTTGACGAAGGAGCTGGGTGACCGTCTCGGAGGGCTGCGCGCCGACGCCGAGCCAGTAGAGGACGCGATCGGCGTTGATCTTCAGCCGCACGCCCTTCGTGTCGTTCACGAGCGGATCGTAGAAGCCCAGGTTCTCGATGGTCCGGCCGTCGCGAGGAGTCAGGGCTTCGGAGACGTCGATGCGGAAGAACGCGCGGTTCTTGCGCCCCATGCGCTTCAGTCGGATGCGTACGCTCACGTTGGGATTCGCTCCAGTTCGAGAGAGGTTCGGTAGAGTTCGGAGAAGTGCAGGAAAGGCTTCGTCGGGGCAAGCGCCGCGTGAGAAGCATGTATGTGTCGAGGTCGATCGCTTCTAGCGGCGCGCGATCACCAGCGTTTGCGCCGCGGTCCGAAGCCGGGGAAGCCGCCGCCCTTCGGGCCGCCGCCGGGTCGCTTCGGCGGACCGCCGCCGGGCCCGCCGGGCAATCCGGGACCGCCGCCGCCAAACATGCCGCTCAGGCCGGCGAGGCCGCCACCGCCGAGCTGCTTCATCAGGCGCTGCATGTCGCGGAACTGCTTCAGGAGCGCGTTCACGGCGTCGATCGAGTTTCCGCTGCCGCGCGCGATGCGGCGCCGGCGAACGTTGTCGAGGAGCTCGGGGTGCTTGCGCTCCTTCGGCGTCATCGACGTGAACATCGCCTGCATGCGGGCGAAGTGCCGGTCATCGACCTGGTCCATCATCTCGCGCATCTGCCCCATGCCCGGCAGCATGCCGAAGACCTTCTTCAGCGGCCCCATCTTCTGGATCATGCGGAGCTGCTGATACATGTCCTCGAGAGTGAACTTGCCCGAGAGCATCTTCTCGGCGGCGCGCTCGGCTTCCTTCTCGTCGATGACGGCCTGCGCCTTCTCGACGAGCGAAACCACATCGCCCATGCCGAGGATGCGCGTGGCCATGCGCTCGGGATAGAAGGGCTCCAGGTCTTCGATCTTCTCGCCCACGCCGACGAAGCGGATGGGCTTGCTGGTCACGGAGCAGATGCTCATCGCGGCGCCGCCGCGCGTATCGCCGTCCAGCTTGGTCAAGATCACGCCGCTGACCTCGAGCTGGTCGTTGAACTCCTTCGCGGAGCTCACGGCGTCCTGCCCGGTCATCGCGTCGCAGACGAAGAAGATCTCGTGCGGCGACGTGGCCTTCCGCACCTCGCGCAGCTCGCCCATCAGCTCGGTGTCGATATGCAGACGCCCGGCGGTGTCGAGCAGCACGACGTCGAAGCCCTTCGCCTTCGCGTAGGCCACGCCATCGGCGCAGATCTTCGGCGGCGGCGTCGACTCGGCGGCATACACCTCGACGCCGAGCGATCGACCGAGGACCTTCAACTGATCGACGGCGGCGGGGCGCTGGACGTCGGCGGCGACGAGCAACGGACGGCGGCCCTTCGACTTCAGGAAACGCGCGAGCTTGGCGGTCGTGGTGGTCTTGCCGCTGCCCTGGAGGCCGACCATCATCACCACGGTCGGCGGCCGCTCCGCGAAGCGGATCGCGACGCGCTTCGACGCATCCTCTCCGCTCAGCACCTGCCCCGGCTCCCCACCGAGCAGGATCGTGAGCTCATCGGCGATGACCTTCACGATCTGCTGCGAGGCGTCGACTCCGGAGATCACCTCCGCGCCGAGAGCTCGCGTCTTCACGCGCTCGATGAAATCCCGCGCGACCTCGAAGCGCACGTCGGCCTCGAGCAGGGCCGTGCGCACGGCACGGATGCCCTCGTCGACGTTCTTCTCGGTGAGCTTCCCCGGGCCGAAGAAGCGACGCACGGCGTCGCCGATGCCCTGGGTCAGGGACTCGAACATGAATCTACCGAACGCTGGAGCGGGAGCCTTGGGAGCGGAAGGTCGAGCGGCAAGAGCAGTGCTTCTCGCAGCTCGAACTTCAAAGAGGAACGGGCCCCGAGCGCACGCGCTGAGACCGGCCCCCGAGAAAAAGGGGCGATAGGGGTAGCACGCGAGTTGCGCAGCGTCAACGCCGGCTCGCCGCGCTCGCCCTAGGAAGGCGCGGAAGGATCGCCATCTCCGGCGGCCGAAACCCCCTCGCGCTGGCGCAGACGCGCGAGGACGAATTCCGCGAGCGCGCCTCCGAGAACACCCCGGAGTCCCTCCCTCACCACGCCGGTGCGCGGATCGCGGACGCGCGGCTCGCCGCCGGCGCGGTAGATGCGCACGACCTCGGTCTCGCTCCCGGGTGCTGCGACCTGTAGGGCGAACCACGCGCGGAGCTCCTCGTCCCGACCGTCCGAACGCGCGGTCAACAGCTCGGCGCGGCGCGCGCTGGCTTCGTCGCGCAGGCGCACGCGGCGCGAGAGACGCGGGATGACGAGGCCGCTGGCGGCCGGGCAGCGCTCGGCGCGCAGCGAGATCGAGGCCGGCACCTCGCCTCCGAGATCGGGCCAGACGCCGACGCGCGCGGCTTCGACGGAGCGGCGCTCGGCCGGGGAATCCTCGCCGCCCTCGGTGCGCCGATGGAGCCCCTGCTCCACCTGGAGCTGTCCGAACGCGTACGCCCCGCGCAGGTGCAGCAACACGCCGGCCCCGGAGAGACCGCTCGGCGCGACCTCGGCGAGCACTTCGCACTCGAAGCGCGCGTGCGCCGCGAAGCGCCGGTACATCTCGACCAAGCTGCGGACCCAGTCCCCCGCGTCGCGCCGGCGCACCGCCGAAGCCACGAGCACGAAGGCATCGGCGCCGTCGGCGGCGCGATCGAGCAGGCTCTCGATCTCGAGCCGATCGATCTCGGCGGTCGTCCCCTGCAGCGCAGGTGGGAACTTGCTCCCGCGTTCTCCGGCGCGCGCGAGCTCGCCCTCGAGGGCCACCAGGCGCTCCTGCAGCCGGTCCAGGCGATCGGAGCGCCGCACGAGGCGCGCGTACTCGTGCTGCACTTCGGCCGCCGCGCGCGGACGGTCCCAGAAATTCGGCGTCGACATCGCCGCCTCGAGCTCCGCGCGCCGGCGCTCGACGTTCGGAGAGAGGAGCAGCGCGGCGAGGCGCGACAAGCGCTCGCGCTCGGCGACGAGCAGCGCGCGCGCACGCTCGCGGTCGAAGGAGCCGCGCTCCCCGCGCGTCTGCGGCGGCTTCGGTGTCGGAGTCTCGATCTCGGGCGCGATCCGCGCGACCTCGACGACTGCGCCGTCGGGACCGACGCCCACGCGCAGGATCGCGTCGCGGAGCTCTCGCTCGACCACGAGCAGTCGCGCGAGCGGAACCGCGACGCGCTGCTCCACCGCGCGCTGCAGATGACGCGCGCCGTAGCGCGGCGAGAAGCCGTGCTCGAGCACATCGTCCGCCAGCGTCGCGTCGATCTCGACCGCGAGGCGCCGCCGCACGACACCCTCGCGCTCGACGACGCGGCCGATCTCGCGATACGCGAGCTTCCGCAAGTCGTCGCGCAGCAGCGGGCGGAACGTCACGACGCGCCCGATGCGGTTCAGGAACTCGGGCCGGAAGTACTGCTCCATCGCCTTCTGGATCTCGGCGCTGCCGCGAGGCGACGTGCCGAAACCCAGCCCTTCGCCCTGAGCGCGTTCCGAGCCCAGGTTCGAGGTCATGATCACGATGGCGTTGCAGAAGCTGGTGGTGGTGCCGCGCGCATCGGTGAGCCGGCCCGCATCGAGCACCTGCAGCAGGAGATCGAAGACCTGCGGAGCGGCCTTCTCGATCTCGTCGAGCAGCACGACGCAGAAGGGCTGCTCGCGCACCGGATCGGTGAGCAAGCCGCGCGTCCCGGGATCGTGCCGCGAGCCGGGTTGCCCCGTGAGGCGCCACAGCGCGTCGCTGGAGGCGAACTCCGACATGTCGAGGCGCACGAGGCGCTCTTCCGAGCCGAAGAGGAACGCGGCGAGCGCGCGAGCGAGCTCGGTCTTGCCGATGCCCGTCGGCCCCACGAAGAAGAAGCTGGCCAGCGGTCGCCCCGGACGCGCGAGGCCGGCCTTGATCATCGCCACTTGGTCGAGGACGGCGCTCACGGCTTCGGGCTGACCGAGCACGCGATCGACGAAGAAGCGCTCCGTCGCCGCGAGGTCCAGCGCCTCGGCATCCACGAAGATCGCGCGCGGCAGACCCGTGCGCTTCGCGAATTCCTCGACGACGCGATCGGCCTCCACCGGAGCGGGCTTCTCGCCCTTCAAGGAAGCATCGAGCGCGGCTTCGCGCACGATCTGCTCCAGGAAGTCGACGGCCTTGCCGGGGAAGCGCCGCGAAGGAGCGAAGCGCGCCTGCACCTCGACGAGTCGATCGAGCGCCTCGGGCCGCAGCACGACGCCGGTCTCCTGCTGCAAGCGCTGCGCCGCGGCCTGGACGATCGCTCGCGTCGCGTCGAGCGCGGGCTCGCGCACCTCGAAGCTCTCGAACCAGCGCAGGAAGTCGGAGCGCCGCGTGCGAGCGACGCGCACCTCTTCGGGTCGCGCTTCCCCGAGCACCAAGAGCTCTCCGCGCGCCATCGCGGCGAACACCGACGCGGCGAGGTCGTAGTCGCTCTTGTCGTACGAGCCCGCCCCGACGACGAAAGCGACGTCGGGGATGCTGACCAAGATCTGCTTCTCCACGCGCGCCGCGCGGAGGATCTTGCCCATCTTGGTCTGGAGCGAGCCCACGTATTCGGTGCCCACGAGGAGGTCCTGGACCGTGAGCTCGACCACGCGGAAGCCGCGCAGGCTCTCGGGACAGCGCCCCGCGCGAATGCGGCGCACCACCTCGTGCGCGAGCGCCGTCTTGCCGACGCCGCTCTCTCCGGTCAGCAGCACCGAGCGGCGCGCCGGTTCGGCGAGGTATTGCAGCACGCGGTCGACGCCGAGCAGCGGACCGTCGACTTGCAGCAGCGGGACGTGCGCTTCGGTGAGCACGCGACCGCACTCGCGGAGCTCCTCCGGGATCGCCGCAGGCGGTGTCGGGCTCGGCGGCGCGGGAGCGATCGCGGCCTCGATCGGCTCTTCCTGCTCTTGCTCTCCCAAGGCGATCAACGGAGGAGCGGCACCCAGCGACTGCAAGCGCTCGTGCAGCGCTTCGCGCACGTCGCTGGAGAGCCCTTCGACGAGATAGGCGCTGCGCAGCAACGCGCGCGCGCGGCGCGGCGCGCCCGCTTCCTCCAGCAGAGCGCTCGCGCGCAGCGCGAGCTCGCCTTGCGCCGGAACGCGCCGCAGCGCGCAGCGCCAGATGTGCAGCATCTCGCCGCGGAGCTGCGGATCGTCCTCGAAGAAGTAGGTCGCCGCCGCGATGACCCCCGGGAGCTCATCCAGGTGCAACGCGGTGCGCGCTTCTCCGCTCGGCCCCTCGCTCGCGGCCATCCGCGCGGCGGCGCGGCGTTCGGAGGCGAGGTCGGCGGCGTGCAGCTCGCTCGCCGGCGTGCCGCGCGGATCGAGGCGCTGCGCCGCGCCCTCGAGCAGCGCGGCTTGGGATTGATAGCCGCGCTCGCGGCAGAAGCGCACGAGCACGCGCAGCGCGGTCGCCGGAGGCGGCCACGCGAGGAAGGCGCGCGCCGCCTCGCGCGCGGCGAGCCGACTGCGGCCGCGGAGGAGGAGCGCCTCCGCCAACGCGCCCGCCGCCCGCGCGCCACCGAGCGCGCGACGCCGCCGCGCATCCAAGCGGAGCGCCAGCTCGGGCATGCCGATGCGCGCGGCGAGATCGGCCAAGCGCGCGAGCGCCGCGGGCAGCCACGCCACAGCGGATTCCACGAGCGCGGCCTTGGCGAGACTCTCGAGGAGCTTCGCCGCTTCGGGCTGCGCGAGCTCCGCGCGGCACGCGAGCTCCAGCAGCGAGGGCACGGGAGTCGCCAAGCGCCGCGCGGAGAGACCTGCGAAGCGCGTCAGCGCGCGCTCGTGATCCGCCGCTTGGCAATCGAGCAATCCGCGCCACAGCTCCGCGATCTCGCCGCGGCCATGGCTCTCGCAGCGCTCGGCGGCGCGCGAGAGCGCTTCGCCGCGCCCGGCGGCGAGCAGCTCTTCGCCGGCGCCGAGCGCGCGTTCCCAGAGTTCGGTGTCCGGCGCGCGCTTCAGCAGCTCGCGCTCGAGCTCGCGCCAGCGCGCGGCGCTGCGGTCCAGAGGCTCCATGGCGGAGAACTTAGCGCGCGAGGGCGCGCGCCCGCCACTGCGAGCACGCGCCCTCGTCGAAGGAGCTCCGCTCCGGAGCCCCCACCGCCCGCGGATAGCCCGCGGCTACTCGTGCGGCCCGGGGTTCACGCGCTTGATCGATGCACCGAGCGCGTTCAACCGCTCCTCGATGCGCTCGTAGCCGCGATCGATGTGGTAGACGCGCTGGACCTCGGTCGAGCCTTCGGCGACGAGTCCGGCGAGGACCAGCGCCGCGGAGGCGCGGAGGTCCGAGGCCATGACCGGCGCGCCGGAGAGGCGCTCCGCGCCCTCGACGATCGCCATCGGTCCTTCGCGGCGGATGTTCGCGCCGAGGCGCATCAGCTCCGAGGCGTGCATGAAGCGATCGGGGAAGATGCGCTCCGTGATGACGCTGACGCCCTTCGAGAGCGTGAGCAGAGCCATCATCTGCGCCTGCAGGTCGGTCGGGAAGCCGGGGTAGGCCAACGTCGTGAACTCGACCGAGTTCAAGCGCTCGGTGGGCTTGGTGATGACACGCGTCGGCGCGATGTCCATCTCCGCGCCGGCTTCGAGCAGCTTGTCGAAGAACGCGGTGAGGTGATCCGAACGCATGTTGCGCACGGTGATCTCGCTGCGCGTCATCAAGCCGGCGACGATGAAGGTCGCCGCCTCGATGCGGTCGGGGATCACGCGATGATGCGCGCCGGTGAGCTCGGGCACGCCGTGGATGACCAGGCGATGGGAGCCGATGCCCTCGATCTGCGCCCCCATCTCCACCAAGCACCGCGCGAGATCGACGACCTCGGGCTCGCACGCCGCGCACTCGATGACGGTCTTGCCGCGCGCGAGCACGGCAGCCATCAGGACGTTGGCGGTGCCGAGCACCGTCGGCCCGAAGCTGGAGCCGAGGAAGATCTCCGCGCCGACGAGCCCGCCGGGCGGCGCGACCGCGTCGATGTAGCCGTGCTCGACCCGGATCTTCGCGCCGAGAGCGCGGAGGCCCTTCAGGTGCAGGTCGATCGGGCGCACGCCGAGCACGCAACCTCCGGGGAGCGAGACGCGCGCGCGGCCGCGCCGCGCGAGCAGCGGTCCCAGCGTGGTCACGGTGCCGCGCATCTTCGACACGAGGTCGTAGGGCGCGGTGTGCTCTTCTTCGTTGCAAGTCTGGAAGCGCATCGTCGAGCCTTCGCTCGACACCTCGCAACCCAGGACCTGCAGCAGCTTCGCGTAGAAGCGCACGTCCCGGAGATCGGGCACGCCTTCGAGGACGAGCGGCTCGCGCGTCAGCAGCGCAGCCGCCATGATCGGCAGCACGGCGTTCTTCGAGCCGCGCACGTCCACCGTGCCGGAGAGCCTGCGCCCCCCTTCGATGACGAATCGGTCCACCTTCAGCTCCCACCACCGGAGACGGGCGGCGGGCGCACGCACGTCGCGCGAGGACGCACCTCGCGCGTGATCCGCCCACCGCAGCATCGCTCGGGCCGGCGGGCCCGAGAAGTGCGGGGCCACCATACCTCGTAGAGGGCCCCTCGTCACGGAACAATATCTTGTGGTCGAGCCGGCCCTCCTTGGCCTCGCGGGCCAGGCGCTTTGACAGCGCCCGCCCGGCCGCGTACCCTGGCGCGCTTTCGGCCCGGCCGGAACTCTCTCCGGAGAGGATCCGCCGCACGTGGAGCCGTCCGCCCACGCGCAGTTGCCGTCCGCATGGAGGGGCTTCCGACTCCCCCTCCTCCGATCCCTCGCGCGATCCGCGCGCCGAGACCGAACCACTAGCAGCCCAAGACGAGCGTATGACCGCCACCGAGCTGGCTTCGACGCAGAGCCCCGACGAATCGACCGCGAGCTTCGACGCCGCGATGTTGGGCAACGCTGATCTGCGCCTGCGCGCGCTGTTCCACGTCCAGACCCAGGTCTACACCTCGCCCGCCACGGTGCGCACGCTGCGGCGCGCGCTGCCGGACCTGAAGGGCGAGCAACTCGGCCTCGCGCACTGGATCCTCCGAGACTTGGCGCAAGCCGAGGAAGCGCTCGGCAAGGCGCGCAATCGCTCCGAAGCCGCGGAGTACTGCTGGGCGGAGTGCCTGCTCGCCAAGGGCGAGGTCTCGCGCGCGCAGCAGACCTTCGCCAAGCTGCAGAACACCTACGCCGACGAGATCCGCCACGCGGCGGGTGTCGTGCGCTGCGCCGCGGCCGAGTTCGACAGCAATGTCGAAGGCTCGACGAAGGCGTTGCATCAAGCGCTCAAGGTCGCCGGCAAGGCGTTCGAGGACTCCGATGAAGGAGCCTTCTTCCGCGGCCGTCTGGCCGAGATGGAAGGCGATCCGCAGGGCGCGTTCGACAACTTCGAGCTCGCGCTGCAGCGGAACCCGAACCACCGCCAAGCACTGGAGCGCAAGGCCTTCCTCCTCGATCTCCACGGGCACGACGACGAAGCGATCCACTGCTACGAGCGCTTGGTCGACCTGCCGCCCGTGAGTGCGCAGACGCTCTCGAGCCTGGGCCTCCTCTACGAGGACCAAGGCAAGCTGGAGCGCGCGATGGCGTGCTTCGACGCGATCCTGAACAACGATCCGGCGAACCCGCACGCGCGCCTGCACCTCTCGGACACCCGAGCGGCGCGCCTCCAGTTCTACGACGAGGACCTCGAGCGCAAGGAAGACAAGCTCCAGCAGATCCTGCGCATCCCGATCACCGACTTCGAGCTCTCGGTTCGCGCGAGGAACTGCCTCGCTCGCATGGAGATCGGGACGCTCGGCGATCTGGTGAAGAAGTCGGAGGTCGAACTGCTCTCGTACAAGAACTTCGGCGAGACCTCGCTGAACGAGATCAAGGACATCCTCCGCGCCAACGGACTCCGCTTGGGCATGGAGCGCGACGATGGCACGATCGATGCCTCGAAGCTCCGCGTCGAGGCCGCGCCGACGAACGTCGACGCGCTCAACATGCCGATCAACGACCTCCAGCTCTCCGTGCGCAGCCGCCGCACGGTGGACCGCTTGGGTTGCAAGATCGTCGGCGACCTCGCGCGGCGCACCGAGGCCGAGCTGCTCGCGCAGCCCAACTTCGGCCACACCTCGCTGAACGAGATCAAGCACAAGCTCGAGAACCTCGGCCTCTCGCTCGCGAAGCGCTGAGACGCTGAGGCTCGTTCGTGATCGAGTACCTGAACGGTCAGATCGCCGAGAAGACGCCGTCGCACGTCGTGATCGACGTCGGCGGCGTCGGCTATTTCGTGCACACCTGCGAGCGCATCGCGCGCGCCCTCCCGAAGGTCGGCGACAAGGTGAAGCTCTGGGTGCATCCGCACCACGTCGAAGGCGAAGTCCCCCGCCTCTACGGCTTCGCCGAGACCTTCGAGCGGCGCGTCTTCCGACTGCTGATCGGGATCTCCAAGGTCGGCCCCGCCGCGGCGATGGGCCTGCTCGCCACCTTCCGCGCGGAAGAGATCGTGAGCGCCGTCGTGCGCGGCGAGAGCGCGCAACTCACGCGCGCGAAGGGCATCGGCAAGAAGACCGCGGACCGCTTGGTGCTCGAGCTCCGCGAGAGCTTCGAGAAGATCGCGCACGAAGCGGGCGTGGGTTCGAAGCTCGCTCCGGGGACGAAGCTCGCGGACGATCTCCTGCATGTGCTGCTCGGCCTCGGGTTCCCGCGGAAGGACGGCGAAGAGGTCGTCGCCGAGCTCACCGCAGCGCATCCGGAAGCGGATCTGGAGACCTTGCTACGCCTGGCGATGCAGCGCTGATCGCGGGCGCGCGGCAACACGGGATCTCGCTCAGCTGGGACCCCTACACTCGAAGTGCTGCTCCTCGAGAACGAGCGGCTTTTCGGTGTGCGCATCGAAGCCGCGCGAGCGTGATTCCCGCGCTCGCCGGAGTCCCGCGTCGCGGCGCGGGCCGTTGCGACGCGCGAGCGAGGCCGCCCTGCGCGCGGCGATTGAGAGCGCACTCCGCCGCCCCTCGCGACTCGGAGCTCGGGGCATCGATCGCCGCCGTCTTCCGCGAGCGGCATTCCGGGCAGGAGCGATCCTGCCCTGAGCTCCAGGTCGCTCGACCGCGCACCAGCAGACTCGGCAGCGGGGCGCAGAGGCGCGCGATCTCCGTGGTCAGGATGGGCGCGAAAGGACGCGCAAGGAGCGCGCGCCGGTGAGAAGGTCGCGACGTGCGCGCGATGCGCCTCGCCGCGCGTGCGCCGGTCGCAGATCGGAGCTCGGCTTCGGCAGCGCGCGATCGATCTGCCTGTCGGGAGCGAGCCCTTCGGCAGAGACGAGGCGCGTGCATCAATGCGCGCGCCTGGAGGAGCGCGCTCTCGGAGAGGATCCTCGGGACCGAGGCCTGAGCAACGGCGCAAGCACAGCGGCGACGTGGTCGGATCGGCGCGAATGCAGAGCCGGCGGTTCGGCCCAGCTTGGTTCGAGGAGCCGGCGCTGTTCGAGCGTGCCGATGCTCATCGAACTCTGCGGCGCGCGCACTGTCCTGGTAAGTGCGCACGGTCCTGCGCACCGAGCACGGTTCTGGGCACCGCGCATGGCCTCCGCACCGCGCATGGCCTGGGCACACGGTCGCGAGTGCAGCCTCGCTCGATAGCACCGAGCGGAAGATAGAGAGGAGAGGAAAAATGGAGCGGGCGAGGAGACTTGAACTCCCGACATCCACCTTGGCAAGGTGGCGCTCTACCACTGAGCTACGCCCGCTCGTGGAGGGTTGCGAAGGATAGCGTTCGAGAAAGCGCGGTCAAGAGCTCGTAGGAAGAAAGTTTTCCCTCCCTCGCGCTCCGACCAGGGCAGCGGCTCAGACGTCGAGATCGAGCACGCGGACCATGCGAATGCCCTCGAGGGCGCTCTGGCGCGATTGGCCCGCCTCCAGGCGCAGGACGCGTCGCGCGCTGTGCGGGAGCTGCGCCTTCAGCTCGCGGAAGTCGACCTCCCCGCTGCCGAGGATGCGGCCCGTGTTCCAACCTTCGGCGTCGCCGAGATAGCAGCCGGAGAGTCGCCCGCCGAGCCGCTCGAGCCAATCCCAAGGCGCACCGCCGCGCAGCTTGGCTTCGAGCTGCGCGACCGCGGCGTCGTGCCAGTAGTGCAGCTCGTGCGCGCGCAGGTCCTCGAACACGAATCCCAGCGCGCGGAGATCGGGGAACCATCCCGGTCCGGGTGCGGTCGCGAAGGCGAAGTGGACGCGCGGGTGCTTCCGCGACAGCGCATGGAGCGTGCGGCAGAAACGATCGAGGCGCGCGAGCTGCGTGCGCTCGACGAGCATCTCGATCTCCTCGCGGAGCTCGACCGTGCGGGCGACTTCGCCGGAGCGCGCGAGCTCACCGACGCGGCGCACGCGATCGCCGAACTCGCCGCCATCCAGCGGCGCGGGCTGCAGCACGAGGCGTGGGCAGTGGAGCTCCGCGGCGAGCGCGATGTGGCGCTCGAGGAGCTGTATCGCCGCCGCTCTCCGATCTCCATCCGGCGAGGCGAGATCCACGCAGAGCATCTCGCCTTCGCGTCCACTCGACAGCGTCGCGGCCTCGATCGCGCCGATGCGTCCACCGGAGTCCTCGAGAGCGCGCGTGAGGCCGTCGATTTGCACCGTGGGGTCGGTGCGGACGAGCGCGATCGACTGCAGCCCGAGCTCGAAGGCCAAGCGGAGCTGATCGGCGGCGGAAGGTAGACGCGAGGCGAAGGCAGAAGTGGCGATGTCCATGCGATGGGATCGATGCGGCGTCGAGAGATGCGGGACCTTGCGGCTGCAGGGAAGCGGAGCGCGGCGGAGAACGCGATCAGCGGCGCGCGCGCCGTAGCTCGCGCCAGCGCGCGAGCCGCGCTTCGCACCACCAACCCAAGCGATGCCGCCAGCGCGCGCGCGCTTCCAAGCGCAGGACTTCGCGCGCAAGCGCATGCCGCGCCGCGCGCTCCGGCTCGTAGGCGCGCAGCAGACGGAGCGCGTCGCTGCGCAGCATGCGAGCGCCGAGCCGCGGCTCGAGGTGACGACGAGCGAAGCGCAGCAGGCGCTCCAGATTGTGGCTCCGCGCGCCGCGCGAGAGCTCGACCTCGCGGCGCGAGCGATCGAGGTCGATGACGTACACTTCGCCGCGGCAGCAGAGCAGGTTCTTCAGGTGCAGATCGGCGTGCCACACGCCGGCGTCGTGCAAGCGCCGCACGCTGCGCCCCGCGGCCACGAGCAGCGCGCGGCGCTCCGCGGCGGAGATGGCCTCCGGCAGCAGCAGAGCGAGCAGCTCGCGCGCGCCTTCGAGCTCGCGCGTGACGAGATGCAGGATCCAGCGCGCGCCGCGCTTGCGCGCGACCGCGGCGAGCGGCTCCAGGGTAGGGAATCCTCGTGCGCGCAGGTGGACGTAGAGCTCGACCTCGCGGAACGGGCGCTCGGGCGTCGCGAAGCTCGAAGGCCGGAGGAAGCGGAAGAGCCCTCCGGGCAGGAAGCGCCGCACGACGACGCGCTCCGCGCCGACGCGAACGATTGCGGTCGATCCGCGGCCTTGGTAGGAGTCCTCCGCCGCGCGTCCTTCGAGCAAGCCGCCGCGCTCGAGCAGACCCGCGCCGATCAGCGCGGCCATGCGGTCCTCGCGCACCAAGGCCAACACTTCGCCCTCCTGCATCATGCGGAAGCCGGGGGGCGCCGCGATCCCGAACGGCGAGCCCGACGCTTCGAAGGCGCGCGCTTCGACGGCGCCGGGCTCGAACGTTCGAGGCTCGGACGCGCGCGGTTCGGAAGCGCGCGGTTCGGAGGCGCGCGGTTCGGAGGCGTCTGGCCCGGCGGAGCGCGACGCCGAGCCCGCGGCATTCATCGCGCTCCCCGTTTCGCGCTCCGCTCCGTTCAACTTCGCACCTCTGCCCGTGGTGACCCTTCCACCCATCGACTGGTCGAGCGTCCTGATCGGACGCCTCTCCGCGCTGGGCGACATCGTCTTCGCCTTGCCGGTCCTGAGCTCGCTCCGCGCTGCTCGTCCCGACGCCCGCATCGGCTGGCTCGTGGAGGACCGCTGCGCCGACCTCCTGCGCGGCCATCCGTGGATCGACGAGCTGATCGTCTATCCCCGCGGCGAGCTGAAGGGCTGGACGCGCCATCCGCTGCGCGCGCTGCGCCGCGCGACGGCGTTCCGGCGGGAGCTCGCGGCGCGATCCTACGATCTCGCCCTCGAGCTGCAAGGCAATCTCAAGTGCTCCGCGCTGCTCTCCTGCGTGCGCGATGCGCGGAGAGTCGGCTTCGCCAGATCGGAGCTGCGCGAGCCCTTCAGCGCTTGCTTGACTCACGTGCGCGTGCCGGGAGGCGCGGCGCGGCGCCATCGCGTCGAGAAGATGCTCTCGGTGCTCGAAGCGCTCGGCATCCCGACGCGGCGCGAGTTCCCGCCGCCTCCGCCGTTCGACGAGGCGACGCGCGAACGCGTCCGCGCGGCGTTCGCTCCCGCGGCCGGTCGTCCGATCGTCGCGATCCATCCGTTCGTCTCCGGGTACGGCCGCGACAAGGAATGGCCGCCCGAGCGCTTCTCCGCTCTGGCGCGAGAGCTGCACCGCGAGTTGGACGCCTGGTGCTATGTCGTGCGCTCGCCGAAGGAGAGCGAGCCCACCGCGCGCCTCGTCGAAGGCGCGAAAGGCGCGCTGCACGACGCGATCCCGCGCGGCACCCTCGTCGATTCGATGGCGGCGCTGGCGGAAGCCCACCTGGTGATCGGCAGCGACTCGGGTCCCCTGCACATCGCGGGCTGGCTCGATCGCCCGCTCGTCGGCCTCTACGGCCCCACCGATCCCGCGGTCTACGGGCCCGTTCGCGCGAGCGCCATCGTCGTGAAGGGCGGAGCGGAGATCCCGCCGCCGCGGAAGCGCGACCAGCGCTCGCCCGCGATGCTGGAGATCGGCGTCGAACAGGTGGTCGACGCCGCGCGACGAGCCCTCGCGAGCGCTCGACGCACCTGAGCGCTCACCCGATCCCCTGGCTCACCGCCCACACGAAGAACGCGAGCGCCAGCACGAGCAGCGCGTTGACCCCGATGTGGTTCGCGTGCGCCCCGAGAGCGCGGCGCCGACCACAGAGGTAGAGCAACGCCAAACAGAGCGCCGGCATCACCGCCGCGCCGATCTGCCCGGTGACCCGCTGTAGGCTGCGGAAATCGAAGAGCAAGCCGAGGGTCGGCAGCACCGCGATGGCGAGGAGGCCCAGCCGATAGGTGCGCGAACGAAGATCGATCGGTGCGCGCGCCGCGCGCTGCTCCTTCGTGCGCAGCGCGTCGGCCAGGAAATACGGTGCCGCCTGCCAGACGCCGAGCACGGTGCTCGCGACCGCGGCCCAGGCGCCGACGAGGAAGGACCAGCGCGCGAAGGAGCCGAGCTCGCGCTCGAGTGAATTCGCGAGATCGACCAGCAAGCGCACGCCGGAGCCGCTCACCTCGACGCGGCTCCCGATCACCACCATCGAGAGCCCGAAGAGCGCGGTGACGGCGTAGCCCACCGCGAGGTCGAGGCGCATCCGGGGAATCTCGCCGCCGCCTTCGCGCCCTTCCTCGCGGATCCAATAGCCGTAGGAGAGGATCGTCAGCGTCCCGCCGACGCCGCCCAGCAACGCGAGAGTCCAAGAGAGGCCGTCGCCGTCGAAGCGCGGGATGCGCGGGAGGAACAAGCCACTCGCGAGCTCGCCGAGCGAGGGCCCGAGCGCGATCGCGCAGCCGACGACGGTGAAGCTCATCAGCGCGACGCAGACGCCCATCGCCTTCTCGAAGAGCGCATAGCCGCCGCGCCAGACGAGCAGCGCGCCGACGAAGCTGTGCAGCGCGCCGTAGCAGAGCTTGTCGTGCTCGGGATCCGCGAAGAGCGGCAGCAGCGCGTGGCTCGCCGCGCCGCAGGCGCTCATCACCGCGGCGCCGACGAAGAAGCTCCAGAGCGCGAGATACGCGAGGAAGAGCACGCGGAACGGCCAGCCGAACGCGTCGAGCAAACCCTCGAGCAAGGTCTTGCCAGTCGCGAGCTGCCAGCGCGCGAGCCCTTCGGTGAGGAGGAACTTCAGCGCCGCTCCCGCCATGACGGCCCAGAGGACCGCCGTGCCGAGCGCGTTCCCGGTGAACGCCGCCGTCGCGAGATCGCCCGCGCCGACGCCCGTCGCGGCGACGAGCAGCCCCGGGCCGACGATGCGGAGCAGCTCGCGCGCACGCATGCTCAACCCTGCGCCGCGGCGAGGAGCTCGTAGCGTTCAGCGTCGAGGGAACGAACGCGGCCTTCCTCGACGAGCTTCTCGAGCCCCGCTCGCAGCGAGCGCGCCGCGAGCCCGTGCATCCTGGGATCCGTGTCGGCGTACACGACGGGCAAGAGCTCCTCAGGCGACTTCGCGCCGTTCTTCAGCGCGTCGATCAACGCCGTCTCGCGCATCGCGCGATGCGCGAGATAGCTCGCGAGCAAGCGCTTGCCGTGCGGCGCCGCGGGGCCGTGCGAAGGATAGAAGAAGCCGATGCCGAGCTCCTGGATGCGCTGCAGGCTCGCGAGATAGGTCGCGAGGTGCCCTTCCGGCGGATCGATCACGATCGTCGAGACCGTCGACGCGAGATCGCCGCCGATCAGCGCGCGATAGCGGCTCTCCAGGAACACGAGATGCCCGCGGTCGTGGCCCGGCGTGTGGTACGCGGTGAGCTGCCAGTGCGGCGAGCCGTCCGGCGCGCTGCCGAGCTCGATCACGGCGCCGTCATCGATCGCCCGCGTGCGGTGAGGCGGCCGTGGCAGACGCGCGAGCGTCAGCGGATGCGCGATCACCGGCACGTCGTAGCGCGCCGCGGTCTCCGCGACGGAGCCGACGTGATCGGGATGATGGTGCGTGACGAGCACGCCCGCGACGCGCGCGCCCGCCGCGACGCGCGCGTCGAGCTCGCGGAAGAGCCGCTGCCGTTCGCTCTCCTCGGCGGTCGCCGGATCGACGACGTAGAGCGAGTCCTGGCCGACGAGGATCGTGTTCGTCGTCGTGGCCGGCGGCAGCGTGGCCGTGCGCAGCGCGGCGACGAAGAGGCCGGGCGAGAAGCGGATCGGCGGGAGCCGCAGCTCGGCATCGAGCTCGCGTTCTTCGCGTCGCCATCGCGCGCGGAAGAGCTCGCGCGTCGACTCCCCCAGCGCTTCGAGCAAGGCGAGCACCGGGGGCACGATCCAGAGCTCGCCGCGGCTCCAGCTCGCGAGCGCCTCCGCCGGCGCGAAGAAGCGCCCTTCCACGAGCTCGCCGCTCGCGATGCGCGGCTCTTGCCCGAGCGGCAGCTCCGCTTCGAAGAAGCGCGTCTTGTAGCGCACCGGAGCGAACGGCGGCGTCGTGCGCTCGCCGAGATAGTCCAGGGGAACGACGCGCACGGCGATCTCCTCCTCGAGCTCGCGCCGCGCGCACGCGAACCAGGCCTCGTCGCCGCTGCCGTCGACGGGCTCGAGCCCGCCACCGGGGCAGGCCCAATAGCCGCCGAAGAAGCGCAGCTCCGGCGCGCGCTTCGCGAGGTAGACCTCGACGCCGCGCTCGCCCTCTCGCAGCAGCACCACCGCCGCCGCTTCGCGCAGCGCGCTCACGAACCGCTTCCGCGCGTGCGGAGGAAGAGGCGCTCCCCTTCGGTGCGCGCCTCCCAGAGATCGAGCGTGCCGTAGGCGCTCTCGCGGCACTTGCCGGTCGCGATCTCGAAGCGCCAGCCGTGCCAAGGGCAATGCACGTAGCCGCCCTCGACATGGCCTTCGGCGAGCGAGGCGCCTTGATGCGGGCAGGTGTCCTCGAAGGCGTAGAGAGAGCCGCCGTGGCGCACCACGGCGACCTTCTTGCCTTGCCAGCTCACCACCGCGCGCGCGTTCTCTTGGGAGGCGAGCACACCGACCTCTTGGAACTCCGCTGCGCTGTCATCCGCCGCGTCCGCCGTGCCTTCTGTCATGTCCTGCCCCGCCGAAAGGAGTGCGAGGCGGGAGGTTCTACTCGCCGCGCTCGGCGGAGGGAACAAGGGCGGCGGGATGCGCCGCGCGCCAGGCGCGCCACGCGGCGACATCCATGCCGTGATCGACACCAGTGAGCTCGCGCAAGGCACCAGCGACGGCGCCGCGAACGGCGCCGAGCGTGCGCTGACCGCCGCCGCCCGCGACCTTCGCGTCGAGGACTTCGCCTTCCTGCAGCACGTTGATCACGGGGTCCGCGATGAAGGAGGCCTGCGCGACTTCGACGTCGTAGTCGCTGATCACGGAGGCCTGTCGCACGGAGAGCATGTAGGAACGCGCGCCCGCACCGAACGAGAGCTTCTCGATCAGGACGTCGACCGCGCGAGGATCGCCGAGCGCGCCCAGCGCCTCGGCGGCGTGGATCTGGATCTTGGGATGCGCGCTGCCGAGCGCGCGCAGGAAGGGCTGGATCGCGTCGACCTCGCCGCTCTGCTTCACCAACGCGACGGCCGCCTGCCGCGCGCGCGGATCCGCGTCGAGCACGGCGTGCGCGAGCCCGTCCTTCCAGCGCGGCTCGCTCGCCGAGAGCGCGAGCGCGAGGAGCGCCAGCGCGCGCTCTTCGCCGCGCACGGACTTCCGCGCGCGCTCGATCGCCGCAGGCCCGCCATCCAGCGCGGCGAGGCGCAGCGCGGCCATCGTGCGCGTCGTCGGCTCGGCGAAGTGCTGGCCGCCGTAGAGCACGAGGCCGCGCGCGACGGCGTCGGGCTCGCCGCGGCCTACCGGAACGAGATGTTCGAGCGCGAGGCCGCGCAGGATGGCGAGAGCCCCGGGGTGCAGCGGCTCCTCGGTGAGCACCGGATCGAGCGCGTTCGCCAGCTCTTTCGAGAGCCCGTTCGCCGCGCACCAGCGCGCGAGCCCGAGCTCGGAACCCGGCTGCGTGCGCGCGCTCTCCGCGAGGCGCGCGTATTCGGCGCGGAGCTCGGCGAGATTGCGCACGCTCTTCACGGCACCCGCGGGGATCTGCCGGCGCTGCGCGCCGCTGCCCCACCAGAGCTCGTCCGCGCCGGCGGCGCTCTTCACGCGCTCGGCTTCGAGGAACTGGCCCGCGCGCGTGGCGACCAGCACGGGCTCGCCCTGCGCCCGGACGAGCGGCGCGAGGCAGATGGAGAGGAGCGCCAGCGCCGAGGCGCGCCGGAAAGACGAAGACGTGGGCATGGGGCGTTGCTCCGAGTCGAGGAACGGCGGGAGGCTCGCGACCGCGCACTTACGCGCGCGGCATCGCGAGCCTCCTGCTTTCCGCTCCGCGCTCGTCGCGCGAGCGCGTGCGAGCTCAGCCCCGGATGAGCTGGAGGAATTCCGCGCGCAGCTCGTTGCTGTCGCGGAAGGCGCCGGTCATCCAGCGCGTGACCGTGACCGAGTCCGGCTTCTTCACGCCGCGGGTCGTCATGCACTCGTGCGCGGCCTCGATCACGATGGCCACTCCGCGCGGGCGCAGGACCTCCTGGATCGTCTCGGCGATCTCCACCGTGAGCTTCTCCTGGATCTGCAGACGCCGGCCGAACGCATCGACGACGCGGGCGAGCTTCGAGATGCCGACCACGCGCTTCTCGGGCAGGTACGCCAGATGGACCTTGCCGACGATCGGCACCATGTGGTGCTCGCAGTGCGAGTTCAGCGCGATGTCGCGGATCAGCACCATGTCGTGGTAGCCGCCGGTCTCCTCGAAGGTCTTCTCCAGGAGCTGGCGCGGGTCCATCGCGTAGCCCGCGAAGAACTCCTCGTAGGCGCGCGCGACGCGGGCCGGCGTCTCGATCAGACCTTCGCGATCCGGATCGTCTCCGGCCCAGCGGATCAAGGTGCGGATCGCCTGCTCGGCTTCTTCGCGCGTCGGGCGCCGACGAGGCAGGCTCTCGAGCGGCGAAGGGTGCCCCACGCCGTGGCGGCCGAGGCCGTGCTTACCTGCGAACTCGCCGTGCTTCCCGCTGTACTCGAGATGCGCGGACAAGGGCGCGGCGTGCGCCTTGTCGTGGCCGTTCGCGACCTTCGGGCCGACTTCGGGGAACGAGTGATCCATGGAGTAGAGACTCGGGGAGGATTCGGCCCGCGGGGCGCGAGTCGTGGAAAGGGGGCGCGGACGGGGGCCCGCGTGCACGAGGGAACGGATCCGTTCCGAGCCTGGATAGGACCTCGTGCTCCCGCCATCCAGAGGGCTGGCCATGTTAGCGTCGTCACCTGGCTCGGCCAGCCCGCGCAGGACTTCGCCTGGCGAGCGCGCCGCCGATGCACGGGCGGCAAAAGACTTCGCCGCCTGAGCCGCGTGCGTCCGGTATCCTGCGCGCCATTCCCCCACCGCGCCCCGCGCGGTCGAACCGAGATGTCGATCCAGATCCAAGACTCGCTCCGCCGCCGCAAGGACCCCTTCCGCCCCCTCGTCCCCGGCCAGGTCTCGCTCTACGTCTGCGGCCCGACGGTCTACGACGATTGCCACATCGGGCACCTCATGGGCCCGGTGATCTTCGATGCGATCGCGCGGTGGTTCCGCGCGCGCGGCTATCGCGTGCGCTTCGTGAACAACATCACCGACATCGACGACAAGATCATCCAGCGCTCGCTGAAGACCGGCGAGCCCTGGCTCGCGATCACGCAGCGTTACACGGCGCAGTACTTCGAGTTCCTGAAGAAGCTGCACGTGGTGACGATCACGGACCACCCGCGCTGCACCGAGTACATCGACGAGATGATCGCCTTCGTCGAGGAGCTGATCGCCGCGGATCGCGCCTACAAGACGAGCGACGGGGTCTACTACGACATCCAGCGCCAGGAGCACTACGGCAAGCTCTCGGGCCGCAAGCTCGACGAGATGCTGAGCGGGGTGCGCGTCGAGCGCAGCGAGGAGCTGCGGCATCCGGCGGACTTCGCGCTGTGGAAATCGGCCAAGCCGGGCGAGCCCACGTGGGAGAGCCCGTGGGGCGCGGGTCGCCCGGGCTGGCACCTCGAGTGCTCGGTGATGTCGAGCTCCCTGCTCGGGCAAGCCTTCGACATCCACGGCGGCGGGGACGATCTCAAGTTCCCCCACCACGAGAACGAGATCGCGCAGAGCGAGGCGCTCGGGCACTCGTACGCGCAGTGCTGGATGCACAACGGGCTCATCCAGTACGGCGGCGTGAAGATCGCGAAGAGCGATCCGCGCATGAAGGACCCCGAGTTCGCGCGGCAGTTCCAAGCCGCGTGGCTGCTCGACACCTACGGCGCGCCGACGATCCGCTTCTTCCTGCTGCAGGGCCACTACCGCAGCCCCGTCGACTTCAAGCCGGAGAACCTGCAGGCCGCGCGCGCGGGCTTGGCCCGACTCCTGAAGCAGCTCGGCGCCTTGGCCGAAGAGGCCGACGAGACGAACGCCGAAGAAGTCCTCGCGCGCACGCTGCCCCTGCCCCTCTCCGAGCGCCGCGCGGCCTACTGCGAAGCCTTGGACGACGACTTCTCGACGGGTCGCGCGCTGGGCCATGTCTTCGCGCTGCTGAACGACGCGAAGAAGCTCGCGGGCAAGGAGCAGCAAGAAGCGCTGCGCCTCGTCCGCGACCTCGGCCGACTCCTCGGCCTCTTCCTCCCCGGCGACGCAGCGCAGATCGCGGACGACGAAGCCCACCACGGCGAGCTCTTCGAGCAAGTGATGGGCTTCGTCCTGACGCTGCGCCAAGAAGCGCGCGCCCGAAAGGACTTCCCCCTCTCCGACCGCATCCGCGACGGCCTCGCCGCCCTCGGCATCCACCTCGAGGACAAGGCCGGCAGCTCGACCTGGCGCATCGGCAGCTGACCATCGGCGTGGCGCGTCGGCAGCCTACCGCCCCTCGAAGCCGAACGTGCGGTGCCAGGAACAAGATCACCGGGATCGATCCCGGTGATCTTGTTCCTGGCACCGTACGTTCGGGGTCGGCGGATCAGACGAGGGCGTTCGGGCGGACCGGCGGAGAGGCGGCCGACTCGATCTTGGCCCAGAACTCGCCGAGCTTCATCTCGCCGAGCTCGCCCTCGTCGCGCGAGCGAGCGTTGAGCGTGCCGTTCTCCTGCTCCTTCTCGCCGACCACGATCGCGTAGGGGATCTTCTGCAGGGTGGCCTCGCGGATCTTGTAGCCCACGCGGTCGTCCTTCAGGTTCACCTCGCTGCGCAGGCCGAGGTCGAGCAACTGCTCGTTCAAGCTCTTCGCGTAGTCGAAGAACTTCTCGCTCACCGGCACGACCACCGCCTGCACCGGGGCGAGCCAGAGCGGGAAGTTGCCGGCGTAGTGCTCGATCAGGATGCCGAGGAAACGCTCGACGCTGCCGAAGCAAGCGCGGTGGATCATCACCGGCACGTGCTTCTCGCCGTCGGCGCCGACGTAGGCCAAGCCGAAGCGCAGCGGCATCGAGAAGTCGAGCTGGATCGTCCCGCACTGCCACGAGCGCTTCAGGCTGTCGCGGATGTGGAAGTCGATCTTCGGGCCGTAGAACGCGCCGTCGCCGGGATTCAGCTTGTAGGCGATGCCGTTCTGATCGAGCACGCGCTTCAGCGCCCCTTCGGCCGTCGCCCAGACCTCGTCGGAGCCGATGCTCTTCGCCGGCCGGGTCGAGAGCTCGATGTGGACGTCATCGAGACCGAAGGCCGAGTAGATCTGCTTGAAGAAGCCGATCAGGAGCTTGATCTCGCCCTCGATCTGCTCCGGCGAGCAGAAATGGTGCGCGTCGTCCTGGGTGAACGCCTGCACGCGGAAGAGCCCGTGGCGCACGCCCGAGAACTCGCGCCGATGCACGAGTCCCATCTCCGAGATGCGCAGCGGCAGCTCGCGATGGCTGTGGATGCGCGTCCCGTAGACCAGGCAGTGGCCGGGGCAGTTCATCGGCTTCACCGCCATCGGCCGCTCTTCGTCCACGTGCTCGTGGATCTTCGAGGGGTCCTTCTCGTCCCGGAGCTTCATCTTCGTGAAGAACATGTTCTCCAGGTAGTTCGCGTAGTGCCCGCTCGTGTGCCAGAGCTGCTCCGAGAGCACGATCGGCGTCTTCACCTCTTGATAGCCGCGGCGCCGCAGCATGCCGCGCATGAAGTCGACCAGCGTGTGCCAGAGCTTCGCCCCCTTCGGATGGAAGAACGGGAAGCCCGGGGCCTCGTCGTCCATGTGGAAGAGATCGAGCTGCTTGCCGAGCAGACGGTGATCGCGCTTCTTCGCCTCCTCGAGCATGAAGAAGTGGTCATCGAGCTCCTTCTTGGTGAAGAAGGAGATCCCGTATACGCGGGAGAGCTGGTCCTTCGTCGCGTCGCCGCGCCAGTAGGAGCCCGAGAGCTTGGTGAGCTTGGTGAACTTCAGATACCCCGTGTCGGGCACGTGCGGCCCGCGGCAGAGATCGATGAAGTCGCCGTGCTTGTAGAAGCTGAGCTCTTCGCCGCGCTCGCGGATGCCGGCCACGAGCTCGCGCTTGAACTTGTTGTCGCCGCCGTCGATCGAGCGATAGCGCGCGAAGTGCTCATCGGCTTCGTCGTACGAGGAGACGCAGCGCTGGAAGGGCTTCCCCTCCTCGGCGATGCGGAGCATCTCGGCCTCGATGCGCGGGAAGTCGTCGGTGCTGATCTTCCCTTCGGGCATGAAGATGTCGTAGTAGAAGCCGTCGTCCACGACGGGGCCGATCGTGAGCTGCGCCTTAGGGAAAACTCGCAGGATCGCATCGGCCATCAGGTGCGCCGCGGAGTGGCGCAGCACCTCGAGGGCCTCGGGGTCGCGCTTGGTCAGGATCGAGACCTGGGCGCCGTCGGGCAGCGCGCGCGCGAGGTCGCGCACCTCGCCGTTCACCTTGGCGGCGACGGCCGCCTTCGCGAGGCCGGGTCCGATGGACTCGGCGAGATCGCGCGCGGAAGCTCCAGCACGGAGCTCGCGCGCACTTCCGTCCGGAAGCGTGACGCGGATCATGGGATCACCTTGGATTCGTGCGGGACGGGAACGATCCGTCCTCGCGGTTCCGCCCGGTGGACACGGACCACCTGGGCTGCGAGTGGGAGAACGCGCGAAAACCTAGCGGGAGGACGGCTCGCGTCAAGGAGCCCTCGCGCGTAGAAGGCGGGCCTAAGCCCGCACTCCCTCGCCCGAGGAATCCCGCGCATGTGTCTCGCGTTCGCCCTCGCTATCGGCATCTTCGCCGCGTGCGCCTCACCCGGCGCTGAGGACTGGCCGCGCTTCCGCGGGCCGGAAGGCGCGGGCCGCGCCGGCGGCGCGCAGCGCTATCCCACCGACCTCGCCGCTCCGGAAGCCCTGCTCTGGAAGGTGCCCTGCCCTCCGGGTCACTCCTCGCCGATCGCCATCGCGGAGCAGATCTTCCTCACCGCACACCTCGACGAGCCGCCGCGCCTGCTGACCCTCTGCCACGACGCCGCGAGCGGGCGCGAGCTCTGGCGCGCGGTGATCGAGGTCCCTTCCTTCGAGCCGAGCTACCACCATGGGCCGAGCTCGCCGACGCCCGCGAGCGACGGTCAGCGCGTGTTCGCCGCGTTCGGCTCCTTCGGCGTCGTCGCGTACGACTTGGCCGGGAAGGAGCTCTGGCGCGCGGAGCGAGAGCGGCGGAAGAACACCTTCGGCTCGGCGAGCTCGCCGATCGTCGCCGACGGCAAGCTGATCGTCTTCGCGAGCGCCGAGGACGGCGCGCTCCTGGAAGCGCTCGATCCCGCGACCGGCAAAGTGCTCTGGGAACGGCGCACGAGCGGCCCCGCGTCGAGCTGGTCCACGCCGACGCCCTGGCAGGCCGGCGACCGCGCGGCGCTGCTCGTCTACGAGCCGTATCACCTGCGCGCGATCGCCCTCGCCGACGGCGCGGTGCTCTGGTCGGTGCCCGGCCTCGCCGACGAGCCGGTGACGCTCCCGCAGGTGCGCGGGAACCTCGTCTACACGACCTCCTACAACCTGCGCACGAACCGCGAAGCGATCGCGCTCCCGACCTTCGAGGCGCTGCTCGCGGAGTGCGATGGCGACGGCGACGGCGCGATCGACGCGACCGAGGCCAAGAAGAACGCCAGCATCCTCTCGCGCCCCGACGCCGATGGTCAGGGCGATCATCCGCTGCGCATGTTCTGGCGCTTGCTCGACGCGGATCGCGATGGGCGGATTCGCGCCGACGAATGGCCGCGCATCCACTCCTGGATGGAGCCCTGGACGCACGCGAACGGGATCCTGGCGCTCGAGCTCGGCGAAGGCGGCTCCGCTCCGCGTCTCGCGTGGCAGCACGAGAACGGCGTGCCCGAGTGCCCGACGCCCTTGCTCTGCGGAGACTTGCTCTTCGCGATCCGGAACGGCGGCGTGCTCACCTGCCTCGAGGCCTCGACCGGCGCCTTGCACTTCCAGGAGCGCCTGGCCGCGCGCGGCCCCTACTATGCCAGCCCCATCGCGAGCGCCGATGCGCTGTACCTCGCCTCGGAGCGCGGCGAGCTCAGCGTGCTCTCCGCCGCGAAGGAGCTGCGAACGATCTCGACGCGCGACCTCGGCGAGAAGATCTACGCCACTCCGGCGCTCTCCCGCGGCCGACTCGTCGTGCGCAGCGCGGAGCATCTCTGGGCGTTCGCGCGGCGGCGTTGAGCGCGGCCAGAGGCTAGACTGCAGCGCCTCGTCCCGGGCCCCACCTCGGCACGTTCCAACTCGGCACGTTCCACCTCGGCACGTACATGCACTCGCACGCGCGGCACTCGCCCCTCCTCGTCCTGAGCTACCTCCTCGTCACCGCGCTCGCCTGCGCTCCGCTCGCGGCACAACGCGGCAAGCTCCCCGCCGAGAGCCCGTACACGAAGGGCGATCCCGAGCTCATGCAGAAGGCCGGGATCCTCTCCTATGGCCCCTTCCCCTTCGCGGGCAAGACGACGGACGAGGTGGCGAACGCCATGGTCGCCACGCACTACCTCTGGATCGAGGTGGCGCATCACCGCATCGGCGCGGATCTGCCGCCGTACACGGTCCCTACGGGAGAAGCGCCGCGCATCCGCGCGGAGCTCACGGAGCTCGCGAAGGTCATGCCGAGCATCAACCCGAAGGCGAAGATCCTCGATCCCTGGCTGCGCCTGCACCTCCTCGCGCATCGCGCGGAGAAGTTCTACGCCAAGTTCCAAGAGCTGCTCGGCGTCACCGACGCGAGCTTCCCCGGCCAGCGCCCGGGCAACTACATGGGCGAAGGCCCCTTCCTCGGCGAGAAGGGCAAGTTCGAGGTGCTCGTCACCGATCGCGTGGAGAACCACTCGCTCTTCGTGCGCACCTTCTATGGCGCGCCGCAGAAGTACGGCAAGCTCCACAACTTCCCCGAGCTCGATACGCTCTGCGTCGCCTTTCCGACGAAGGGCGGCGAGAACCTGACCGGCCGCGAGCCGCAGATCCACAACTCGCTCGTGCATCTGCTGACGCACCTCTACTTCGATGCGTATCGGCACTACTCCTACGACGTCGTGCCGGCCTTCAAGGAAGGGCTCGCGCACTACCTGCGGTGGAACAACAACCCCGAGTATCCCTACTTCATGCTCGACGAGGCCGCGGCCGAGATCACCATCCACTCCGACAAGTGGAAGATCGAAGCGCGCAAGCTCGCGGTCGCCGGGGAGGCGCTGCCCTACTCGAAGATGCTGACCATCCGCGCGTACGGGGAGTTCGATGCCCAGGCGCATCTATCGCTCTTCTCGAAGATGGACTTCTTGATCGAGGGCTTCCCCGACGGCGTGGAGCGCTTCCGCAAGTTCATGAACCTCGTGAAGGGGCGCTTGAACCCCGACACGACGGCCAACGGCAGCGACATGACGACCTGCTTCCGCGAAGCGATCCAAGAGGCGTATGGGCTGACACCGCTCAACTTCGACGAGAAGTGGAAGGAGTGGGTGCTCGCGACCTACCCGGTGCGTTGAGCACGCCTCTCGTGCGCGACGTCGTCGTGATCGGCGCCGGCGCGGCCGGCCTCTGGTGCGCGGCGCGACTCGCCGAGCGCGGGATGCGCGTGCGACTGCTCGAGAAGATGCAGCGCACGGGCACGAAGATCCTGGCCAGCGGCGGATCGCGCTGCAATCTCACCACGACGCTCGAGGCCGACGAAGCCGCGCGGCTGTTCGGATCGCGCGGCGCGCGCTTCCTCGCGAGCGCGCTGGAGCTCCTGCCGCCGCGCGCGGTGCGCGAGCGCTTCCATGCGCTCGGCGTGCCGACGGTCGAAGCGCCGCTCGAGAAGGTGTTTCCGCGCAGCCAGCGCGCCGTCGACGTGCGCGATGCGCTGCTGCGCTGGGCGCTCGGCAGCGGTGTGGAGCTCGTGCTCGGCGCCGCCGTCTCCGCGTTGGAGCCCGCGGGGGAGAGTTGGCGCGTGCACACGCAGGACGGGCGCGTGTTCGAAGCCGCGCGCGTCGTCGCCTGCTCCGGCGGCAAGAGCTATCCCAAGACCGGCACCACCGGCGATGGCTACGCCTGGCTCGCCTCGCTCGGCCTCGAGGTGATCGAGCCCGTGCCGGCGTTGGTTCCCCTCACCTCTCCCGCGAGCTGGGTGCGCGAGCTCACGGGCATCGCCTGGGAGAGCGGCGCGACGCGCTTGCTGTCCCCCGCCGGCAAGGAGCTGCTGCGCCGCGAGCGTCCGCTGCTCTTCACGCATCGCGGCGTCTCGGGCCCCGGGGCGATGGATCCTTCGCACTTCGTCGCGCGCGCTCGCGCCGCGGGAGCGCTCGAGCGGCCGTTCGTGCTCGAGCTCGACCTCTTTCCCAAGGTCTCGCGCGAAGAGCTCCGCGCACGTCTCCTGGCACTCGCCGGAGCACCGGGTCAGCCTTCCGTCGCGCGCGCGCTGCCCGAGATGGTCCCGCGTCCCCTCGTGCGCGCCGCCGCGCGCGCCGCGGGCCTCGCCGTCGGAGAAGAGCTCCCGCGCGCCGCGCATCTCGCGAAGCACGAGCGCCATGCGCTCATCGAAGCGCTGAAGGCGTTGCCCATCCCCATCGATGGCACGCTCGGCTTCGATCAAGCCGAGGTGACCTCGGGCGGGCTCGCGCTGCGCGAGCTCGATCCGCGCAGCTTGCAGGTGAATCGCTGCCCGGGCCTCTACGTCTGCGGCGAACTCCTCGACTTGAGCGGGCCGATCGGCGGGCTCTCCTTCCTCTCCGCGTGGTCGACGGCGGAGCTCGTCGCCGCAGCGCTGCGCTGAGCGCTCGTCAAGGCATCGACGAGTTCGCCGCGCCAACACCGTCAGGTGTTGGGCCAGCAGGCCGCGCCAACACCGTCAGGTGTCGGCGCCAGCAGGCCGCGCCAACACCGTCAGGTGTTGGGCCAGCAGGCCGCGCCACTACCGTCAGGTGTTGGGCCAGCGAGCATCGAAGCGCCTGTCGGGGTCTTTCTCCGACGGGCTCTGAGCGGCGGCTTCGGCGGCGAGCTCGGCGCGCATCGCGCGCGAGAGCAAGGAATGCTCCTCCGCGATGCGCTGCTTGCTCGCGGCCCACGAGCAGATCGGACAGCGCGTCAGCACGTGCCCGCGCGCGGGGCAATGCTCGCGGCCGAACACGATGATCTGCAGGTGTCGACGGCCCCAGGTCTCGCGAGGGAAGAGAGCCTTGAGATCGCGCTCCACGCGCTCGACGCTCGGACCGCGGCTGAGCCCCCAACGCAGGGCCAGGCGCTGGATGTGCGTGTCCACCGGGAACGCCGGGATGCCGAAGGCCTGCGCCAGCACGACGCTCGCGGTCTTGTGTCCCACGCCGGGAAGCGCTTCGAGTGCATCGAGATCGGCGGGCACTCGGCCGCCGTGGCGCTCGAGCAGGAGGCGCGAGAGCCCCGCGATCGCCTGCGCTTTCTGGGGCGCCAGGCCGCAAGGGCGGATGATCGCGCAGATCTCCGCGACGTCGAGGCGCGCCATGGCCGCGGGATCGTCGGCGCGCGCGAAGAGCCGCGGGGTCACCTGGTTCACGCGCGCGTCGGTGCACTGCGCCGAGAGCAGCACCGCAATGAGCAAGGTGTAGGGATCGCGGTGATCCAGCGGGATCGGCACCGCAGGATGGAACTCGTCGAGGATGCGGCCGATCCGCTCTGCCTTTTCCGCGCGCTGCATACCGCTATCGTGCCGCCGGAGGAGCGCGTATTCCATCGCCACATGGCGCGGTGGTTCCGCCGAGTGAGCTGGCTACAATGCGCCGCGCGCTCGCCCGCGCCTCTACCTCCTCCCATGCCGCTCGGAGCTCCGATGACGCGCAGAAGCCTCCGCCCCATCCTCGCTCTCGTCATCGCCTTGGCCTGCGCCGGGCTCGCCTCGTCCCAGAGCGAGGTGATGACGCCACGTCACCTCTACCAGGTGCAGACGGTCACGGAGGTGGCGATCTCGCCCGACGGTGCGCACGTCGCCTACGCCCTCGCGATCCCCCGCGGCGAGAAGCAGCCGGACGGCGTGGCGTGGAGCGAGCTCTGGGTCGTGCCGACCCGCGGAGGGGAGCCGCGCGCCTACGTCTCGGGCGAGGTCGCGGTGCGGGAGATCGCGTGGAAGCCCGACGGCAGCGCGATCACCTTCCTCTCGAAGCGCACGAGCGATGCACAGCCGAGCCTGCACGCGATCCCGCTCGGCGGCGGCGAAGCGCGCCGCCTCGTGCAGCTCGACTCCCCCATCTCGACCTACGCCTGGCGCCCCGATGGCAGCGAGATCGCCTTGATCGCGGCGGAACCGGAGAGCGCGGAGGCGAAGAAGCGCCGCGAGAGCGGCGCGCCGGTCGAGATCTACGAAGAGGACTTCCGGCAGTTGAAGATCTGGATCGCTCCGGCCGACGGCAGCGCTCCCGCCCGCATGCTCTCCACGCCGGGATCGGCGTTCGCGCTGCAATGGGACCCGACCGGCGCGCCGCGTCTGGCGGCGACGATCGCCCCGACGCCGCTCACCGACGACTCCTACATGGGGCTGCGCCTGCACCTCCTCGGCACCGCCGAAGGTGCGCCGATCAAGGTCTTCGCGCACCGAGCGAAGTTCGGTCCCTTCGCGTGGTCGCCCGACGGGAAGCTGATCGCGGCGATCGCCGGCCAGGACCTGCACGATCCCGCGGCGGCGCGCTTGTTCTTGGGCGGCGTCGATGCCGATTCCGAGCTCGAGCAGCGCTTCCTCGCCGCCGAACGCGACTTCGAGGAGCTCGCCTGGCAGGACGCGAGCCACCTGCTCGTCCTCGGCAGCCGCAGCACGCAGTCGACGCTGACGAAGGTGCAGACCAACGGGGTCGATGCCGAGAAGGATCTCCTCGCCGGCATCTCGGATCTGCCGGCCCTCTCCGCGCTCAGCCTCTCCGAGGACGGACAGCGCGCGGCCTTCGTCGGCTCGCGCTCTTCGCACCCGCCCGAGGTCTATACCTTGGCGCACGGCGAGTCGGCGTTCACCCAGCTCAGCCATCACAACCGCGCTTGGATGCAGAACCTGCGCCTCGCCGAGCAGAGCGTCGTGCGCTACAAGGCGCGCGACGGGCTCGAGATCGAGGGGGTGCTCCTGAAGCCCCTCGATGCGCGGGCGGACACGCGCTATCCGCTGATCCTCGTCGTGCATGGCGGCCCGGAAGCCCACGTCGACGACGGCTGGCTCTCGACCTACTCGAACCTGGGCCACATCGCCGCGGCGCGCGGCTTCGCGCTCTTCTTCCCGAACTACCGCGCGAGCACAGGGCGCGGCCACGAGTTCGCGTGCGCGGATCGGGGCGATCCCGCGGGCAAGGAATTCGACGACCTCGTGGATGGCGTCGACCACTTGATCGCGATGGGCCTCGTCGACAAGGACCGCGTCGGCGTCACCGGCGGTTCCTACGGCGGCTACGCCACGGGCTGGTGCTCGACCTACTACTCCAGCCGCTTCGCCGCGGGCGTCATGTTCGTCGGCATCTCGAACAAGATCTCGAAGGTGGGCACGACCGATATCCCCGAGGAGGAGTTCCTCGTCCACGCGGGCAAGCGCCCATGGGACAACTGGGAGTTCTTCCTGCAGCGCTCGCCGATCTATCACGCGGACAAGTGCCGCACCCCGCTGCTCATCCTCCACGGCAAGGAGGACCCGCGCGTCGATCCCGGCCAATCGAAGGAGCTCTACCGGCATCTGAAGCTCCGCAGCCAAGCCCCGGTGCGCCTCGTGCTCTACCCCGGCGAAGGCCATGGCAACCGCAAGGGGCGCGCGCGGCTCGACTACTGTGAGCGCCTGCTGCAGTGGATGGAGCTCTATCTCGCGCCGCGCGCGGACGGGAAGATCCCGCCCATGCCGGAGCGGACGATCCTCCTGCCCAGCGGGACACCGCCCGAGTAGGCAGCGACGCGCGTCGAGGCGGGCGGTGACCGCGGACCGCGACTCGCGAAACCTGCGCCGTTCGAGTCGGGAGCGGATGGAACTCCTTTCCTACGACACAGCGCTCGTGCAGGCATTGTCGCAGGAGCGCCGATAGCTCTCCCGGTACGGGAGGACAGGCCCTTGCACGCAAGAACATCGCCCGCCACGTCACTGCTCCACCAGGGGCGCCGTGAGCAGGGCTTCACGCTGATCGAGCTCATGATCACGGTGGCCATCATCGCCATCATCGCTTCGATCGCGCTGCCGAACTTTGCCCGTGCGCGCGTCAATGCGAACGAGTCCGCGGCGATCTCCACGCTGCGCAACCTGACCTCGGCGCAGGCGGAGTTCCGCGGCACGGGGCAAATCGACGTCGATCGCGACGGAGCCGGCGAGTTCGGGTTCTTCGGAGAGCTCTCGGCGGGGACGAACCTCCGCGGCACGACCGAGACCATGAATCCCCCGGCGCTCTCGGCCTCGTTCCGCCAAGTCGTCGACGGCCGCGCGACCTCGTCGGGCTACTACTTCACGATCTTCCTGCCCGACAGCAACGGCATCGGCATCGGCGAGGAAGCGACGGGCGGAGCACCCGCGGTCTTGGGCGTCGATCGCCCCGCGGCGGACTTCTGCGAGATCATCTGGTGCGCCTACGCTTGGCCGATCCGCCGCGGCAGCACCGGGAACCGCATCTTCTTCGTGAATCAGATGGGCGACATCCTCACGGCCCAGAACAACGTCGCGAACGGCGGCACGGGCTACAGCGGCCCATCGGGACCCTCGCCGGACGCGGCCTTCGCGGCGTCCGGCTCGACGAACCAGATCAGCGGCCTGATCGCGGTGAACTCCGTCGGCAAGGATGGCGAGCGCTGGGTCGTCGTGCAGTGATCGGCGTCTCGCCGCACTCGCCTCTCCGTGGAGTGCGCGCGGCTTGCTAAGGTGTGCGCTGCGCGGGCCGGATCGAGCCCGTGCGCGCACGCATGAACCCGAGCTCCGTCCGGCGCCACGCCCACCACTTCGTCTTCGCGCTCTTCGCGCTGGTGGTCTCGGATCTCTGGCGCGCCGGCACGACCCTGCTGCCCGACGGATTCCTGCGGCACTTCCATCTGCCGTGGGCGCGGCACGGGGCGAGCCGGCCCGAGCTCTCGAACACGCTGCTCTCGGACATCCCCTGGATGTTCGAGGCGAAGCGCGAGGAAGCGCGCCGCCAGCTCGCCGCGGGCGAGCTCCCGCTCTGGGATCCGCACAGCGAGCTCGGCCAGCCGCTGCTCGCCAACAACCAGTGCGCGTTGCTCTCGCCCTTCACGTGGCCGCAGCTCCTGCTCGGCGTACGCGAGGCGTTCGATCTCTCGATCGCGCTCGAGCTGCTCGTGCTGCTCTACGGCGCGCGACGGCTCTTGCTGCGCCTGGGCGTTGAGAATCCCTGGTGCGTCGTCGGCGCGTTGCTCCTCGCCTGCACGGGTATGAACACCGTCTGGCGCGGTTACCCCGTCAGCACGGCACTCGCCTGGATGCCATGGGTCTGGCTCTCGACGCTCGAGCTCTCGCGCGGTGGACGCGGGCTCTTCGCCGGCGCGGTCGCCGTGCGCGCCTTGCTGCTGCTGAGCGGTCATCCCGAGTCCGCGTTCAAGCTCCTCGTCACCGATGCGCTCCTCGCCGTGCTCCTGCCGTCGGGCGCCGCCGCGAAGCTCGCGACGGTGCTCCGCGCAGGCGGCGCGGGCCTCCTCGCTCTGGCGCTCAGCGCTCCCGTCACGCTGCCGACGTTGGAATACCTGTCCGAGAGCCACGCCCTCGCGCTCCGCAGCGAAATGAAAGCGCCCGAACGACCGCCCATCGAAGCTCTGGGAACGCTCGTCGCGCCGTGGCTGTTCGGCTCGCCCCTCGTACGACAGCGCACCGAGCCCGACTGGGCCGGACCGATGAACACGAGCGAGATCCAGGCCTTCGTCTCGCTCGGGGTCTTGCTCGCCGCGGCGCTCGCGCTGCGGCGCGGAGCGCGCGATGGCGTGGCGTGCCGTCTCGGAGGGGTCGCGTTGCTGAGCGCCGCGATCGCGTACGAGCTGCCCATCCTCACGCCGCTCTGGAACGCGATCCCGCTCCTCCGCATCTCGGCGCCCGCGCGGTGGATCTTCGTGCTGCAAGCGATGCTGGTGCTGCTGGCGGCTCGCGGGCTCGCCGCCGAGGCGCGCGCCGGTCGAACGGCGCGCGCCGTCGCGTTGTCGCTGCTGGCGCTCCTTCAAGCGCTGAGCTTCACGCGCTCCTATCACCCGCCCACATCGAATGCGGATCTCCCGGGAGATACGCCCGAGCTCGCGCTGCTCTCCTCGCTCACGAAGCTCGAGAGCGGCGGCCGCATCCTGCCTCTCGGTCTGCTCGAGCCCGGCGCGCACTTGATCCACGGACTGCCCTCGCTGCGCGCCTACGATGCGATCGGCGTGCGGCGCTCGCGCCAGGCACTCGATCACTTCGGCCTCAGCGCGCCGCAGCCCGAGCTGCTGGAGCGCGTCGCGCCGGAGCTTCTCGCGGCCTGCGATGTGCGCTGGCTGCTGCTGCCCGCGCCGCTGACGCGCTCCCGACCGATCCCCGGCCTCGCGGCGCCCCTCGTACCGCAAGAGCTCTTCGAGGTCCCGCCTCCGAGCTCGCCCGCGTTCGACGTCGGGCTCTTCGTGCCCGGAACGAACCCGCGTCACCTCTGGCTCGAGGACGCGCACGGCAATCGAGCGCCTCTGCCGCTCGAGCCGGGATGCGAGCTGTCGATGGCGGGACGGCGCGTGAGCGTCGAGGACGCCGGCCCGGCACGGGCGGTGCCGCGCGCGGGCGAGATCTGTCGCGCGCGCCTCGTGCGCGTCGAGCCGAGCTCGGGCAGCGCGTTGGTGGCTCTGCGCGCGAGCGCGGAGCAAGCGCTCTTCCTCGCTCCGCTCGCGCCGTTCCGGCCCGAGTACCGCCGCGTCGACGATCGGCTGCCTTGCGCGGTGTACGAGGTGCTGCGACCGATCGGCAGCGCGTTCGCGCTGGAGGTCGAGCCGGCGCTGCCCACCGCGCTCGACGAGCTCGCGGTGCGCGTGCGCACGCAGGCCGTGGAGCGTTTGCGACCGCAGATCGAACGAGCGCGGCTCGTGGCGGTCCGCAGCGTCAGCGAGCAGGAGCGCTGGGTCGGGTTCTCGCGCGTGATCTACCCCGGCTGGCGAGCTCGGCTCGACGGGCGCGACGTCGAGATCGAAGTCGTCGCCGGCCTCTACCCGGCGGTGCGCGTGCCCCCCGGCGAGCACCTCGTCGAGTGGAGCTACGAGCCGCGCTCGCTCCTGCTCGGCGCGCTCGCTGCCGCCGCGGCGCTCGCCGTACTCGGTCTGCTCTCCTGGCGCGGTCTCCCGCGCTCTCGTCCTGCGCCGAACTCGGCTCCGGAGCCCGCGTGAAGCCCCAAGTCCTGCACCGCAAGCTGCACCGCCTCGGCGCGATCGCGATCGCGCTCCCGCTCCTCTGCGTCCTCGTCTCGGGGCTGCTCTTGCAGGTGAAGAAGCAAGTTCCTTGGGTGCAGCCGCCGACGCAGCGCGCGAACGCGACCTCCATCGAGCTCGAGCTGCCGCGCGTGCTCTCGATCTTGCGCGAGATCCCGGCGGCAGAAGTGCGCGAGTGGAGCGATGTCGAGCGTCTCGACCTGCAGCCGAAGCGCGGCCTCCTGAAGGCGATCTGCGCGAATCGCTGGGAGGTGCAGCTCTCGCTCGCCGACGGCGCGATCCTGCACTCCGCCTATCGGCGCTCCGACTGGATCGAGAGCTTGCACGACGGATCCTTCTTCGGCGAAGCCGTGAAGCTCGGCGTCTTCCTGCCGAGCGCGCTCGTGCTCCTGCTGCTCTGGATCTCCGGACTCTATCTCTGGTGGCTGCCGCACGCGGCGCGGCGGCGGAAGGCGCGCGGCCTCCGGAGCTGAGTCGCGGAGTTCTTGCTGCGGCATCGCCCGTTCGCCGCGCGCGGTTCTAGGGAAATGCTCGAGGCCGCGCGGATCTCGTCGATCCGCGCGGCCTCGCGCTGCCGTGCCGTGCACGGGGAAGAGCTAACTAGCCCTTCGCGGGTACCTTCAGGCCTCAGCCGGGCGCCGGCGGGAACGGTCCTTCGTAGACCTTGCCGGCCTTCACCGCCTCCGCGGCCTCGACCACGTAGCGGCGCTTCACTTCCTTCGGCTTGCCGGGGTTGTCGTCGATGCCGCCGCGATAGCGGATGACGCCCTTCTCATCGACCAAGATCGCCTCGCAGGTCTTCTTCGCCTTCAGCTTGCCGCCGAAGACCTGGGCATCGACGTCCTCCGCGAAGCGCGCGGCGAAGCCGTGATCCTTGTGGAACTTCTCCTTCGCCGGGAGCTTCTCGGTGTAGTTGGGATACACGAAGAGCACCTCCACGCCTTGCTTCGTGAGGTCGAGGTCGAGCTGCTTCAGGCGCTCGACGTAGCCGGCGACCCCCGGGCAATTCGTGCTCATCGAGACGTAGAGCCGCGTCTTGCCGGCTCCGCGCGAAGAGAAGGTCTTCGGGGCGCCGTCCGCCTGCTTCAAGTCGCGCGTGGCGAGCTCGAACTCGGGGATCATCTCGCCGACCTTCGTCCCGACCGCGGGGACCTCGGGCTTCGGCGTAGGCGCGGGCGGTTCTTGCGCCGACAAGGCGGAGAAGCTGAGCAGAACGCCCAGCCAGGGAAAGGCATGCATCGGAGGTGTCCTGGTTCGAAGAGTGCGCGGAGCGGAGAGCTCGCGCGGGAGGAGCATAGCCCCGCCCCATCGCCTTGTCAGCTAGGCCGATCCACGGACAGGATCGGACGCCTCCCTATCGGCCGTCGAGAGGCTCCGGCTCAGCGGTCTTTTCTTCTCCCGAGCGCGACGACGATCCGGAACTCCTCGGGAGTCACGGGCTGGATCGAGAGCCGGCTCTTGCGGTGCACGAGCATCTGTTCGAGGCCCGGCGTGGTCGCGAGCTCGCGCAGCGGCACGAGGCGCGCGAAGGTCTCCTCGAACGCGAGGTCGACCTGGTACCAGCGGGGCTCCTCCTTCGTCGCCTTCTCGTCGTAGTGCTCGCTGGCGGGATCCTGGGCGCTGAGATCGGGAGTGCCGGACGATGCGACCACCGCGAGCCCCGCCACGCCCGGCGGCTCGGAGCTCGAGTGATAGAAGAGCACGCGGTCCTTCGGGCGGATCTCGTCGCGGAGGAAGTTCCGCACCTGATAGTTGCGGACCCCGTTCCAGCCAGTGCGGCCATCCCGGGCGAGATCGTGGATGGAGTACACTCCCGGCTCGCTCTTGAAGAGCCAATGTCGAGGCATGGCGTAGCTCGCGTGCATGGCGTCAGGCTCGTGATGAGAACCCAGAGAACCCCCGCACGTCACGGGCGTGCTTTCTTCGCATGCACGACGGTCGCTTCCTGAGCTTCCTCGCCCAGCTCTTCGGTCGCCCGCAGAACGAGCGCCCCGACGTGCTCTTCCCCGTGGGCTTTCCCGCGGACGACGCGCGCGTCCCCGATCTCCGCCGGAAGTCCCTGGAGGAGATCGCCCTCTTCGATCCGCTCACGCCCTCGACGTCCTAGGACGAGCACGCGATGAGCGACACACGCACCGGATTCCCCGGCGTCGGGATCTCCTCGCCCTGGATCGCGAGGCCGGGCTGGGACCTCTCGCTCGTGCTCTTGACGCCGCTGCTCGCGCTGCCGTTGCTCCTGATCTGGCGCGAGCGCCGCGGCGACTTCGCCGTGCACGAAGCGGTGATGGCCTTCGGTGCGCTCGGCCATCACTTCCCGGGGATGCTGCGCGCCTACGGCGATCGCGCGCTCTTCGCGCGCTTTCGGACGCGCTTCCTGCTCGCGCCGCTCTTCCTGGCGCTCGTCTGCGCGGGCTTTCAGCTCGCCGGGCTGCACGGTCTCGCCGTGATCGCGCTCGGCTGGGGGATCTGGCACGGCTGGATGCAGACCTTCGGCTTCGCGCGCATCTACGACGCGAAGCGCCGCTCCTACGCGCGGACGACGGCGCGCATCGACTTCGCGCTCTGTGCGGCGTGGTTCCTGGCTCCCGTGGTCCTCTCTTCGCAGCGCAGTCTGCAAGTGCTGGAAGCCCTCGCGGCCTCGGGCCTCCCGCTGCCTTCGGCCGCGGCGATCGACGCGCTGCGTTCGGGTGCTTGGTTCGCCCTCGCGTCGACGGCGCTGCTCTACGTCGCGTGGAGTTGGCGCGAGACGCGCGCCGGTCGTGCGCCGAGCGCGCTGAAGCACGTGCTCCTCGTATCGACCTTCGCCCTCTGGTGGATCTCGACGAACCTCGTGCCGAGCCTGATCTTCGGGCTGGCGCTCTTCGAGATCTGCCACGACGTCCAGTACCTCGCGATCGTGTGGGCCTTCAACCGCCGACGCGCGGAGAGCGCTCCGGCGTGCGGGCCGGTGACGCGCTTCCTCTTCCGCGGCGGCGCGCTCGGCGCCGGCCTCTACCTCGGACTCGTGCTCGGCTACGGCGCGCTCGGGCCGCTGGCGAAGCAGGTCGGCGATGCAGAGATGCGGCAGGCGCTCGCCGGTTTGGTGCTCGCCTCTCAGCTCCTGCACTTCTACTTCGATGGCTTCCTCTGGAAGGTCCGCGAAGCGCCGACGCGCGAGGCGCTCGGCGTCTCCGGCGACGGGTCCGGAGCGAGGAGCGAGCGGCGCGGCGCGAAGCACCTAGCGCTCTGGACTTTGTTCGCGTTGCCCGTCGTGGGACTCGGAGCGCGCGAGCTCGCGCTCGAACGCAGCGCCGCGGACGCCGCCGCGATCGTCGCAGCTTCGCTGCCCGAGGACGCCGAGGCGCAGACGCGCGCGGGCCTGGCGCACGCGCGAGCGGGGCGACCGGAAGAAGCCCTGCCGGCGCTGCGCCGCGCTCATGCTCTCGAGCCCGGTGCGAACTTTCGGCGCTCCGATCTCGCCCGCACCTTGGGCGAAGCCGCCGACGCGCAGCTCACGCGCAGGGACACGAGCGCCGCGCGCGCCACGCTCGAAGAGGCGCGCGCCCTCGAGCCGCAATTCGAGGCCTTGCTCGAGCTCCTGGCGCACGCGCGCGCCTCGAGCGGTGAGATCGACGCCGCGTCGCGCAGCCTGGCCGCGCTCGACCTCTTGCGCCCGGATCCGCGCTGGCGCCTGGCGCGCGCGAGCCTCCTCGCCAACGCAGGACGGCTCGGCGAGGCGCTGCAGGAAGTGCGTCGCGTGCGCGCGAGCGATCCGTCGCATCTCGGCGCCATCGAGCTCGAACGCCAGCTCCAAGCCCGAGCCGCCGGTCGGTGACGCCGGCGGCGCAACGCCGCAGCGGGGCGTGAAATCGCGGCGAAAGGCCGTGAGCCGTCGCCCGGGCCGCCTTGTACCACCCCCCCCGCTGCTCTATCTTTCCCCGCCCTCGTTCGCGCCCCACCGCGCCGAGGGGCACTCCTCGAGGCGCGAACCGCCCGAAGGGGCGACACGCCGACCTCGAGCTTCGGCAATTGCTCTCGAGCCTGCGCCACTCGCGGGCCGACGCTACGGATGTCGTCCGCATTGCCGGACGCGCGTGACCCGCAGAAGTCCCTTTCCCCGACCGGAATGAACGTCGTCATCCTGGGAGCTGGCCTCTCCGGCCTCTCCTGTGCCTACGAGCTGGCCAAGGCCGGACACAAGGTCACGATCCTCGAGCGCGAGCCGTGGGCCGGAGGCATGGCGTCCTCGCACGAGGTCGAGGGCTACTGGCTGGACCACGGTCCGCACCGCTTCCACTCCTACAACAAGGAGCTGGTGGCGCACCTCTACGAAGTGCTCGACAACAAGGTGCTGGTGCGCGATCGCCTGAGCCGCATCTACATGCGCGGGCGCTTCTTCAACTACCCGCTGAAGCTCGGCAACGTGCTGCGCAACATGCCGCCGCACCTGATCGTGAAGGCCTTCTGGGACTACGCCTGGATCCGCCTGCGCGATCGCCTGAAGCCGATCCCGGACAACAACTTCAAGAACTGGGTTCTGAAGCGCTTCGGCAGGACGTTGGCGGAGATGTTCTTCGTCACCTACACCGAGAAGGCCTGGAAGATGCCCGCGACCGAGATCTCGGCCGACTGGGCGAGCCAGCGCATCACCTTGCTCAATCTCTGGGACACGGTGAAGAAGACCGTGATGCGCCCGAAGGCGGGCAAGGACAAGCCGCGCACGCTGGTGTCGGAGTTCTGGTACCCCGCGGAGGGCGGCATCGGGGAGATCTCGCGCGGCTACGAGAAGAAGATCCGCGCCATGGGTGGAGAGATCCACCTCGAGACGCCGGTCGAGCAAGTGCTCGTGGAGAACGGCGTCGCACGCGCGGTGACCTACCGTCAGGGCGGCGAGCTGAAGCGCCTGGAAGGCGACATGATCGTCTCGACGATCCCGCTGCCGCGCCTGATCGAGCACTTGAGCCCCGCGGCTCCGCCGGCTTGCCATCAGGCGGTCGCCGCGCTGCGCTACATCTCGATCGTCTTCGTCTACCTGGAGATCAGCCGCTCCTCGCTCTCGAAGGACCACTGGATCTATCTCCCGGAGAAGCACCTCACCGTGCACCGCATCTGCGAGTTCAAGAACTTTGACGATCAGATCGGTCCGAAGGACAAGACCGTGGTCTGCTGCGAGATCACCTGCCTCCGCGGCGACGAGTCGTGGAACCTGGACTTGGAGCAAGCGGCGAAGATCGCCGAGCGCGACCTGGTCAGCGTGGGCTTGCTCGAGCCGGGCATCAGCCGCGGGCTCTGGCTCACGAAGCTCCGCTACGCGTATCCGGTCTACGATCTCACCTACAAGGCGAACCTGCAGACGCTGATGGACCACGTGAAGGGGATCAAGAACCTCGACACGACCGGTCGTCAGGGCCTCTATCGCTACAACAACATGGACCACTCCGTGGCCATGGGCCGCGCGTTGGCGAAGTCCCTGAACAGGAAGGGCGGCGACGATCACAAGCGCGTGGCGGCGGAACAGGAATACTTCGGATGAGCGAGCTCCTGCGCGGAGCACCCCGAGCCGAGGACGCCCTCGCCGAGGTGCCGCGCTGCCTGCTCTGCGGGAGCGAGGAGTCGGAGCTGCGCTTCGCGGAGCCGCCGTTCCGCGTGGTGCGCTGCAAGCGCTGCGCGTTGGTCTGGGTGACGCCGCGCCGCGATTCCTCGCGCCTGGTCGAGATCTACCAGACCGCGTACTGGCACTCGGACGCCGCGAAGGACTTCGGCTACACCGACTACCAGCGCGATGCGCCGCTCTATCGCCGCACCTACCAACGGCGCACCAGCGCCATCGCCCGCCATTGCCCCACGCCGGGTGAGGTGCTCGACGTCGGCTGCGCCGCGGGCTTCTTCCTCTCGGTCATGAAGGAGCGCGGCTGGCGCACGCAAGGTGTCGAGGTCTCCGGCTACATCGCCGAGTTCGGTCGCAAGAACTACGGGTTGGACGTGATCGTTGGCACCCTCGACGAAGCAGCGCCACAGCTCGGCGAGCGCAAGTTCGACCTCATCACCTTCTGGGACGTGATCGAACACCTCCCCGATCCGATCACCGTGCTCCGCCGCGCCGCGAGCTTCCTCCGCCCCGGGGGCAAGCTCCTGCTCGAGACCCAGAACGTGCGCTCGCTCTTCGCGCGCCTCTTGGGCCGTCGCTGGCAGCACTACAAGCACCACGAGCACCTCTACCACTTCGATCCGCGGACCGTGCGCGAGCTCTGCCGCCAGGCCGGCTTGCGCGTGATCGAGAATCGCGCGCGGCTCGGCGGCAAGTACGTCTCGCTCGGCTTCGTGCGCGAGCGTGCCGGGCGCGTGCATCCCTGGCTCTCGAAGCTGCTGTTCCCGTTGAAGCTCGTCGAGCGCTCGCCGCTCTACGTGAACCTCTTCGACGAGATGATCGTCGTCTGCGAGAAGGCCTGAGGGCAGACCGCGATGGATGCCAACGCCTACCAGCAGTTCTTGGAGCTGGAGCGAGACCACTGGTGGTTCCGCTCGCGGCGGACGCTCTACTTCGACCTGCTCGCTCGCGCGGTCGCGCGCGAGCCGGGCTCGTTCGCGCACGTGCTCGATCTCGGCTGCGGCATGGGCGGGATGATGGAGGGGCTCCGGCGCTACGGTGAGCCGCAGGGCCTCGAGATCGAGGCCAGCGGCGTCCGCATCTGCCGCGAGCGCGGCTTCCATCGAGCCTACGTCGGCTCCGGCTACTCGCTGCCGCATGCGAGCGCGAGCTTGGACCTCGTCACCGCCTTCGACACGATCGAGCACATCGAGGACGACGAGCGGGCGCTGCGCGAATGCGCGCGCGCGCTGCGCCCCGGCGGCGTGTTCATGGCTACCGTGCCGGCCTACCAGTTCCTCTACGCGAACAACGACCGCGTCGCGCACCACTTCCGCCGCTACACCCGCGGCGAGCTGGTCGCGAAAGCGCGCCGCGCGGGCTTCGAGGTGCGGAAGGCCACCTACGTGAACACCTTGCTCTTCCCGCTCATCCTGCCGGCGGTGCTGGCGCTGAAGTGCAAGGAGCGGCTCTTCGGCCGCCCCGGTGACGACACCACCAACCTCTCGTTCCGGCTCCCGCGTTTCGTGAGCGCGTCCCTGGAAGCGATCTTCTCCGGCGAGCGCTTCCCTCTGCGCTGGGTCTCGTTCCCCTGCGGTCACTCGCTCGCGATGATCGCCGTGAAGCGGGGCTGAACCAACGCCGCGGCTCGAGCTCGCACGAAGCGAGAATGCAAGAAGCCCGCCTCGGCGCGTTCCAGCGCCGAGGCGGGCTTCTTCTCTTCGCACCCGATCGAAGTCGCCGCTTCGGTGAGCTCAGGTGTCGGGCCAGCTATCCCCGCTCCCTCGCCGTCAGGCGTGGGGCCAAGGACTCATCGCCGAGCGATCTGGAACACCTTCCGCAGCCCCTCGCCGGTCAAGCTCGCTTGAACTGCCTTCGCCAAGCGCTCTTCGCGCAGCTCGCGGAACGCGGCCGTCCATTCGCGCGGCGAGATCTTCGCACCATCGACCTCGGGGTCGAGCGGACGACGCGCGATCTGCGCCACGAACCAAGCTTCGAGATCAGCCTGCTCGAAGGGTTGGGCCGAGAGAACCTCGCCTTCGATGTCGTCGAGCGCGGTGCCCAGGGCATCGAAGGTGCGCCGAACCGGAAGGCTGGTCACCTTGCGGAACCAATCCGGGTTCACCGGACCGTTGTTCCAGCGGTAGTAGCCGCGGCCTTGGAAGGCCTGACGCAGGAAGCGCACTTCCTGGCTCGGGAGCCCCGCGCCCTTCACGAGGTAGAGCGCCTCGCCTTCGCGCAGCTCGCGCTCGAAGGTCTCGCGGGTCACTTCGGAGCCCGCGGCGAAGGTCTTCTCTTCCGGCGTCTCCTCCACGCGCTCGATCTCGTCGAGCATCTCGGAGCAGATCGAAGCGCGGATACGCGCGATCTCGAGAGCGAGCTCGCGGAGATACGCTCGGCGCGCCAAGGCCTCCGAGGCGGACTCACCACCCGCGTCGAGCAGACCCGGGAGCAACGCGTAGCGCTGCGAGATCGCCACGTCCTTGCCGAGGCCGCCTTCCTCGAGCTGGTTCCCCGGCCCGAAGAGCGCCCCTTCCAGGATGGGATTGCCGCCGCTCTCGGGCATGTCGCTCGAGTTGCGGGCGAAGTCCTCGGAGAGGTCCTCGCGCGTCACCCAGCCCGGGATCTCCTGCACCACGAGATCGACCGCCGCGGCGCCCGACTGCCCGCGCAGCTCACCGCGCAGGCGCTCGAGCACGACCGGCAGCGCCGCGACGCGCGCGACTTCGACGGCGTTCCTCGCCGCATCGACGAGCGCCTGGGCATCGGCTTGCGCCTGCTTCGCCTCGACGTTCTTCGGGCCCCACTCGTTGTACTCGGCGAGCAAGCCCTGCAGGGTCGTGGCGTGAGCCGGGTCGAGGGCTTGACGCCACTCGGTGAAGGCTCGCTTGACCTCTGCCGCGCGCGTGGCGGCCTGCGAAGTCTGCGTGCGGCGCTTCTCGTAGGCTTCCAAGCGGCGCTCGACGAGCGCCACGAGCTCGACGCGGAGCTTGTCCAGCGTCGAGACATCGGCGTTGGCGGCCTCGGCGTCGGCGAGCTTCTTCTCCGCGGCCGAGACCGCGGCGCTGCGAGCGGAGAACGCGGCCACGCCAGGCTCGGCGTCCTCGATCGACTTCAGCGCGGACTCGAGCGCATCCATCGCGCTCGACCAGCCCGCGCTGGCATCGAACGCCGCGGCGCGCTGCGTCTCGAAGCTCTGCTGACGAGAGACCTTCTCGCCTTCGATCTTCGCGCGCTCCTCGAGCTTCTTCGCGCGGTCGGCGTTCTGCGCCTCGCGCGCGGCCTCGAGGGCCTTGATCTCGTCCTCGAGCTTCGTCTTCGCGGCAGCGTCAGTGGTCCGCCCCGCTTCCTCGCGCTTCGCGGCGAGAGCGCGGTCCTGCGTCTCGATCGAGGCATCGAGGGACGGGATCTCGCGGCCGAGCGCCGCGAGGCGGTCCACGCCTTCGGAGACCGAGGTCAGGGCCGGAGCGACCAAACCCTGCAGCTCGACGCGCTTCGTCTCGATCGGCGAGAGGATCGCGCTCAGCTTCGCTCGGCCGACCGCGCGCCACGCGGCGTCCAGGGCTTGGGCTTGGGCGTGCGCAGCGGCGCTGTTCGTCGCGCGGACGAGGAGCGCCAACTTGCCGTCCTGATCCGCGGCGTCCCACGCCGCGCTGCTTCCGACGGCGCTCTGCTCGCTCGCGGAGAGGGCGTTCCACACCCCCGTCAGCGCTTGCGCGGCGGCGTCGGCGGGCGCCGGCTCGCCGGCCTTCGCGACGAGGTCGCCGAAGCCGAGCATGCCGAGCGCGGAAGCCACCCCGGCGGCGCGGCCGTTCAGCAGCGAGAGCTGAACTCGCGGCAGCCCTTCCATCAAGTACGCGCGGCGGGCCTCCGTCGCGCGTTGCAGATCCTGCTCCGCCGAAGCGAGCCCCTTCTTGGCGGCGTCGAGCTTCTGGGCGTAATCGCTCTCCCGCTGAGCTTCGGGGAGCTTCTCCAGGCGCTCGAGCTGCGCGCGCTTCTCGCGCTCGTTCGTGCGCGCCGATTCCTCGCTGCGATCGAGATCGAGGTAGCCCTGCATGCCGCGGCCATCGCCGCCGCGATTGAGCTCGGTGTTGATCTCGCGCGAGCGCTGGAGCAGCGCCTCGACGGCCTTCGCCTTCTCCGCCGCGACGGCTTCGGCGTCCAGGAACGCCTTGCGCTCCGTGGCCGTCGCTTCTTCGAGCGCCGGCCCGACCACGACGTCGCGGAAGCGGCCGAGGAAGCGCTTCGCGACCAGGTCGGCCTTCGCGCGCTTCTGCACCCCGGGATCATCCCAGCCGTGGATGTCCTTGCTGGCCATCTGATCCGGGCGATCGGAGGTCGCGAGCATGCCAGCGGGAACCGCGGGCGCCGGACCTGTCTGCCCCGGATCCCCGGCCGGAGCTTGCGCGCTGTTGCTCGCGCCGGCTTCGCCCGTGCCCCCTTGTCCGGTGCCGCTGCCCGCAGCGGCGCCTTCCTGGGCGCGCGGCATCGCGCCGCCCGCGGGAGCCGTCCAGCGCGCGATGTTGCGCGAGAGGCGCCCTTCCTCGGTGAGGAAGCGCGAGTACGCGTACTTGCGGTAGTGCTCGGCGACTTCCTTCAGCGTCGGCTCCTCGATGCCCTTCTCCTTGATCCAGGCGAGGAGGAAGTCGTATTGCGCGTCGGTGAGCGCGTCGAGGTCGAGGCCGAAGAGCAGCCAGCGGCGGCCTTCGAAGTCGCGCAGCGCGTCCTTGCCGCTCGGCGTCTCTTCCTCGCCGCTCGTCGCGCCATAGCGCGTGCGGCGATCGACGAGCTTGTCCAGGTAGGCGAGCCAGAGCTGCTCGCGCTGCGCCGCGCGCACGCGAGCCGCGGCCGCCTCGTCGTTCGGGGCCTTGGTCGCGGCGTCGTTCGCGGCGGCGAGCTCGGTGTCGGCGGCGTCCTTGCGCTTGTCGATGACCTCGACGCGCAGCTTCTCGCGGCGCATCTTCGTCGCGTCATCTACGGCATCGGCATCCGGTCCGCCCGCGAGCTCCTTCCAGCGGCGGATCTCCGCCTGGCGCTCTTCTTCGGTGGCGAAGAGCAGCTCGAAGACGCGGCGCGCTTCTTCTTCGTAGAGGCTGGCGGCGAAGACCGCGACGGTGGCGCGCACCTGCGGGTTCTTCTTCTTCCAGTCGGCGAGCACTTCCTCGGGCGTCGGGATCGACTCCAGACCGAGCTCCAGGCGGCGCACCAATTCGGTCGCCGCGAGCGCGCGCGAGAGCGCGAGATCGAAGCCCGCCGGGCGCATCCCGAAGGAGCGGTAGAGGTCTTCCTCGGACAGGTCGGCGCCGCGCTCACCGCTGGAGGCGCGGATCAGCTGCAGCAGCGCCTGCTTCTTCTCCGCGAGCACGTCGCCGGCGACGCGGATACCCGCGGCCTGCGCGGCTCCGGAGAGGATCGTGAAGTCGTCGAACGAGAGCCCGCCCTCGCGATCGCGGCGCGCCTTCGGGTCGACCACGTTCAGGAACGGCACCCAGACCTCGAACTCGCGGAACTCCTGCAGCGACTGCAGGACCTGGTTCGACTTCATGCTCTCTTCGCCGGCGCGATCGAGCATGTCCTTGTAGCCGGTGAGCGGTCTGGCGATTTCGCGCACGATGCCCAGGGACGCGCGATCGAGCTCTTGCTCGGCGCGGCCTCCGACCGTGGCGGAAGAGCCGTCCGGCAGCACGATCGCGACCTCGCTCGGGTCGGTCTCGAACATCATCAACGCCGCGCTCGTGATCGAGAACGTAAGCAGCGCGAAGATGACGAGGCCGAGGAGGATCGGTCGCTGGTAGCGACGGAACAGGCTGACGTGCTCGATTTCTTCGTGTTCGACTTCGGACATCTCAGCTCTTCCCCATGGGGAGCCGGCCCCGCGGGAACCCGCGGGTAGGAAAGGGGCGAAGAGGATACGGGCGCCGGAGGAGAGGCGCAATGCCGCAAGTGGGCGTCACGCCGAGCTTTCGCTCTCGTCGGCGGGGCCTTCGTGCTCCGCGGCGCGCTCCGCGCTCTCGATCGAGCTCTCTTCTTCGGCGCTCGGCAGCTCCTCGACGGAGATATCTTCCGCCGCGGCGTAGCCGTCCTGCGCGACCTCGATCCCCGGGAGGTCGTGGAGGGCCCCCAGGCCGAAGCGATCGAGGAAGAGCTTGGTCGTCCCGTAGAGCAGCGGGCGCCCCGGAGAATCCTGACGGCCCACGACGTGCACCAGCTCGCGGTCGAGCAGGAGGCGCAAGATCGAAGAGCAGTTCACCCCGCGGATCCGATCGACCTCGGACGCCGCGACCGGCTGCTTGTACGCGACGACGGAGAGCACCTCGAGCGCCGCCTGGGAGAGGCGGTCGCGACGGCGGACGACGCGCAGGCGGCCGAGGAGCTCGGCGTACTCGCTGCGCGAGACGAGGCGCCAGCCACCGGCGATGAGGCGCAGCTCGAAGGGCAGCACGAGCTCGTCGAGCCAGGCCTTCACGCGCGGCAGGCGCTGCTCCACGGCGCGGCGCTTCCAGCCGAGGATCTCCGCGAGCCGCGGCACGGTGAGTTCTTCCGGGCTGCCGAAGAGCACCGCCAAGAGCTGCCGATCCTCGATGCGCTCGAGCCCGGTCTCCTCCGGCGGCAACTCTTGATCGTCGCCGACCACTGCGGGGGCCGTCTCCGCATCCGGGGCGCTCACTTCGATCGCGGGAGCCGTGAGATCTCCGGGAGCGGCTTCGGGAGCAGGCTCGGGGAGGAACTCCGGCACGAGAGCGCGCGCGGGTTCCCCGGTCTCCGATCCGAGCTCCGACGAGACCTCGAGCTCGCTCGGCTCCTGAATGGGCGCGAGCTTCTCGCGGCGAGTCGTCTTCTCGCGTCGCGCCTTCTTGCCGCGACGAGACGATCCGGCGGCGGCGTCCGCTCCGGACTCGACCGCGCTCGCGAACGACGGACCGCGTTCCGCCGAGGGCTCCGCATCGGTCGGCGCGGTGACTTCGATCGGGGCTGGCAGCACTTCCGACGCGGCCATCTCGAGCGCGGCGCCAGCCTCTTCTGCTTCGCTCTCCGGCGACGCCGTGTCCTCCGGCGTCACCGTGTTCTCCGGCAACACCGTGTTCTCCGGCAACACAGCATCCGGCAGCGCAGCCGGGCGTCGCCCCTTCCGCTTCGACTTCACCGCGGGTCCCTCCGCGCGAGCGACGGGCTGCTGCTCCGGCTCGACCTCGGTCGCCACCGCGACCTCGGCGGATGGCACGGGAAGCTCGACGCGTGCGGATCGAGTCGCACCGCGGCGCTTGCTCCGCGGAGGGACTTCCAGCGCGAGAGCCGCCTCCTCGATCCGAGGTGCGCCCTCCACCGCAACGAAGCCCGTGTCCAACCCGCTCTCGCGACGATCATCGTCCACGCGCGCACTCCCCGCCGCGGTCCGGCGGTGCCTCGAGCCCCAACATGTAGGAACCGGAGCATTGTGGGCACCAGGCCTAGGGATGCAACTGTGGCTTCGGAAGAGGCCTGCTCGTTCGGGCGTTGCGCGAGCTCAGCGCGGTTCGGGGCCCTCGACGCGCCAGCGGCGCAGCGCGCCGCGCAACCACACCAAGTACTCCTCGCGTCCGACCGGCTGCGCCGCGAGCGAAGCCTCGATCTCAGGCGCCAGTTCCTCGAAGGACCGCGGATCGGCGGGCAGGCGATGCACGAGCTCCACGACGTGCCAGACGCTCCCGGAGCCCACCTGCTGTTCGATCGGCGGCTGAAACCCCTGGAGCTCCTGCCGGCCGAAGGTGCCGACGATGGGATGGGGATCGTCCAGCGGCAGCGCGGGCCAGAGCCCGCGCCGTTCCGCCGGCGCCTCCGGATCGAGCTGCAGCGCGAGGAGCTCGAACGATGCGCCGTCGCGCAAGTCCTGCCACGCGCGCTCCGCCAGCGCGCGCTCGCGCAGGCTCAGGCCCCGCACGACGAGGCGTTCCCTCTGGAGCTGGTCCGCGCGGATCACTCGATCTCGCAGCAGTCCCAGAGCCAAGAAGCGCCGCAGCGAGCGCGCATAGTGCGCGGGATCGCTCGCGAGCTCTCCGCGCAGATAGGCCTCGAAGCTCTGCGAGCCATCGCCGAAGCGCTTCACTTCCTCTTCGGCCCGGCGGAGGAACGCGGCCTCCTCGGCTTCGAGGATAGCTACGGGCAAGCGCGCGCCGAGGCGCCGCGCCTCGAGCCGCACCAAGCGGAACTCGATCGTCTTCCGCAGGAGCTCCTGCGTCGCCTCGCGCTGGAAGAAGAGGAGCGCATCGAGCAGCTCCTCGGCGCGCACCGTCTCGCCTTCGACGCGCGCCAAGTCGCTCGCGGCCTCGGAGGCCGAGAACAGCGCGTCGTCGGCCCCGATGCTCACACCGGAGAGCGGCAAGAGCTCGCGCTCCGTGCCCGGGGCTTCGACGGGACGCGCGACGGCGGGCCGTCGCGCGGGATCGTCGAAGGCGTAGCGATCCTCGCCTCCGCATGCGGCGAGCAGGAACCCGCCGGCGCCTAGCAGAGAGCGCGCGCTGCTCCGGAAGCTCACCGCCCTACCAGTACTTCACGACGCGATCGAAGCCGATGCCGGCGCAGCGGCGGCAGACGACGGGCACGTCCAGCACCGTGAGGCGCCCGTCGCGCGTGCGCGCTTGGAAGCCCTCCAAGACCTCGGATCCCGTGCCGCGACAGCGCGAGCAAACCGAGAAGTCGGTGCCGATGACCTGCAGGTCGCCCCCGCGCTCCGCGTAGGTCGCGAGGAGGAACTTCTTCTTGTCCTCGCGCCCGGCGCTCTTCGCCCACCACTCTTCTTCCGTCGGCGGCTGCGGCAGCGACGCCGGATCGATCTGGACCTGGTTCTGGTTCTGCTGGTTGTTGCGCTGGCGCTGGTTCTGCTGCTGTTGCTGCTGCTGTTGTTGCTGCTGCTGTTGCTCGCGCTTCCGCGCCTCGCGCTCCTTTTCGCGCGCCAAGCGCTCTTCGATCTTCGGGATCCCCTTCGCAGCCGTGCCCTTGCCGAGCACGAAGGTCCCCTCCGAGTAGGAGATGCGCTGCTCGCGGCGGAGCGGCGTGCGCTCGGCATGGCGCGACGCGAATGCCGCGCGGATCTCGTCGCCCGTCACCTTCGCCCAGGCCTTGCCGTCCTTGTCGGCTTGGATCTCCTGCGTGACCCGGGCCAGGATCTGCTCGCCCAGTCTCCCGAGCGCGAGATCGCGCGCGCCGTCGAGCGAGAGCTTCTTGTCCTTCGCGGCCTCGTCGGCGAGATCATCCGCGGCCTTGTACCAGAGCTGCGTCACGCGATTGCGCGCCCAGGTCGCGCGCGCTGCGAGCACCAACTGGTTGCGGCGATCGAGCTCGGCCTTCTTCGGCGAAGTCGGCCACTTCGCGAGGAAGTCCTCGCAGAGCTTCAGCGCTTCGTCGAAGCGGCTGCGGCGAGAGGCCTGCGCGACGGCGGCGAGCTGCACGTCCTGCTCGCGCAGCTTGATCTTCTCCGGCAGGCGCGCGAGCGCCGTGGCGATCTCGCGCGAGGCGTACTCCGCGTCGAGAGAGCGCACCTGCAGGTAGTGCTTCTGCGCGTTCTCGTAGTCGAGCACGATCTCGAGCAAGCGGGCGAGGCGCAGGTTCTCGACCTTGTCGCTCTCGAGCTTCGCCGCGCCGATCTCCGCGACCTTCGCCGCGTAGATCTGATCCAGGGTGTAGACCTCGTTCGCCGGCACGCGGATCTTCAGGAGATCCTTCACGCGGCCGGGGGCGATGGGCTCGCGGGCTTCATCGAAGGCCTGCACGTACCAGCGCTGCGGATCGGACTTGTCGACCGTGTGCGCCACGATCTGGCGGCCGTCGCGCAGGTTCACCTGGAAGGCGTCGACGAACACGGCTTCGGAGGCCAGGTTCTCGAAGCCGAAGTCGACGCGCAGGCGCTTCGCATCGAGGGGGTTCACATCGCCCCAGCTCAAGCGGAAGGTGCCGCCGTTGTCGTAGCGCTTGAAGGTGAAGCCGTCCTCGTCGGGCTCGGTCACCGCGCCCAGCAGCACGCGACCATCCTTCAAGCGCAGGATGTCGGCGTCGGCTGCCGAAGCGGCTCCCGCCCACATCGAGAAGACGAGGAGGGCTCGGCGGATCCAGCGAGCCGGTCGAGCGGTGTCGAGCGCATGCATGATCGTGGCGACTCCGAAGGCGAGGGCTTAAGGCCGAAAGCGAGCGAGAGGCAGCGAGTGCGCGAGGGCGCGCTCAACGCGGGGCTTCGTAACGCAGCCCGCGCTCGAGCGCGCGCTGCACCAGGGTCGGGCGGAGCTCGAAGACGCTCTTCAGCGTACGCGAAGAGGTCCGTCCCCGGATCCTCCAGTCGACGCGGATCTCCGTCAAATACTGGAACTCGCGCCCCGGGATACGGCGCGCCACGTAAGCGTAGCGCAGGTCGTCGAGTCCGGGGACGCGCAGCTCCTCCTTGTGGGAGAGCTCTTCGGGCAGAGAGCTCTGCTGGCCCTGGGCCGCTGCGAAGCCGAGCGCTTGATCGTTGAGGGCGCGCTGCACCGCATCGAAGAGGCGCCCTTCCACGTCGTCCAGTACGCGCGGCAGCGCGTCGCCGGCCTCGGCGCGCACGCGCGCGTCGCGGAGCTGGTCCAAGCCGACCGCGAAGAGGCCGATCACGGCGGTCATCCCCATCATGAGGAGCCCCATCGCGACCAGCATCTCGACCAAGGTGAAGCCGCGGTTCGCGGCGCCTCGCGCCGCGCGCGTGCTCCGTAGCCCTGCAACGCCGAGCTTCATCGCTGCATGCCTCCGCGCGCCGCGGGCACCCGCACGAAGAGATCGAGCTCGCTGCCGAACCAGATCGGCGTCCCCGGAGCATGCTCCTGCGCGGAGGTGCCGCGCGCGCCGCGCGCGGCGATCGTGAGGCGCCGTCCGCGCACCGCGGAGATCGCCACCCACTCGGAGCCGATCTTCGCGTAGGTGGCGGCGGTCGGCAGCGCGCGCGTCGCTCCGCCGACCACGAGGTCGTGCGGCTTGGCACCCCGGTGATCCGCGGCGCCGCTGGTCGCGAGCAAGGAGTCGTTCAAGCGCCACGGCCGGCTGCGCTCTTCCTCGGAGACGATGGAGATGCTGAGGCGCACGGCTTCGGGATAGACGTCGTTCCGCGCGTCTTGGTCGCCGCGCGTGGAGTCCCAGCCCAGGATCGGCGCGCGCACCGCGGTCGACGGCTTCGCGTTGTCGTCGCTCCAGAAGGAGCCCAGGGCCTCGCTCCACTCCGTGAACGACACGCCGGCGCTCTCCCAATCCCGCGTCCACTCCGAGCGGAAGAGCCACTCGACGTGCAGGAGCGAGCCCGCGACCTTGCGGAAGATCCCCGCTTCCTCCGTCGCCGGTCCGCCGGCGAGCGACTGCAAGAGCTCCGCGCGGCGCGGCGGCGCGCCGGCGCCCAAGGGGACCACCGCGCGGTACAGCGCGACCAGCGAGCCGTTCGCCGCGAGCGGATCGGGACCGACGACGTAGGTCACGTAGGCCACGCCGCGCGAAGGGATCGCGTCGTACCAGGAGAAGGCCTCCGGCTCTTCGCCGCCCTGCGCCTGCTGCTCCCATTCGCGCCGCGCCTTGGAGTAGGCCTCCTCCCCCGCGGTGATGAGCGCGAGCGTGCCTTCGTCGAGATGGCCGCGGTAGCGCAGATCGTCGAGGGCGCGCTGCTGCTCGCCGCTCGAGAGCGAGCGCACGAACCCCATCTCACCGCTGCGGTCGTCGGCGTAGAGCATGCGCCCTTCGCCACCGACGATCGAGGAGAGGTCGCGCTCGAGGAACGACTTCACCGCGGCCTTCTGCTCCAGCACGTCGCGCGTCTCCTCGCCCTCCTTCCAGAGGTCGAGGCTCGTGTCGAAGAGGCGCACGACGAGGAGGCCCAGGATCGAGAGCAGCGCCATCGAGACCAGGAGCTCGATCAGCGTGAAGCCGTGTTGCCTCTGCTGCGGATCGCTCATGGCCGCGACTCCCGGAAGAGCACCCGGCTCTCGCTCTGGTACTGCACGCCGATCTCCTCGACGTAGGGCGTTCGCTTCCAGGAGTTCGGCTTGGCACCCGCGACGCGGAAGCTGCCGGGGCGGTAGCGGAAGAAGATCTTCCCTTCGAGCAACGAACCCGGACGGTTCAGCGGCGAGAAGATCTTCGCCGCGCGATCCCCCTGCGTATCGAGCAGCAGGAGATCGCGCGCGGCCTCGGGGTCCTCGATGAGTCGATGGTCCTCGACGCGCGTCGGGATCTCGTCCCACGCCACGCGCACGCCGCCTTCACCGCGGAGATCGCCGTCGATGCGCACCAGCGCCCAGACGTCGAGGTTCGGATCGCCCCAGACCTCCTCCTTCCAGTGCAGCGCCTGGAAGAAGCTGTCGCGCGCGGAGACGGCGAAGTGCAGCGCGCTGTTGCCGGCGAGGTCGGCGATGCGGAACTGCGTCTGCCCTTGGTCGGCGACATCGCCCGCGGCGGTGGTGAGCACCGTGCGATCCCAGTAGCGGAACGGCATGCGGTAGACCACGGAGCCGTTCGTGTGGCTCGCGATCGAGGTGCCGAAGCGCCCGCGATAGGCGCCGGCGACATAGCCGTTCGTGGAGCGATTGCGCGGGGCGCGGAAGGTGCGCGGCATCGCCAAGGTGGTTGGCGCGTTTGCGTAGGGCGTGTCGTTCCGCGTCGTGTGCACGAGCTCGTCGTCGATGAGCAAGGTCCCCTGAGTCCAGAAGCCCGCGCCGCTCTCGAGCTGCACCTGGTGGTCGCGCGTGCCGAGCGACTGCGTGAGCTCGGTCACCTCGAGCGCGGAGAGGAGATAGACCGGATCGCCCGTGCCGTGCGCGCGCGGCGTGGTGCCGAGGAAGCCGCGGCCGCGCGAGCGCGCCAGCGTGATGCGGAGCCCGTCCGAGCTCTCGTCGAGCTGGCTGTAGACCAGGAGCTCGTCGCCGATGCGCAGCACGCCCGCATCCTGCGGCCAAGCGCGCGAGGACGCGAGGAAGCCGTTGTTCGGATCGACGACCGTGCCGTAGCTCATCAAGAGCTGCGCGTGGCGCACGACGAGCTGGGTCCCGCCTTCGCTGAGCGGCTCCGCGAGCACGTAGGTCGCGAGGTTGTCCAAGCTGCCGGCGACGTTGGCCGGCCCGCGCGAGCCGAGGAGATCGAACTCGATCTCGTCGATGAAGCCGTTGAAGTTGCGGAGTCCCCCGCCGGTCTCGACGATGCCGCTGCCGAGGCGCACCTGTGTCGCGCCATCGGGCAGCTCGCCGCTCGGGAACTTCAGCAACACGAGCTCGTCGCGCGAGTCGAGGATCGCCGGGCGGTTCTTCTGCAAGTTCGCAGGATAAGCCTGCTGCAGCGGCTCCTTCAGCGCGACTTCGTAGCGGCCCGAGCCATTCTCGATCCAGCCCCAGTTGATCGTGTAGCGCGCGAGCGGGGCATTGCCCGCGTTCTCCGGGCGGATCGAGATGCGATCGCCGCGTCCGGGGCGCGTGCCGGCCAAGGGCAAGCTGGCCCACTGATTGTTCGCCGGCGCCTGTGGATTGAAGGTCGGGAAGCCGGCGAAGGCGACGGCGAACACCGGGTTCAGATTCGCGCCCGCGGTGTGGCGATGCTGGAAGGTCCCGTAGCGACCGCGGAACTGCAGCACGTCGTGGATGCGCTGGCTCGCGACGCTCCAGCTCTGCTGCGGCGGCGCACCGATCCAACCTTGCTGCGCTTGGGGCCAAGTGCCAGGAGACGTCACTTGGGGCCCGAAGTTGCCCACGGTGAAGTAGATCGCGGCCAAGCGCCCGGGCTCGGAGCGCACGAAGTGGTTCTGGTGGATCTCGTCGTACTCGATCCACTCCGTGTTGCCGTCTTGGCCGCTGGTGTAGATCTGCACGCGGCGCGAGTCGTTCTGGCCGGGATCGAGGTAGGACGTGGTGTCGGCTTGCGTCGCCTTCACCGAGAGCGGCACGATCCAGAGCCAATTGCGCGGGTCCTGATTCGGATCCGTGCCGTCGGGCAAGCGGTTCCACTCGGTGACGAACGCGCGCGCGCGCCCGAAGAGCGAATTGGGACCGGTGCCCTGCCCCTGCATGCGCTGGAGCTGCGTGTAGTTGCGCGTGACGCCGCTCAAGCGATTGCCGGAGCGCCCCGAGTAGCGAATGACCTCGGCGCCGAGCAGCGGCGTGCTCTGCGGCGGCGGCGTGGTGCCGGTCTCGATCTCGTAGGTCACCTGGTCGCGGTTCACCTGGACTTGGATCGGCCCGGGACCGCGCTGCACGAGCAACGCCAAGCCGCCGCCGGTCTGGAACGCGGCGAGCTCATCGCCCCCCGCTCCGGTCGGGGCGAGCTCGAGCTGCTGTCCGTCGGTCGCTTCGAGCCCCGTGCCGAGCGGGAACGGCGGCGCGGGCTGCGTCGGGTTCGTCGAGCTCGTCGGTTGTACGAGGATCTGGGTCGGCCCCTTCACCACGCGCACCACGCCGAACGGCCCGAGATCGCCGTCGAGCGTGCCGCCGCCGAGCGGGATGTCGGTCGTCGGCATCGACGCGTAGCCGTAGAGCTCGACCAGCGTGCCGACCTCGTGCGCGATGCCGGTGTACTTACCGTCTTGGATGCGCAGGCGCACGTTGCGCCCGCCGGTCCAGGCGCTCTCCATCGGCGCGTCGCTGCGCTGCCAGCGACACTGGAACGCCTTGCCGCTGATCGAGGTGTACTCGACCAGCTCGTCACCGACGCGCAGGACGCCGCTCGTCGGGAAGCCCTCCACGCTGTCGACGGCCAGACGTTCGTCCGTCGTACCGGCCGCCGAGGTGAGCCAGGTCACGGCGCGGGCCTTGCCGAGCGGGAAGCCATCGACGAGCACGACCAGGTCGCGCGGCTTCGCTCCGCGCGCGATCGCGCGGAAGTGGTACCAGGTGTTCTTCTCGAACACGAAGCGCTCGCCGACGGCCACGCGCACTTCGCAGGCCTCGACGATCGGCGTCACCGGGTCGTCGCCTTGCGAGTCATAGAGCCGGAAGACGAGCTCCGAGCCTTCGAGCGAGAGCCCGAGCCGACCGCGCTTCTCACCGGTCGCCGCGGACTCGACTTGGAAGAACGCTTGATCGCCGACATCCGTCGGGCGGAACCAACCGCCGATCGAGAAGGGCCAGAGGCGCCCGTTCCTCGTCGCGATGCCGACGCGCTGATCGCTCGTCGCCACTTGCTGCGGGCCGATGCCATCGGAGCCGGTGTTGCGGCCCTCGACCTCGGGCTCGCGCTCGAAGTGCCAGATGCGATTCGTCTGGTAGGGATCCTCGATCGGCACGGCTTGGAGCTGCGCCCACGAGCGGATCTCGCCTTCCGCGTTCGCGGCGTAGGGATCGCTCTGCTCTTGCTCGCCCGCGCGCGGGATCTCGAAGGGATACGAGCGCCCGGGCGGCTGCTGCGTGAGGAAGGGCTCCAGGCGCGACTCCGGCGAACGCGCGAGCAGGAGCGCCCAGCGCTGCGGGATCAGCCACTCCTGCACGTTGGGTCCGGTGACCATCCAGTGCGCGCCGCGGTTCAAGCGGAAGAGCTCCTCGAGATCGCGCTGATCGCCGAACCACTTGAAGCGCTCGCCGACGGGTGCGGCCTGGAAGATCGAGAGCGTCGCTTCACTGCGCCGCGTGACCCCGGCGACGCTGTTGCTGGCCGAGCGCGAATGCGCGCGAAAGAGATCGCCCGAGTCGAACACGAACGGGACCGTCGCGGCCTCGAGCCCGCCGTCGATCGCGCTGGAGGCGTTCAAGTAGAGCGCGATGCGCTGCTCGGCTTCGATCTCCGGCCATTCGCCCGGAGCTTCGCTGATGCGCGCGAGCGGATCGAGGAAGCGCTCGACGTAATCGCGCATCGAGAGGAACGGAGCAGTGCTCTGTCGACCCGCCGAGGACGAGCGCAGCGCGAGGATGATGTCGGCGAGCTGCTCGGCGAGACCGGCGTCGATCGCCTCCGAGGGCTGCGCGAAGCGCCGCCGCACGCCTTGGAAGCAGGCGATCAGCACGTCGCGCGACGCCGTGTTCACATTCACCGGCGCGGGCACGAGGTAGCGCCCCACGGCACCGCCGTCGCCGTCGATGGTGCCGACATCGGAGTGGAACACGATCGGGCCGCGCCCCGTGGCGTTCGCGACCAGGCTCATCTTCAAGTCCGCGGGATCGTCGGCGGCCCCGCGGCTCACCTGCAGCGTGGCGCCCGCGACGCCCAGGCTGGAATCGAGCTGCAGCGCCGCGGGCAGAGCCCCCGCCGCGCCGCCCGCGCGCAGATCGAGCCAGCGCGTCCACGTCCCCGCGACGCCGGTGTCGCCGAAGAAGGTGGTCAGCGGCTCCAAGCGGCGGATCAAGCTCGCCGGCAGCAAGCCCTCGGGATCGCCTTCGCCGATCTGCCGCAGGTCGTCCCACGACTGGAAGCGCCGCAGGAGGAGTCCGTCCTGCGTGCGCCAGCGACAGAGGCGCTGCACGCGATCGTCGAAGATCACCGTGCCCTGCGGATGCTCGCTCGCCGCGAGGAACGCGAAGCCGCCGACGGCGACGCCGCGCTCGCATTCGAGGAACGACGAGGCCTCGCGCTTCTTGTAGCGGATGAGCTCGCCGTTCAACCACAGCAGGCCCGCCGGTGGAAAGCCCTCGGTGGAGCTCACGTTCAGCGTGGGATCCTCGGCCTTCACGTCTTCGGCGAGCGTCGTGATCCAACCGCGCGCGCCGTCGACGCGCCGGAAGAGATTCGCGAGCGCGAGCGGAGGTGCGGTGTTCAAGTCGAGCCGCGAGCGCTCGTCGGAGACCTCGGCGGCCCAGATCACCTGAGCGGGATTGCCGCGGTCGTAGAGCCTCTCGCGCTCCAGGCGCTGCTTCTCGTCGCGCGGATCACTGGCGCGCTCGTTCGCGTTCGGCGGGGAGAAGCGCGCGGCGAGCTCGCGCAGATCGTCCCAACGCGGGGTCTGGTCGCCGCGGCGGAGATGCACCGGATCCAACGGATCGGCGAGGTCGTCGGCCTCGGAAGCCAGAGCCCCCCTCGCATCTTCCTCAGCGGACTGCACCGCCGCGTTCGCGCGCGCGCTCTCGAAGCGATACGCCGAAGCCTCGGCCTGGCTGCGCACGGCGAACAGGAACGGCAGCGCCAACGTGAGCAACGTCGCCAACAACAAGATCACCAACACGATGGCATACCCGGATTCGCTCGGCGAAGACGGGCAGCTCATACGGTCGCTTTCGCTCGGCGAAAGCGGGCAGCTCACGCGGTCGGATTCGCTCGGCGAAGACGGGCAGCTCCTACGGTCGCTTTCGTTCGGCGCCGACGGCCCGCGCACCTCGAGGTTCTCGCCCGGAGAGCCGCACCCGTTCCGTTCTTCGATGCCGCTCATTCGACGACCTCTTGCACCGCGCCGAGGAGCCCGATCACGAAGGTTCTCTTGCGACCGCGTCCTTCGCCTTCGTCCTCGAAGAGTGCTACGCGAACCGGACGCCGATGGAGCAGGGGATCCAGAGATCCGTCGGAGGCGAAGTGGATCGAGATCTCGGTGGCGGAGGTCGCATCGCCGCGCAGCTCCGAGAAAGCGAGGCCCTCGGGTAACTCGACGGGCCCGATGCTCGCGATGCGCCGGAGCGTGAGATCATCGAGGTCCCAGGCTTGGCTCATCCCCTCGCCGATCAAGAGATCGCTGCCGTCGTTCACGGCGAGGCGCGCGGGCGCGGAGAGGATCTCGCGCGCCACCACGCGACCGTCGACGAGCAGGCGCGCGACGCGCCCGTCGAAGTCGAGCTCGAGCCGGGTCCAGCGCCCGGGAACGACGACGCCGGGGCCGCTCTTCAAGCTGAGATCGCCCGCGGCTCGTGAGGCGCTGCGCCCCTGCTCGTCCTCTTCGGAGCGCGAGGCGAGGAACACGCGGCCGGTCAGGCCGCCGCGCCGCGTGAGCGCGAGCTCGAAGGTCCGCGGTCGCAGAGCGAGGCGACCGCTGGCCCCTTCGGCGAGCCGGGCGCTCAACGCCACACCGAAGCCGTCGTCGGTCTGGAACGCGCGGCGCCCCGCGAGCGGCATCACGAGGCGTCCGCCGCTCTCGAGCGCCGCATAGCCTCCGGGGGCTCCGCCGCTCGGCTCCGCGCGCACTCCGCTCGCCTGCACCTCGATCCCCGCTCCCGAGTCGAAGCCCCAGAACGGCCCCGCGTTCGTCGGCGGCGAGCCCTGCGGATCCGCGGTCCAGCCCTTCTCGAGCGGGCTCTCGAAATGCCACTGCCCGATGTCGAGGAAGTGGTAGCCCATCGCGCGACCGCGCACGGCGTCGAGCTCGAGGCGGGCAGGGAGCTGCGTGGTCACCGCCTGCTCCCGCGCCGCGCGCAGCAGCGTGCGCATCATCCCCATCGCACCGCGCGCGCCGACCGAGAGGCTCGAGAAGAGCCCCGTGCCCATGCCGAAGAGCATCGCCAGGACGGCCATCACGACCATCAGCTCGAGGAGCGTGAAGCCGCCCGCTCCGCGCACTGGCAGGGTCCTTCGCTCGGCAGCTCGCGCGCTCGTCAGCATCGAAGGTCTCTCACTCCTTGCCGAAGATCTGGAGGTCGTCGTCGTCGCCGAAGATCTCGTTCGCGCCCGCGCTGAGGAGCTGCCAGGAGCCGCGCGAGCGCCGGTCATCATCGACCTTGGTCACCGCGCGGACATAGTGCTCTTCGAAGCCGTCGCCTTCGGCCGAGCGCAGCTTGGTCTTCTGCCCCGCGTCATCGGTCAGCGTGCAGAGATAGACCAGCGGATTGCCCCACGCGTCGCAGTACTCGCGATAGCCGTCGCCGTCGGTGTCCTGCAGGAACTTCTCGTCGATGCCGGGGCTCTTCCCGAGCGACTCGAAGAGCAGGTAGAGGATCTCGCTGCCCGCATTCACTTCGCTGCCGCCGTCGAGCTGCTTGCCGTCCAGGCCGCGGAGACGCGTCGCGTGGGCGTTCGCGAACGAGCGGAACTTCCTCCAGTCGCCGGAGGGGAAGGAGCCCAGGTCGCGCTCTAGGTTGCCGAGCGAGACGCTGAGCTCGTTCAGCGTCGCCTGGGTCTGCGTCTCCTCCGCGGCGGTGAAGGCCTTCAACACGCCGGTCGTGAGCAGCGCCGTCGTCAGGATCGCGATGATCAACATCACCGCGAGCAGCTCGATCAGCGTGAACCCGGCCGCGGCGGAGCCGCGCGTCGAGCGATGGGTCGGCATGTGCATGGGCTTCACCTCGACTGGCTCTTCGTTGTGTCGGCGCCTCGGAGCGGGGCGAGCGACGGATCCTAGTTGTCTCGGTACTGCACGCGGATGTTGTCGATGCGCAGATCCGCCGGCCGATCGGTGTCGCCCTCGGCGAAGAAGACGAGCTTCAAGCCGCCGCTGCCCGTTTGATCCTGCAGCGGACGCATGTCGATCCACTCCTCACCGGGGTGCACGCAGGCGCCCCCGATCGTGAGCCGCACTTCGGCGGTCGGACCGCTGCGTCCGCGGTAATGGCGCGCCTCCAAACGCACGCGCACCGCTCGATCCGCGGGCCAGTCGAACGGCTTCTCGAGGAACGCCGGATCGGCGAGCCACTCCTGCCCCTGACCGCCGGCGGTCTTGATGTACTGCGTCATGCGCTGGTCGGTCGCTTCGTCGACGACGTTCGAGACGCCGAAGAGGAAGCTCGCATTCGCGAGGTCGGGGCCCTTTCCCGCGTCGAGCGGCATGCGCCCCACGACGAGGCCGACGCGCGCTTTGTTGCTCGCCGGCACCCAGAGGTCGGCCTCGACGGAGAGGAAGTCCACGGGCCGCTCGATCAAGGTCTGCGTCCAGAACGACGTGCGTCCGCGCTGCTTGAAGCGCCCGGAGAAGCGCAGGCCCGAGCCCATGAGCTGTGCGCCGTACTCGTTCGGCGCCGTGGCCGCTTCCCCCGCGGCCCAGCGGGCGAGGCGCGCCGGCACCCCTTCGGCCTCCACCGCGGGCTCCCACTCGTAGAGCGCGAGCGGTTGCTCGCGATCGAGCAGGTCCTCGAACTCGCGGGCGTTCCGCGCGCGATCGAGCTGCGTCACGAGATCGCGCACATAGCGCAGCAGCGGGCTCCTCAAGTCCTCGGTCTCGAGGCGCCTCGCGATTTCCTCCAGCGTATCGATCACCGCGCCGACATCGCCGCGATCGCGCAGCCGCTCGTAGCGCACCAGCGCCTGGCCGATGCGCGCCGCATGATGCAGCGGATCGAGGCGCAGCACGGTCTGGAAGCGCTGCTCGGCGCTCTCGAGGCGCTCGCGTCCGAGCTCGGAGAGCCCGGAGAGATAGCTGCCCTGCACGAAGCGCTCCTCGCCGCTCGCGACCCGGTCGAGCAGGGAACCCGCCCGCGCCGCGTCCTTCGAGAGCCACGCCTCGGCTCCGGCGAGGAACAGCGCGTCCTGCATCTCGGGCGCGCGTCGGAGCAGCGCCGCGAGCGCCGCCGCCGCCTGCGAAAGCTCTCCGCGCCGCAGCAGGATCGCTCCGCGCAGATAGAGCAGCCACGTGTCCTCGGGGTCGATCGCGAGTCCGGCCTCCGCTTCGACGTCGGCGAGCTGATCGTCGCCCGCGAGCAAGTACATCCACGCCAAGCCGCGATGGGCGCCGACGGTGTCCGCGGTGCCGCGCTCGGCGATCTCCTGCAGGCGATCGCGCAGCGCGAGCAACAGCGGGCGCACGGTCGTGAGCGCGCCTTCGCGCGCCTTCGCCAGCGCATCGCGTCGCTCCGGAGCGGTGCCGCGATTGCCGATCTCGTCGGCGGCGCGCTCCGCCGCGAGCGTGTAGCAGCGCGCTGCCGCGAGCTCAGCGGCGACGGCGAGATCGAGCGCTCCCATTCCGAGGGAACGCGCATCCCCGCCGAGCTGCGCGAAGAACTCCGCGTGCGCGATCAGGGCCTCGACCGCATCGGCGCGCGGCTTCACCTGCGAGCTCCGCTCGAGGAAGGCCGCCAGCGCGCGTGCGTGCAACCACGCAGCGTCCTTGTCACCCGACGCCGCAGCGAGCGCGGTGGCCCCCGCAGCCGCGAGCTTCGCAAGCTCGGCGAGCTCACCGGCTCCGTAGGCCGCGCGCACGATCATCGCCCACGTGGCCGCTTCGATCGGCTGCGCGGGACGCGTCGCGAAGGCGACGGCGGCGCGCCCGCTCGCGCAGAGCCCTTCGGCCGCTTCGCGCCAGAGCGCCTGCGCTTCGGCCGCCACGAGCGGAACGGAGCCGAGGGCCTCGACCGCGCGCTGCAGATAGCTCGCGCCGTCGTCGCGGAGGCCCGTGCGCTGCAAGAAGCGGCCGTACGCGAGGAGGGAGCGCGGATCGCGGCCGTGCGGCCCCTCGCCTTGCGCGCCGATCAGCTTCTCGCGGAAGAAGAGGAACGCTTCATCCCAGCGCAGCGACTCGTCGAGCCAGCGCGCTCGACCGACGAGTCCCTGGAGGTCGTTCGGTGCGACCTCGAGCCAGCGCTCATAAGCGCCATCGATCCACTCGGGTCGGCCTTCGGCCCAACGCTGCTCCCAGACCTCGGCGATCGCGCGCGCGAGATCGGTCACGGCCATCCCCGCGAGGCGCGGTCCCTGCCAAGGCGCGTCCTGTGCCGACGACGCCGCGGGACGACTCTCGGAGCTTCCTTCGCTGGGCGCGCCTTCTTCGGCGGAGGCGCCTTCGGCTCCCGCGGAGGTCGCAGCGGTCTCTTCTGCCGGCGCGACGATCTCGGCCGGGAACGCCGCAGGCGTACCGCGCAGCAAGCTGCCCAGCAGCTTCCATGATCCATGCGGCGCCGGCGGCGGCGGCAAGAGCTCGAGCTCGTCGGCGAAGACCTGCGGCGGGACGAGATCGGGGAGCGCCAGGCGCACGCCGATGCGCGGCCGCGCGAAGGGATCTCGCTCGCGCAGGTCCACGAAGCGCCGCATGTCGTCGGGGTTCCTCACGCGATCGAGGCGATCGACGCGATGGACCGGCGCCACCTCCAAGTCGAGGAAGAGGTTCCGCGCGGCGATCTTCCCGCGCTCGCGCTGCACGACGCGCGCGGCTTCCGCGGGACGCTCACCTCCGAGGAAGTAGAGCCCGGCGACGAGCGCGGCGACCACACCGCAAGTGACCATCTCCTTGTTCACGGATCAGACCTTCAGTGCTGTTGCGGTGGGATGATCAACGCTCGTCATCGGACGGCGCACTCGGAAGCTCGGAGAGCAGACGCGCGACCACGGTGAGCTGGAGCTCGACGTCGCCGTCCTTGTTCTCGCTGCTGGCCTCGAAGGCGAGGCTCGTCGGCGCTTCGGGCTGCAGCGGCCAGGGACGCCCTTCGCGGCGGAAGTACGCGTTCGCTCCGCTCTGCCCCTCGATCGGCACGCGATCCTCGCCATCGGCGTTCCGCGCGAGTGCTTCGCCGCCGCTGCCGAGCGCGTCGCTCAGGAAGAGCCGCACGTGGCGCGAAGAACCGCGCACGGCCAGCTCGACCGAGATCTCCGCCCCGAGGAGTTGCTTCTCATCGGGCGAGGAACGCCGCGTGGCACCGCTGCCCTTGTCTAGAGCCTTCACCTCGATGGTCAGCTTGTGGTGCGCCGCGAGGTGCAACACGCGATCGGCGAGATCGAGGGCGACGAGGAAGCGCTCGGGACGCGAGAGCTGCCCCTCGGTCGCCCCGTCCTTCGGATACTTCTCGAAGTGCTCGACGAAGCGCTTGCCGGTCCAGCGCGTCGCGAGCGCCGCGCGCCAGAACGCGTCGAGCGCGGCGGCGGCTTCCGAGCAGAGGAACGACGGCTGCGGCGTGCCCTTCGGCACCACGAAGGAGACGTCGCTCCGGAAGGGCCAGGTCGTGCGGCTCACGAAGTGCGCGGCTTCGGCGTAGGCGCGGAACGCCTGCTCCTCGCGCTCGGCTTCGCGCGCGAGCGCGCGCCCCGCGTCCTCGGCATAGAGCCCGACCGGCGCGCGACGCGCGCCCGCGGGGCGCGGCTTCGGCGGCGGGCTCGTCACCGAAGTGCTCGAGCGTTGGATCGAAGCGCGGAGCTTCGCGGCCTGCTCCTCGGCGCCGCCGATCAACGTGCACTTCGCGAGCAGGAAGACGATCGCACTCGCGAGCACGCCGAGGATGAAGGTCTTGTGCGACTGCCAGATCTCGTTCAGGTCCATGAGGTTCGCGTGCGCGGGATCACCGCGACTTCTCGCCCTCCGTCTCCGCCTCGGCGACTTCCGCGTCGGGCTCCACTTCGCGCGTCGGCGCGAAGGGATCGATCTCGAGCACCAGCGACGCGCGCTTCATCGCCTGCGGCACCTTCGCGCCTTCGAGCACGCGGCATTGCTGCGGCGAGAAGCGACCCGGCGCGAGGAGACCGTTCTCGTAGAAGGAGCGGCGATCGCGCGCCCAGTCGCCGCCTCGTTGCATGTAGTGGATGGCGATGTGCACGACCGGCCGTCCGTCGACGCCCGAGCCTCCGGCGCTCGAGACGCGCGCGAGCTGCGCACGCTCGATGGTGAAGTCCTCGGGCAGGACGCTCTGCACGGTCTCCAGCGCGCCGAGCAGCGCGGGAGCCGCTTGCAGCCACGGCTCGAGGTGCGCCGAGCGCCCCCAGAGCTCGGTGAAGGACTCCGCCGCGCGCGTCGCCTGCTGGTCGGCGGCGAGCAGCGCGCTCACGCGCGCGTTGTGCGTCTTCTGGTAGCGCTCGAGGATGCCCCGCGTCTCCGCTGCGCGATCGTAGGCCAGGATCAGGTACGCGATCGCGATCACTCCCGCGGCGACGAGGAAGCTCGTGCGCTGCAGCAGGTTTCGCCGCCGCGCGAGCGACGGCGGCACGATCTCGAGCTGATAGAGCTTGGCGTCGGCTTCCGCCAGCGCGTGCCCCAGCGCGACGACCGCTTCGAGGCGCTGCGCCTCGATAGCCTCGAAGACCTCGTCCGGGAGCTCGGAGAGATCGATGTCATCGAAGGGATCGAAGAGCTCGACCGGGATGCCGGTCGTCGCGGCGAGATAGGCGCAGAGGCCGCCGGTCCGGGCGCCGCCGCCGCAGAGCAGGATGCGATCGACCTTCAGCTCGGAGATCTTCGCCTGCGTGCGCGCGAACATCTGCGCGCTCTGCAGCAGCGAGTTCAACTGGCCCGCGGGAGCGAGCAAGGCCTGCGTGACCTTCTCGGCCTTCGGGCTTGCGTAGCTGCCTTTCTTCGCCGGGTCGAGGTCGGCTTGGTCGCGGAGCATCGCGATCGCCTCCTCGCGCGAGACGCGCATCTTCTCGCGCAAGGTCTCGACGAAGAAGCGCGCGCCGCCCGAGAGGTTGCGGGCGAAGTAGAGGTCGGTGCCATTCGCGATGGCGACGTCGGTGTTCTCCTCGCCGATCGAAGCGAGGAGCACCGTGCTGCCGCCTTCGGGGTTCGTGCGGACCCAGGCATCGAAGAGCGCGACCGCGTTCGGGGAGAAGCCCTTCGCGCGCAGCTTGGTCGAGGACTTGAGCTCGCTCGCGAGCTCCTCGAGGAGCGAGGCCTTGGTGAGCGCGATGCCGACGGTGACCTCGTCGGAGAGGCTCGGCGGGTGCAGGAGATTGAACCCACCCACGATGTCGCCGCCGGATTGCTCGTTCAGCTCCGAGATCTCGAAGCTCACGAACTTCTCGAGCTGCGCGTTCCCCGTATCGGGGATCTGCAGGTAGCGGAACATCGCGTCGCGCCCCGTGACGCCGATGCGCGCCGCCCCCGGCTTCACGCGCGCGCCATCCAGCGCCGCGACCAGCGCCTCGGTGGCGGGCTCACCGCTCCGCGGCGCGCTCACGAAAGCGCTGAGCGTGAACACGCCTTTCTTGTCGTAGCCCTGGAGGATGCGCACCGCCGTGGTGCCGACGTCGATCCCAGTCGCGAGCTTCGCCACGATCACCTCGAACAGGATGGCGCGAGGAACAGAACCAGCCGCCGCCCCAGCGCGGGCGCGGACGCGTGAACCAGAGCTGCGGAGGCGCTCATTGCGCGCGCGACCGCAAGTGCTCCGCCAGCGGCGAAGGAGAGGCATCGCCGCTCGCCGCGCGCCGTTGGCTCAGGTCGTCGGCGAGCTGCAGCAGCGCCGCGCGGCGCGGGTCGGAGACGGCGGCGGCTTCGAGGCCGGCGCGCAGATTCGCGCGGAGGCGGTCGATCTCCGGACCGTAGCTCGTCGCCTGGTAGATCTCGGCGAGGCCCTGCGTTTCCTCGATCTGCGTGAGCAGCGCGCGCAGCTCGTCGGGCGATCCCACGGCGAGCGCCTGCTCCGCGCGCCGGCGCACCGCATCGAAGCGCTGCACCGCCGAGGCCATCGACTCGCCGAGCTGCTTCACCAGCGGCCCGTATTGATTGCGCACCACGACTTCCACGTTCGTGCGCGCGCGCTTGGCGTTCGCGTTCGGCACGAGCACGGCGCGATCGAGCACGCCGCGCAGCGTGGCCACGGCGGCGCCGATGCGCCCGGCGGACGCGTGGCCTTGCGCGGTGCGCTTCGCCGTCTCCACCTCGAGATCGCTCGGCGCATCGATCGGACCGAGCGTCACCGAGAGGTTCTCCTCGGCGCCGAGCTCGGCCCAGAGCGAGACCAGGACGCCGCCGCGCACGCGGCGCGTCTCGGCGCGCACGGGGCGATCGAGGCGCAAGGCGCTGCGCAGCTCGAAGCTGCCGAAACCGAGGCCGACGACGCCGTCCAGGACTTCGTCCGAGGCCCCGACCGCGGGATAGGCGTCGCCGCTGCGACGCGCCGCGGCGTCCTCGTCCAGGATCCAGTTGGCGACGAGCTCATCGCCGCCGAAGCGCGCCGTCGCTTCGTCCTCGCTGCCCCCGAGCAAGACGCCGGGGAGCACGAACGAGACGGGCGGCAGAGGTCCGGCTCCCGCGCGGCCGAGCTTCAACACCACGACGTGGCGCGATCCGCGCGGCGCCTTGGTCCAGCTCCAGCGCAGGTCGATCGGACCGGAGCCGTCGCGCAGATAGCTGGCCGGGATGCGCCGCGTCCCGCTCGCGCCGGCGGCGAGCAGCGGCGCGAAATTGGGGTCCATCCACAGCGGGCGCGCGGACTCGAGCGGCACGAACACGAGATCGCGCACCAAGGCCAAGCGGCGCGACTCGCCGCGGTGGGACCAGCGACCGACGAGCGCGCTGCCCAAGCCGGACCAGACGAAGTGGAACCGGCCGTCGCCGTCGAGCTCGACGCGCTCGGGCTGGGCGATCCCCTGGGTCGGCGCGGCGCTGCCCGGGGGCGGCAGAGCGACCGTCGCCCCGTCGAAATGCACGTTCCCGCCGCGAGCGCTCCACGCGAGCAAGCCGAGGTCGAAGTTCGCTTCCCCCGCGGCTTCGTCGAGCTGCGCCACGCGGAGTGCCAGCTTCTTCCAGCCGGGCGCCTCCTCCGCGGCCGGGGCGTCCGCGAAGAGCGCCCCGCGGGTCACCGTCGCCGGCGAGGTCGGATCGTCGTCCACTTGGTAGCGGGCGGCGAAGGCAGCCCCGGCTTCGGCGTCGGCGCGTGCGAGCACCGTGAAGTCGAGAGCTTCTCCGGCGGCCAGACTAGGAATGCGGTTCTGGGCGAGGGCGACGCCGACCGAGGGCACGTAGCGTTCTCCCAAGGCCGACGACAGCGCGACCTTGAGACAGCGCTGTCCTTCCGCCGCTCCGCTGGTGGTGCGGGTCGCTTCGCCGGAGCTCCCCGCGATGGTCTCCCAGGAGACCGCGGGGTCGCGCTCCTCGAGCTCGAAGCCAGCGTCGCTGCCGAGCGAGATGCGCGAGGGCAGAGGCGCATCGTCGGTCTCGCCGACCAGGCGTGCCGCGGGCGACTCGCCGCGCAGCACGAAGAACCCGAGGGCGAGCACGAGAGCAGCTCCCGCTCCGCCGATGGCCAACGCCTTCAGCTCTTCCGAGCGACCGCTCGACGCGCCCTCGTCGTCCGCGGACGCTGCCCGCGTCGAGGAAGCGCGCGCGGGCCCCGGAGCGGCCGAGGGCGAGGGCGAGCTCGCGACCGCGGCGGCGCTCTCGCTGGCGCGAGCCGCCGGCTCGGGTCGAGCGATCCCGACGCCCGTCTTGCCCGCGTCCCCGGCGCGATCGAGGCGCAACCGGATCTTGCCGATCTGGAAGCTTCCGCCGATCTCGACCCGGGCGTGCTCGACTCTTTCTCCGTCGACGAAGGTGCCGTTGGTGCTGCCCAGGTCCTCCACCTCGAGCACGATCCCTTCGAGCTTCAGGAGCGCGTGCTTGCTGGAGACCGAGCCGTCCTTCAGCAAGAGGTCGCTGCCGGGAGCGCGACCGATGGTCAGCCGGTTGGAGCGCAGCGCGAAGCGCTCGCCGTCGCGCTCGCCGCCCTCGATCACGAGAACCAGGTCGGACGCCATGCTCACCTGTGCTGCTGGGAACCTTGGATCGAGGAGGAGCCCGTCGCGGCCCGCGGAGGCGGGAGGTTCGCGAGACGGTGCTGCCGGGGAGAGGAGGAAAGCGCGAGTCGAGAAAGGGAGGACACAGCAGAGATCGCCGAGGGCCGCGGAGCTCCGCGCTCGAGGCGCCGCAGCTCGAAGAGCTCGTCTCCGCGTGCCGCTATCGCTCGCCGCGCCGTCGGTAACCAGCGACTCGGCCAACGGATGCGGCGCATGCTAGCGTTGCGCGACGGCGGCCGTCAAAGGCCGCGCCGACGCGAGCCGCGAGGCTCGCGCTCACGCGTTCCCGATACGACCGCGACTCACGAGTGCGCATCGTTCCCCTGGATTCCTTTCCCGACCGCGGTCGCGCGGTGGTGACCGGCGAAGACGCGCAGCATTTCCTGCGCGCGCTGCGCGTGCGCGTCGGCGAGCTCTGGATCGCACAGGATCGCGAAGGACGCCGGCGCAGCGCGCGCGTCGCGGCCACCCGCAAACACGAAGTCGAGCTCGAGCTGCTCGAGGAACTGGCGCCGTTCCCGCGGAAGGCAGCACCCCTCTGGCTCGCCACCGCCGCACCGAAGGGCAAGCTCCTCGGGCAGCTCATCCGCGGCTGCACCGAAGCGGGCTGCGATCGCTTCCTCCCCACGCGCTTCGCGCGCTCGGTGCGCGATCTCGAGGAGCGCGCCGAAGAGCGCCTCCGCCGCTGCATGCACGAGGCCGTGAAGCAATGCGGCTTGCCCGAGACCCAGTCGATCGCGCCGCCGCTCGACGCAGCGGACCTTCCGGCCGCCCCCGAGGTCGAGCGCGTGCTCTTCGTTCCGGGCGCTGCGGCGCCTCCTTGGATCGAGCTCGCCCGCGCCTTGCCTCGCACGCGACCATGGCTGCTCGTCATCGGCCCCGAAGGCGGCTTCGAAACGCAGGAGATCGAGGCCCTCGGCGCTGCGCCGTCCCATCGGGCCTCGCTCGGCCCCCAGGTCCTGCGCCTCGAGACGGCGGCGATCGTCGCGACGGCGATCGCCGGCCAAGTGCTCTGGTCTCCCGGTTGAGAGGCTTAGCAGATAAGACCGCTCCGATCGTTGCTGGCGCAGCGCCCGACGTCGCTGCGGTGCGTTCGTGAGCGATTCTCGCTCGCTCTCGGAGCCCCGCTCGCGAGCGCGTTCACAGCCAGCCGTTCTCGAGGAACGAGACATAGCCTTCGCGCGCAATCACCACGTGATCGACGAGCGGGATGCCGAGGAGTTCTCCGGCGCGCTGCAAGCGCCGCGTGACTTCGTGGTCCGCGGGCGAGGGCCGCGGATCTCCGGAGGGATGGTTGTGGGCGACGAGGACCGCCGCGGCGCGCCAGCGCACCGCGGGCAGGAACACCTCGCGGGCATCCACGGGCGCCGCGACCAAGGTCCCCTCGACCACCACTTCCTCGCGAAAGATCCGATGACGCGCATCGAGCAGCAAGACGAGGAAGCACTCGCGCTCGAGCGCGGCGAGGCGCGCGCGATAGATGCGGTCCACCTCGGCGCCGCTCCGCACGCAAGCCCGCGGCGGCATCGGCGCCGAGAGCGCGCGACGCGCGAGCTCGAGCGCCGCGGCGAGCCGCGCGGCGCGCGCCGGACCGACGCCGCGCACCGCGGAGAGCTCGCGCGCGGAGCGCGCGAGCAGGCGCACGACATCGCCGGCATCGCGGAGCAGAGCGCGAGCGACCTCGCGCACGGGCTGACCGGCCACCCCCGAGCCGAGGACGAGGGAGAGCAGCTCTTCCTCGCTGAGCGCGCGCTCTCCCGCGAACAGGAGCTTCTCTCGCGGACCGCTGCGCCGCACGGGACGCGCGTCTCGCGACAGCGCCGCGGGCTCCTCGACGCGGCTCGGGGGCGACGGCGGGAGTTCTTCCGGATCGTACATGGACAGGAACGCACGAGAGCCGCGCACCGAGGGCTCTCGGCGCGCACCTCCGCGGATCGCAAAGGCGCCCCTCGACGCCGCGATCCGAAGGGCGTCACCGCCTTTCTGCTTCGCGCCTCACCTGCGCCGAGACCTGCTGCACCCAGGGCTCGAACTCGAGGCCGAAGACCTCGGTGAAGAGCAGCTCCGGATCGATCTCCGCCTCGCTCTCCCCTGCATCCACCGCGGCGCGCGCACGCGCGAGGCGCTCCAGATAGTCGCGCAGCGCGAGGCGCCCGAAGCGCCGCTCGAGCTCGGCGGTCAGCACGTGGCCGGCGTCGTACGCCGCGCGCACGCGCCCCACATCGCCGAGGCCGAGGAACGGCCCGCGCAGATCGGCGAGCGCGGGGAAGCCCCCCGCCGCGAGACGCGCGCGCGCCGCGGCGACATCGCGGCCCTCCAGGATCTGCGCGAGCCCTTCGTCGAACCAGGTCGGCGGCGCGCCGCGAGCGAGATCGTGAGCGAACGCGTGCGCGAGCTCGTGGCGCAGCACGGGAGCCAGCTGCTCGCGCTCGGCCTGATAGCGATCGAGCGGCACGCGGATGCGCCCGTCGAAGAGCCCGCCGACCCAACCCTCGACCCGCGTCACGCGCTGGAACTCGCCGCGCGCGTACACGAGCACGTGGATGCGTTCGCGCGGCAGATGATCGAGGAAGTAGCGCTGGCAGGCGAGGAACGCGTTCTCGAGATCGCGCCCCAGCGACGGCGCTTCGCGTGCGACCTCGCTCTGCCCGAGATGGAAGTGGTAGGCGAAGTTCTGCGTGAGCTCGGTATAGAGCTCGGCCTCGAGCGCGGCCTCCGGACCGTAGCGCTCGAGCGCGGCGAGGAGTCCCGCGTGATCCGCCGCGCGCTCGAGACCGCGCTTCCAGGTCTCGACCGCGCCGCGCACGTCGAGCAAGCGCACTTGGCAGGAGCCGCGCGCGAGATAGGCCTCGGCTTCGGCGGGATGGCGCTCGATCACCGCGGCGAGGGCCTGCTCCGCTTCCTTCCAGCGTCCGCGACGATAGGGCACGAGCGCCGCGAGCAAGGCGAACGACGAGCGCTCGGGGGCGAGCTCGGCGGCGCGCTGATAGTCCGCGCGAGCGGCATCCCACTTGCGCCCCTCGAGCGATTGGTCGCCGCGGCGGCGCAGCGCTTCGGCGTAGTTCGCGGCGATGCCTGCTTCGGCGGGCGACGCGGCGTGGGCGCGCTCGAACGCTTGGAGCGCCTCGTCCAGGCGCCCCGACTCGAGAGCCTCCACCGCGCGGTTGTTCTCCTCGATCGCGCGAGCGCGTCGCCCCGCGTCCTCCACCGAGGGCTCCTGAGCCGCGAGCGGGCCGCACGCCGCGAGCCACGCGGCGAGCACGCAGGCTTTGAATCCGAACGAGCGGAATCCGAACGAGCGCGTCATCGACCTTCCTCGCTGCGGCGCTCCGCGGCGGCGACGGAGGGCGCGAGAGAGGCAGCCTCCGGCAGCTCGTTCACGAAGCGCCCGTAGGCGTAAGGGTAGCCGCTCGCGGCGCAGAGGGCTTGGAGCGCCGCATGGAAGCGCTCGTAGAGCGGCGGCCCGTCGTAGCCGGGATCGCAGAAGTAGATGCGACAGCCGAGCGGGCGCCCTTCGCGATGCGAGCAGCGCCCGCCCTTCCAGAAGGGACACAGCTTGCGCTCGCTCGGCGCCTGCGCCGCGGCCGGCGCGAGCGCGGGCCCCTGCGCTTGCGCCACGGCGACGGCGTAGTCCGTCTCGAGTCGCGTCGCATAAAGCACGTGATCGCTCTTCTCGAAGTCGCAGCAAACGCCGCGCAGATCGCAGCGCGGGTTCTTCTCGCCGATCTCGCGCTCGACTTCGGCGTAGAGCAGGCGCAGCGCGGCGAAGGCGCGCGCGCGCACGTCTTCCGGCACGCGCGGGCGCAAGCCCGGGCAGATCGCGAGCGCGCGCTCGTAGGCGGAGCCGCCCTCCAGGATCGCCGGCCAGTACGGGAAGCTCGCGCATTGCGCCGGCCGCGCGGCGTACACCGTGCATTCGTTGGAACCCGCGAGGAGCGTGCAACGCCCACCGGGCGTCTTCAGCGAGCGCCCGTCACCGACTTGCACGACGTGCTCGGCGCGGAAGCGCTCGAGCGGGAGCTCCAGCAACGCGGCGAGCGCTTCTTCCTCGCCGGGCAGCAGCCAGACGCGCCCTTCGCCGTGCGTGCAGCAGCGGCCCGAACGCCGGCAGGTCCATTCGAACGGAGGAGCGCCAGCACCGCTCGCTTCGCTCACTGCGGTCTCCGCGTGCGTCCCGGTCGGCGCGACATCGGACGCGCGATCGGCGGTGCCGAGGGCGCGGCTCTTTGATCGAGGTCGGGGCGCAGGTCTCCATCGCCCTCGCGCGAATACTCGAGCGACTTCTTGCCGCGGATCTGCGCTTCGATGTCGAGGATCAGCTCGTGCGGGTCCTGGTACCGCAGCTCGCGTTCCTTGGCCATCATCTTCTCGATGAAGTAGTGCAGGTGCGGCGAGATCTTGCGGCCCTTCAAGTCGACGGCGGAGAGCGAATCCACGACCTGCTTCCGCAGCACCTCCTCGCTGCTCGCGCCTTCGAACGGGAGCTTGCCTAGCACGAGTTGGTAGAGGGTGGCGCCCAGCGCGTAGATGTCGCTGCGGATGTCGACATCGACGTTGCCGCGCGCGAGCTCGGGAGAAAGGTAGGCCGCCGTGCCGAGCGTGGTCTCGCTGGTCTCGTCGGGAGCCGTCGGCTCGCCTTCGGCGGAGCGCGCCGCGAAGCCGAGGTCGATCAGCTTCACGCGCTCCCCCGAGGCCACCATGATGTTCCCCGGCTTCACGTCGCGGTGGACGATGCCCTGCTGGCGGAGATACTCGAGCGCTCGCGCTACCTGCAGGACCACGTAGAGCGCGCTGTCCTCGTCTAGCTGCGTCCGCGAGTCGAGGATCTCGAGCACGGTGCAGCCCTCGACGAGCTCCATGGCGAGGAAGTACACGTCCTCGAAGCGCGCGAGGCGCAAGCCCTTCACGATGTTCGGGTGGTCGAGCTCGATCAGCAGCTTCGATTCGCGGAGGAAGCGGCGCTTCGACTCCGGCTTCGCGACCTCGAGCATCGAGAGGATCTTCAGCGCGACGCGCTTGCCCGTGCTCTCGTCGATCGCCTCGAAGACCTCGGCCGTCCCGCCGACGCCGAGCAGCTTGCCGACCTTGTAGCCGGGGAAGATCGGCTTCGCGCCGGCCTCGGTGCGCCGGATCCAGCGCCAGAGCTTCTCGCTGCAGTGGCCGCGCTCGACGATCGTCCGATCGACGGGCTGCCCTTCGCGGAGTGCCGCGAGCGCCTCGCGGGCCGCGTCGGCGCCGAGGAATCCGCGGTGGACGCACCGAGCCAGGAACTGGACTTCGTCGCGCTCCGCGCCTTCGCTCATGACCTCGCCGCCTCGATCGGGACCGAACCGCGCCTCCGTGCTCGGGAGGCCTCGCCGCAGTGTAGCGACGATCGAGGCGCGCGACGAGTTCGCGGCGGCGACCTCCTCGGGGGCACGCGCGTTTTTCCTCGCGTCACGCTCGCTCGGCGCCCCGGTCGAAGTACCCCGCGTTGCCCCCTTCCCCCCACCCTTCGCCCGGCCCGCGCCTCCCTCTGGCGCGAGCGCCGGACCAGGGCCTTCGACGGAGACGACTCGTGGAGCGTCGCTCGCCCAGCGTCATCTACAAGTACTTCGACCTCAGCGACGAGTTCGTGCGCATCCGCCAGATCGCTCCGGCGGAGCTCGCGCGCGCGCTGGGATCGCCGGACCGCCTCGACAAGGACGGCTATCGCCGCGCCGTCATCGGCGCCTGCGTGGTCGGTTGGAGCCACTGCCTGGAACCGGCCCTCGCCGCGCGCTCCGAGCTCGATCGCGGCGCCGCCGAAGAGCTCCTCTACCAGCTCTGCATCGATGTGAACCCGGCGCTCGAGATCCACCATGTCGGGCTGCCCGCCGACAGTGCCGAGTCCGAGAGCCGTGAGGCGTTGCCCGCGGCGCGGAGCGACGACTGGCGCGCGCGAGCCACCGACCTCGAAGCGCGACTGTCCCGCCGCATCGTCGGCCAGCGCCACGCGCTGCGCAGCCTCGCGCATCGGGTGCGCAAGCACGCCGCCGGGCTCGGGCGCAGCGATGGCCCGCTCGGGGCCTTCCTCCTGGTCGGGAACACCGGCGTCGGCAAGACCGCCCTCGCGAAGGCCCTCTCCGAGCTGCTCTGCGGGGATCGGAGTGCGCTGATCCGCGTCGATTGCTCGGAGTTCTCGGCCGGCCACGAGTACTCGAAGCTGATCGGCGCCCCGCCGGGCTACGTGGGCCACGAAGAGGGCGGGCAACTCACCGAAGCGCTGCAATCCGCGGGCGGCAAGGTCGTGCTCTTCGACGAGGTCGAGAAAGCTCACCCCAAGCTCCACCAGGTGCTGCTCCAGGTCCTCGACGACGGACGGCTCACCGATGGCCGCGGGAAGACCGCCTCGTTCCGCGACACGCTGGTGCTCATGACCTCGAACGTCGGAACGCGCGAGCTGCACGAAGCCAGCGAGTCGGTCGGATTCGGAGGCGGGCGAGAGGTGAGCGCGCGCGAGCGGCAAGGCCTCGTCGAAGGAGCTCTGAAGAAGGTCTTCGCCCCCGAGTTCCTCGCACGCCTCGACGAGGTGCTGGTCTTCGACGACCTCGGCGTCGCGGACTGCGAGCGCATCGCGGCCCTCGAGATCGAGAAGCTGCGCGCGAAGATCCGCGGACTGGGTGTGGGCCTCCGCGTGCAGCGCGCCATCCTGCGCTGGATCGCCGAGAGCGCCTGGTCCCCGAAGCACGGCGCGCGCGAGGTCGCCCGCTGCGTCTCGCGCGAGCTCGAGGATCCCATCGCCGAGCTGCTCTTCGCCGCCGCACCGCGCCGGGGCGCGCGGATCGAGTGCACGCTGCACCGCGGTCGGCCGCGAGTTCAGCTCTCCGCCGCTCGGGCCGCCGCGCGTTGACGCCGGCGCCGGCGCGCGCCGACACTGAGCGCACCACATGCGCTCCTCCGCTCTGCTCTTCGTTCTCCTCTTCGGCGCTCCGTCCCTGGCTCAGACCGCTCGCGAAGCGACACCCGACGCGGTGGCCTTCCGCTTCGCGCGCGGCCAGATGAGCTATGCGGAGTTCGACGAATTCATCGGCCGCGTGCATCGGCGTTCGCCGCAGGGGCAGCGCGCGCTCGAGCATCTGGTGAAGCGCCACTTCGTCGAAGCGGAGGCGACGCGGCGCGGGATCGCGGTCAGCGCAGCCGAGTGGAGCGCGTTCCTCTCCCGCACTCGAGTGGAGCTCGAGAAGGCGAAGCAGGGCAAGCTCGAAGAATGGCTCGCGCGCGAAGGCATCGATCGCGCGAGCTTCGAGCGCTTGGCGCGAGTGGATCTGCTGCTCGAGAAGCTCGTCGCGCAAGATCTGGGCCTCGGGGCGAACGCGACCCCGACGCCGGCCCAGAGCCAGCTCTGGCTCGGAGACAAGACGAAGGCCGTCGCGAGCGCATCGGTCAGCGATCCTTCGCGCTTCGCGGCGCGCATCGAAGGCGAGGAGCTCACCGTCGCCGAGCTCGGCGGAGCCGTGCGCGATCTGCTGGATCGCCAAGCGCTGCTCGAGCTCGCGCGCGACGCCGCGGTCGAGGCCTCCGTCGCTCAGGAAGCGCGGCGGCGCGGCGTGCTCTTGGAAGCGCCCGAGCTCGATGCCGAGCTCGCGCGCATGCGGGCGGATCTCGCCGAGCACCCCCGACTCTCCGGTCTGCCCTTCGCGGAGTACCTCTCACAGCTCGGCCACGACGAAGCGAGCCTGCGCGTCGATCCGAACTTCCGCACGCGCGCCTGGCTGCACGCGCTGGTCGCCTCGCAGCGCGATGCCGCGGGTTGGCGGGAGCACTACTTGGCGCGACGCGGGGACTTCGACCGCGCGCTCGGCGAGCGTCGCTCGGTCGCCTGGATCCTCTGCCGCGGCGCCGCGGAAGGTAACCCGCTCGTCTCGCGGAAGCTCCCGGAGGCCCGCGCGATGCTCGTGGAGCTGCGCGCGCGCATCGGCAGGGAGCTCTCCTTCGGCGAAGCCGCGCGCTTGCATTCCGATCACGAGGCGAGCCGCGAGTTCGAGGGGCGCCTCGGATGGCTGACGCGCTTGTCCACGCGCGCCGAGAAGGCCGTCGTGGATGCGGCGTTCGCTCTGGCCCCCGAGAGCACCTCGGAGCCGCTGCCGACCCGCGATGGGTACGCGCTGCTCCGCGTGCTCGGCGTCGAGCCGCCGCCGGGCGAAGCGACGATGATCGAGCGCGTCGTGGCTTACGAAGTCTCGCGCGAGCGCGCGGCGCTGCTCCAGCGCTTGAAGCTCGAGCCGCGCTTCTGAGGGCTAGGCCTTCGCGCTGAGCAGGCGCTGCCAGGCTTCCGCGCCGAGCTCGCCTCCGCAATCGACGGTCGAACGTGCGGCGATCGGCAGCGCGCGCGCGGCATCGCGGCCGCGGCCTTCGCTCGCCAACCAGCGCGCGATCTGATCGCAGCACTCGCCGACCCCGATCACGAAGCCCGCGGGACCCGCGAAGCCCACGCCGAGAGCGAAGCGCTCGAGGCGTTCGAGCGCCGCGGGTTCGTCCATGCGCTGCCGCAGGAACGCGCCGAGAGAGCGCGCCGCCAAGAGCTCTTGGCCCTCTTCGAGCAGCTCCTCCCAGAGCTCGATCGGCGCCGCGTCGCACTCGCCATCCACGACTTCGCGCGCGAGCGAGGTGAGCACGACGACGTCGAGGAAGATCTCCGCGGAGACGTGCTGCGCGGGACTGCTCGACAGCCAGCGGCGGAGATCCCAGAGGCCGCGCCACGCGTGCGAAGCGAGCGCGAGCCCCGTCGGCGAAGGCGTCGGGCGCAGCACTTCGTCCACGATGACGACCAAGGCTTGCAGCAAGGTCGCCGGGTCGATCTGCACGTCGTCGCCGACGAACATCTCGGGATCGAAGACCACCTTGTCCGCGCCCCAGCCGCGCGAGAGCACTTGCAGGCGGGTCGGGATCCAGACCAGCGGAGCCGCGGTCTCGAAGTTCCCGAGATAGGCGTCGACGAGGTCGCAGAGATCGCGATCGCCGAGGGCGATGTTCAGGGCCGAGGCGCAGCGATCCGTGCCGCCGCTCATGCGCATCTCGTCCTGCTGGACGGTGCAGAGCGCGACGGGATCCGTGGCCAGGATGCTGCGCACCTTGGCCAAGCGCTCGTCGTCCTCGGCGAGATCCGTCCAGAGCAGCCAGCGCCCGCCCGCGACTTGCCGCAGGCCCTCGAGCGCTTCGCGGCCCCAGCACACGGCCGGACCGGCGAATTGATGCCGTGTCATCAGCTCCACCTCTCGTGCGATTCGCAGCGTGTGTGCTTCATCGTCGCCTTCGAAACGCCACCTGTAGGGCAGCGCGATGCCGTCCTCAGACCGAGTAACGAATGACGTGGTCGACCACGCGATCGCGATGCTCGAGCGTGATCTCCTGGAACGCCAAGCCCAGGTTGCAGCAGCCGCTCTGCTCCTCGACGTCCTGCATCCAGGCCACGCGGCAGATGGACCGCACCGTGTAGGGCGAGCCATCCGCTTGCGGGAGGTCGATCTCGACCCCGACGTTGAGGCGCCCGAGCAGCAGGTCGGCGAAGCTGGTTCCGGCCGGGAGCTGCGCCACGAGCAGGAGCCCGCCCGCCGAGAGATTGGTCGTCGTCCCGATCAGCATCTCCGGGCCGGGAACGCTGACCGCCGGGTGTGTCGGCAGGAAGCGATAGCGCACGGCGAGCTCGAGCTCGATGCGGCTGAACACACGGTGATTCGCGACGCCCAGGGCGCGCGGTACGGAGTCGGGCATGGCTGGCCTCGTTCGCCCGTCGTCTCGGGAGGGGTAGGATGAAACGGAAGCTCTCCTCCCCCTCACCTCGCTCGACGCCTCAGGCATCGACCGCGCGCCTCGCGCGCCTTGAGCCAGCTCCACCTCGTGATCTACCTCGACTGCAACGCGACGACCCGCCCCCGACCCGAGGTCGTGGAGGCGCTGCTGCCCTACCTAGGCGAGCGCTTCGGCAACGCCAGCAGCGTGCACCGCCGCGGTCAGGCGGCGAAGGCGGCGCTCGAGACCGCGCGGGAGAGCGTCGGCCGCTCACTCGGAGCCGAGCATGCGCGCGAGGTCGTCTTCACCTCGGGAGGGACCGAAGGCGACTACCTCGCACTCCGCGGGGCCCTCCGCGCCCGCCCCGAGCGACGCCACGTCATCGTGAGTGCGATCGAGCACGAAGCGGTGCTGAACACGGCGCGCGCGCTGGCCACCGAGGGCTGTGAGGTGGACCTCGCGCCGGTCGATGCGCACGGCGTGGTGCGACTCGACGCGTTGGAGCGCTTGCTGCGCCCGGACACCTGCATCGTCTCGGTGATGTGGGCCAACAACGAGACGGGGGTGGTGCAGCCGCTCGAACGCATCGGCGCGCTCGCCCACGCCGTCGGAGCGATCTTCCACAGCGACGCGGTGCAGGCGCTGGGCAAGCTGCCGTTGCGCGTGGCCGCGCTGCCGCTCGACCTGCTCAGCGTGTCCGCCCACAAGATCGAAGGGCCGCAAGGCGTGGGCGCGCTGTGGATCCGCACGGCGGCTCCGTGGCTCGCGCCGCTGCAGGGCGGCGGACAAGAGCGCGGGCGTCGGCCGGGCACGCATCATCTGGCGGGGATCGTCGGCTTCGCGCGCGCCTGCGACTTGGCGACCGCCGAGCTCGCGGAGAAGACCGCCCGTTGGACCGAGCTGCGAGATCGATTGGAGCGCGGCCTGCTGCGTTCCCTCCCGGGGGTGACGGTCCACGGAGCGCTCGCCGAGCGCGTGGCCAACACCAGCTTCGTCTCGTTCTCCGGCGTCGACGGCGAAGCCGTGCTCATGCTGCTCGACGAATACGGCGTCTGCGTGTCGACGGGCTCCGCTTGCACCGCGGGCGACGATGCGCCTTCTCACGTGCTCCTCGCCGCCGGTGTTCCGGAAGCGCTCGCGCGAGCGTCGGTCCGCTACTCGATCGGACGAGAGACCACCGCGGAGCAGATCGACGAGACGATCGAACGCACCGCGGAGATCGTCGAGCATCTGCGAGCGCTCGCGCCGCCCGGACTCGAGGTGCTGACGCCATGAGGCTGCGCGCACCAGGGATCGCGATCGCCCTCCTCTCCGCCGCGCTCGGCGGCGCGGCGGCGCAGGAGCCGACGCCCGCCGACAGCGGACGCATCCGCGCCGCGCGTTGGAACGCGCCGCTGCTCGAGCTCGCCGATCGCTCGCGGCTCATGGTCATTCCGCGCGGCCAGACTCTGCTCGCGCAGACCTCGTTCGATCGCGGCGGCGGCAACGACGACGGCTTCAGCGGACGCTGGTCTCCGCTCCGTCGAGAAGCGAACGGCGAGCACGTGCTCTTCGATGAGCGCGGCGCCGGCGCGCTCACGCGACTGCATTTCGCGTTCTTCGACTCCATCCAACCGGGACAGGGTCGTGAGGACTACGAGCTGCGCGCCTACTTCGAAGGCGAGAGCGCGCCGCGAATCGCGCTGCCGCTGAAGGAGCTCGTCTCCGGAACGCGCGCGCCGTTCCTCCATCCCCTCGCCGGAGATGATCGCGTCTCCCCCGGCGGTCCGTTCGTCTTCTATCCGCTGAACTTCCGGCGCGGGCTGAAGATCACCACGACCGGAGCACCGAACTTCTTCGCGTTCCAGGGCGTGCGCTATCGCGACGCGCGCGAGGCCTCGAGCCATGACCCGCGCTTCGACGATGTCTCCGCCGCCGTGGCGCGACTCTCGGAGGCCGCGCAAGCTCCGCGAGCGCGCCTCGGCGATCAGAGCCTACAGATCCGCGGCACCGCCGCACCGGGGCAGCCTCTCCTTCTCTTCGAGCACGCCGGAGGGGGAGTGATCGAGCGTCTCGTCTTCGAGCTCCCGCCGACACTCGCGCAAGGGCTGCGTCTCCGCGCGACCTGGGAGCGCGAGGCGACCGCGGCGCTGGAGGCGCCCCTCGGATTCCTCTTCGGCAACGAGCTCGGCAGCGGTCCGGTGCAAGCGGCGCTCTTCGGCTTCGCGCCCGCGGATGCGAAGGGCTGGATCGATCTCCCGATGCCGTTCGCGCAGCACGCTCGCTTGGAGCTCTACGCCGAGCAGAGCGTCGACCTCGCGGTGCGCATCGATTGGCGCCCCGGAGCGCCGCCCGCGAGTTTCGGCCATCTGCGGGGCGAGCTGCGCGAGAACTTGGCACCTCGCAACGGCGAAGACGTGAACGTGCTGCGCGCGACCGGCCGCGGTCGCCTCGCCGCCGTGATCGCCTCCATGGGTTGGCGCACGAGCAATGCGCCGCCGCGGGGCCGACTCTTCCTCGAGGGCGATGAGCGCATCTACCTCGATGGGCGTCGCTCCCCCGCGCTGCACGGAACCGGTACCGAGGAGTTCTTCGACTGGGGTTGGTATGACACGGGCGTCGATCGCCCCTTCACGTTGCCCCTGCACGGCTACCCCGAGTGGAAGCTCGAGCTGCTGCGCGACGAGACCGCCTGCTATCGCTGCTTCCTGCACGCCCCGATCGCTTGGGAGCGCGAGGTCGCGATCGGCTTGGAGCACGGTCCGACGAACACGGAGTCGGCCGAGTACCGCACGCTCGCGCTGTTCTACGCCCAAAGCGCGCCGGGGATCGAGCGCAGCGACTTGCTCGAGGTCGGCGATCTCGCGTCCGAGACGGCGCACGCCTGGAGCGATCCCAGCGGCGTGCTCCTGCCGCCGCTCGGCACGGAATTCGAAGGCGCCGGAACCGGAGCGGCGCACTCCGACGCGGGGCGCCGCGCCGTCGGCTCGCACGGCTTCCGGCTCGCGCTCCGCAGCGACAACGACGGCGTGCGCGTGCGCCGGCTCAGCGATCAGGCGCTCGCGCCGCAGCAGGCGGAGGTCTACGTCGACGGAGCGTACGTCGGGACGTGGTACCAAGCGCGCTCGAACCCGCTGCGGCGTTGGCTCGAGGACGAATTCGAGCTGCCTCCTGCGTTCACGCGCGGCAAGAGCTCCATCGACGTGCGACTCGAGCCGCGCGGAACGCGTTGGAACGCGTATCGCTACGAAGCGTGGTCCTATCTGCCGGTGCCGTAGCGCGACTCCGCCGCGCGAGCCCGGCCGCGACTCCGGCCGTCGGTGCGATCTTCACGATCGCGGACGCAGCGCGTAGAGGCGCAGCTCGGGACCGCCGATCTCGGCGCCGCGATGGGCGCTGCCTTGCGTGACCAACTCGACGCGCGGGAGATCGCGCCGCAGCTCGCCCCCGGGTTCGACCTTCCAGAGCAGCTCGTTGCGCTCGATCAGCGCGAGGAAGCGCCGCACCTCGGGATAGGTCGTGGGCTCGAGATCGTCGAGCACGCCATCGACGAAGCCGCTCCAGAGATAGCGATCGAGGCCCATCAAGAGCAGCGCATCGTAGAGCGCCTCCGCGTTCGGCAGCGCGAAGCCGGCGACCTCGCCTGGCGCGCGCTGGAGCCCGAGGGCTTGGAGCTGCGGCAGCAGCTCGGTCACCCTCTCGTTGCCTCGCACCGCCGCGTAGCGAGCGAGGAACTCATCCCAGAGCACGAGGGAGCCTGGCTGCAAGGTGCTCGCGAGGTTCAGCTCGAGAGCTTGCTCGTCGAGGCGCGGGTACTCGGGGTTGTGCAGGAAGGCGAGCTCGCCCGCGCCGCGTCGCGCGCGCAGGGTGATCAGGCCGCCGCCGATCCCCCCGTTCTCGGCGAGTCTTCGTGCGCCTTCGAAGCGCGTGTCGCCGCGACCGACCGCGCGCGCCTGCTCGAGTCCGGGCCAGAGCGACGAAACGACGCAGGCGAGGACGAGCCCGGCCCCGAGCAGAAGTCCGAAGGGCGCGCGCACGCGAGAAGCGAGCGCCTGCGCGAGAGACGCGATCCCGATCGCGAAGAGCGGCGCGAGCACCAGGAAGTAGCGCGTGTAGCGAATGGCGTTGCCGCTCGCGACGGCGAAGAACGCGAGCGCGAAGAGCCCTAGCCCCACGGCTTCGCGAGGTCTCCGCACGGCGAGGAGCACGGTCCCCGCGAGCGCGGCCAGCAGGGCGAAGAGCGACCCCGCGACATGCGGAAGGCTCGTCGCCAGATGGAAGCTCCGCGGCGGCGCCGCATCCTCGAAGCCGAACCAGACCCAATCCCGGGCCTCGAAGTGCGTGCGCAGCCAGGCTACATAGGCTTCGTGATTCGCCAGCAGATCCGGCATCCCCACCAGCAGACCGACACCAAAGCCCAGGGCGATCGCGGCCGCGCCGCGCAGGGCGTGGGCGGCGCTACCCCAGCGCGCCCGTGGTCCGGAGCGCCCCTGCACGGCCCAGGCCCACGCGACCGCGAGCCCCGCGAGTCCGCCGAGGTACTTCGAAGCGACGGCGAGCGCCGTGGCGCACCCTGCGGCGAAGGCGACCGCGGGGCGCTTCTCTTCCAACAAGCGCAGCGCCAGCCAGAGCGCCGCCGTGGTCCAGAGCACGTGCGGCATCTCGGTGACCATGTAGCGCGCGTACTGCAGGGCCAGCGGACTCGACGCGAAGAGGAGAGCCGCGGCAGCTGCGGGTACGGGAGCGAGCACGCGCGCCGCGAGGCGATAGGCGAGCCACACCGCGAGGAGCGCGAGGGCCCAGCACAGGCCGCGCGCCGCGAAGAGCAGCGTCGTCGGACCCGCGTACCAACCCACGCGCAGCTCGGCGTAGAGGTCCTGCAGCGACGGCATCAAGCCGAAGCTGCGGCCCGCGAACCACTCGGCGCGCAGCAAGTGATAGCTGTGCGGAGGCCAGTTCGCCTCGGGCGGGAACGGCGCGCGCAGCTCGAGCGCGAGCGCCGTCGCGACCACCTGGGTCTCATCGACGAAGGGATACGCGTTCCGCGCCCACCAGGCGCCGAGCGTCGGCGCGAAGAAGGCCGCGAGCAGGATCAGTCGCACCAGCCAGGTGCGCTCCGGCGCGCCCGCGGAGCCGCCACTCGAAGGCGGCAAGTCGGGATCGTGTGGTTGCACACGGTCGGGATCGGCGGAGAAGGGCACGTTCGTGAGCCGCGGTTGCGATGCGCCTAGAAGCCGGTGAAGTCCTGCGCGTCAGGGCCGAAGGTCGCGGTGCGCGTCGGCACCACTTCGAGGAGGGATCGGGCACGAGCGTGGCCACGCTGGAGGTGGCGCGCGGCGGCGCCGCGATCTTCCGCGAGGGCGAAGATGCCTTTTTTCTGGAGCGGGGCAAAGGCTGGATCCGAAGCTACTTCCAGATGTGGGATGCCGAACGCGAGTGGCTCGGCGCCTCTTACCGCTGGAGCCCGTGGCGCCGGCGGATCGTCGTGCATGTGGCGAACGGCACCTACAACCTGGTTCCCTCGGCGAAGCTCGGGCGCGGATTCCGCCTCGTCGACGCACGCGGAGACGTCGTGCTCGAGCTGCGCCCGGAACGCGCGTTCTCGCGCACTTGGCGACTCACCCCCCTCCGGCGGATCGAGCCGGCCGTCGTCGCGCTGGTATTCTTCCTCGCGCGTCGTCACGCTTTCGAGAGCCTGCTCCCCGGCGGGCGCGCCATCCCGGCGCGTCGCACCTGAGCTTCTGCTCGCTCACCCCAACGCCACGAAGCTCGATCGATGACGAAGCGCGTGCTGGTCCTCGGCGGGGGAATCACCGGACTCACCGCGGCGATGCGCGCGGCGGAAGCGGGGCTCGCGGTGGAGCTCTTCGAAGCCACCCAGCGCACCGGCGGCATGGGCGGGTCGATGAACGAGCAGGGCTTCGTGCTCGACCACGGGATCCACGGGCTCTATTCGGCGCGGAAGGAGACGCAGCCGCTCGTCCGCGAGATGGTCGAGCGCTTCGGAGCCGACTTCCTCACCATCCAGAAGAAGACCTCCATCCACTTCCGCGGGCGCTACCTGAAGTACCCGATGGGCATGAAGGAGCTCTTCCGCGCGTTGCCGCTCCTCACCTCGGCGCGCTGCGTGCTCGACTTCGTGCGCACGCGCGTCCGCGGGCGCTTGAAGGACATCGGTGTCGCCGAGTCCTTCGAGCACTGGGTCTCCGATCGCTTCGGGCACAGCCTCTACGAGATCTACTTCGGTCCCTACGTCGAGAAGGTCTGGGGGTTGCCGGGCACCCGCATGTCCAGCGCGTGGCTGGCGCGGCGCATCTCCCAGATCAGCATCGCCACCGTGGTGCGGCGGGCGCTGAACGCGATCTTCACGCGTCGCCCCCCGGACGAGATGCACTCGCTCCAGCCGCAGACCTTCCTCTATCCGCGCCTCGGCTCGGGGCAATTCGTGGATCGGGTCCGCGACGCCGCGCTCGGCGCGGGAGCGGTGCTCCATCACGGCTGGAGAGTTCGCGGGCTGCGCTGGAGCGACAACCAGTGGAACGTCGAGCTCGATACGCCCACGGGCCCGCAGCGGAAGACCGCGGACGCGATCGTGAACTCGCTGCCGCTCCCCGTGCTGATCTCCCTGCTCGGCGAAACCGCTCCGGCGCCCGTGCGCGAAGCTGCTTCGAGCCTGCGCTTCCGCGCCATGACGATCGTGAACCTCTTCCTCGAGCGCGAGCGCGTCTACGGCGACCAGTGGGTCTACTACTCGTCGCCCGAGCTCCCGTTCAATCGCATCAACGAGTTCACCAACCTCGCACCCGGCTACTCTCCGCCGGGGCGCACCGCCTTGAACTGCGAGATCACCTGCTTCACGGGCGACGCGACGTGGACCAGCAGCGATGAAGCCCTGGCGGAGCGCTGCATCGCCAGTTTGGAGCGGCTCGGCCTGATCCGCCGGGCAGAAGTCTCGGGGCACTCCGTGGCGCGCTTGCCCAACGCCTATCCGATCTTCGATGTCGGATGCGAATCGAGGCTCGAGACGGTGCTGCGCTTCGTGCGCGAACAGCCGGGGCTGCACACGGCCGGCCGCCAAGGCCGCTTCGAATACATCAACATGGACGAGTGCATCTGGCACGCGACCGAGGCCATCGCGGCGATCCGCGCCGGGGCCTCGCGGACCCAAGAAGGAGCGAGCGCATGATCCCGGTCTTCCGCCCTGCCATCGGCGACGAGGAGATTCGCGCCGTCACCGAAGTCATGCGCTCCGGCTGGATCGGGCTCGGCCCGAAGACCGCCGAGTTCGAGAAGCGCTTCGCGGAGTGGGTCGGCGCTAAGCACGCGATCGGCGCCGCCTCCGGAACCGCGGCGCTCCACCTCGCGTTGGCGGCGCTCCGCATCGGCCCTGGCGACGAAGTCCTCGTGCCGACGGTGACCTTCGTCTCGACGGCGCACGTGGTCGAGTACGTGGGCGCGAAGCCGGTCTTCGTCGACGTCCACGAGGACACGCTCTGCATGGACGTGGCCGACGCGGAGAGCAAGATCACCGAGCGCACGAAGGCGATCATGCCCGTGCACTACGGGGGACGCCCCTGCGATCTGGACCACATCCATCGCCTCTGCGAGAAGCACGGGCTCTACCTGGTCGAGGACGCCGCGCACGCCTGCGGTGCGCGCTGGCGCGATCGCTGGATCGGCGCGGATTCGCGTCCGTTCACGTGCTTCTCCTTCCACGCGGTGAAGAACCTCACCACGGGCGAAGGCGGCATGGTGACGACGGACGACGATGCCCTCGCGCGCGAGCTGCGCGAGCTGCGCTGGATGGGGATCACCAAGGACACCTGGGATCGCAGCACGAACGCGCAGGTCTACGCCTGGCAGTACTGGGTGAAGTCGCTCGGATGGAAGGCGCACCTCTCGGACATCGCCGCGGCGATCGGCATCGTCCAGCTCTCCAAGCTGGAGCGCTTGAACGAGCGGCGCCGCGAGCTGATCGCGCGCTACGACGAGAAGCTGAAGGGCCTCGATTGGCTCCAGACCCCCTCGCCGGAGACGGGTCCGGGGAAGAGCTCCTGGCACATCTATCACGTGCGCACCGAGCGCCGCGACGAGCTGATCGCGCAGCTCAAGAAACACGACATCGCACCGGGTGTGCACTACTACCCGGCGCATCTGCATCCCTACTACGCGTCGCGAGGCGATGCGCGTTGCCCGGTCGCCGAGCGGGTCTGGAAGAAGATCCTGACTCTGCCGCTCTTCCCCGACCTCACCGAGCAGCAGGTGGACGACATCTGCGCGGCCGTTCGCAGCTTCGCCTCCTACTTGGAGTGGAAGCGCTCGCGCCTGGAAGGGCACGGCGTCGTCCTGCGCGAGGTGGAGAGCACGGATCTCGACCGGCTGCGGAGCTGGCGCAACCATCCCGAGGGTCGGCGCTGGTTCTTCACGCATCAGGAGATCAGCGCGGACATGCAGCTCGCCTGGTTCAATCGCTACCTGCGGGCCGGCAACGAGCTGCTCTACGTGATCGAGACGCCCGAAGGGCTACCCGTCGGGACGATCGGTCTCTGCGGCATCGATCGCGAGCAAGGCACGGCCGAGCTGGGGCGCATGCTGATCGGCGAGTTCTCGGAGCGGCGGCGCGGCTGGGGACGCAAAGCCGTGCGCCTGCTCCTCGAGTACGCCTTCCGCACCGCCGGTCTCTCCCGCGTCTTCCTCGAGGTCCAGGAGGAGAACGAGGCCGCTCGCTCCCTCTACCGCGAGTGCGGCTTCGAAGAGGAGGGCGTCCTCCGCGCCTCCTACGTGGACGAGTCGGGACAGCGCCGCAACAAGGTGCTGATGGCCGCCTTGCGCTGAGGCGGGTCGGAAACTTCCTCCCGATCCGGGGGCGATCGGCGCCTACGCCGAGCGGCGCGTTTCCGCCTGCCGCCCCGACCGGCTAAGTTCCTCTTCCAAGGATCGGGAAGACATTCCGGTCGGTCCCGTCCCAGGGCGCCGTTCCGCCTCCCCCGCTCGGGGTGCTGCCCCCTCGACCCCAAAGCCCACGATGTCGAACTCTCGCACTTGGCTGCCCCTGGTGGGCGCCTCCGCCGTCCTCGGATTGGCGGCATTGATCTTCTTCGTCCTCCTCCAGGAAGACGCGGACAAAGGCGCTCCCGCGGCGCTCGGCCTCTCGCAGAGCCGGGAGGAGCGACAAGCGCCGCCCTCCGAGCTCCAGGCGCCGGCGGTCCAACGCGACACCGCGCGGCAGAACCCGCAGGTCCTGAGCGAGCTAGGAACCGAGGACGGCAGCGCGTTCCGCAACAAGGTGCGCTTCTTCGTCACCTCGCCGGACGGCGTCGATCGCCTCGCCGCCGTCAAGGTCGAGCTGCGCGAGGTGCCGATGCCGTTCGCGTTCGCCGCGGCCCTCGGCGGAGGCGGCGCTTTGGGTGGAGTGATCCAGACCGGGGTCACCGACGCCAGCGGCTCCTTCGCCTTCTTCGATGTGCCGAAGCGCGAGGTGAAGTACGAGATCCGCGCGTTCCACCCGGACTACGCGCCCGCCTCCCTGGAGCTGGCGGAGATCCCCGCGCAAGGCGAGACGCCGGAGTACGAGCTGCGCATGCGCGAGGGCTTCCGCCTTCACGGGCGCGTCCTCGCGAAGGGCACCGAGGTCCCCATCGACGAAGCACGGCTCATCGTGCGCCGCGCGAACAACATGGCCGTCCTGCTCGGAGCGAGCTCCTCGGAGCCCGCCGAAAACGACTTGGTCGTGAACAGCGACGCCGGCGGCTACTTCGACGTCAAGAACGCTCCCGTGGGCTCGGTCGAGATCGTGGTGAAGGCCAAGGGCTACGCCGAGATTCGCGCGACCGAGCTGCTGGACGAGACCTTGCTCCCGAATCGCGAGAAGGAAGTCACCTTCCACCTGGGCGTGGGGGGCGAAGTGTCCGGCCGCGTGGAAACGCAGGACGGCGCTCCGCTGCCGGGCGCCGAGGTCGTCGCGCGCCGTACGGAGAACAACCAGACCTCCGTCGTCACCGGCAAGTCCGGAGCGGATGGCAAGTTCCGTCTCGAGGGCCTGATCGAGAGCGAGGAGTACTTCCTCTCGGGTCAGAAGTCGGGCTTCATCGCTGAAGGCCAGACCAAGGCGAAGTCCGGCGACCAGGAGATCGTGATCCGCATGACGCAGTCGGGGCGCGTCGTCGGGAAGGCATTGCGCGCCTCGAGCTCACGGCCGCTGCGCCAGTTCACGGCGACGATCGTCTCCTACCGCGAGGTGCCGAAGGAAGCACCGCAGCCGCAGCTCTCGGCGGACCAGAAGGCGTCCGCGGCGAACGCCGGTGAAGCCGTGACGATCTCGGGTGACGAGCAGAGCGGCGCAGGTGGGAAGAGCCTCGGGTTCGGCACCGTGCTCGAAGGCCAGGAAGCGCCCGCAGCGGCCTCGGCGGCACCGGCCCGCAATCCCTACGCGATCTACGGCAACTCGCCCGTCATCTACACCGAGCTGCGGCAGACCCAGCGCATCATCGAATCGCGCGACGGGAGCTTCGAGCTCGACGGCGTAGTCGCCCAGGGCACCTACGTCGTGCGCATCGAAGCCTCCGGTCTGGCTCCTGCCGTGAGCCAGCCCTTCCAGTGCGAGAAGGGCGTCACCGTCAACGTAGGCGACATCCTGCTCGATGCGGGCGGCGTGCTCGAAGGCACGGTCATCGACTCGCTGGGCGCGCCGGTCGCGAAGGCCCTCGTCAGCGTGAATTGCGCGGGCGCCGACCCCACCCAGAATCCCATCAACAAGATCCTGGGCCCCATCGGCCCGCAGCCGCTGCAGCGCAAGTCCGCGGTGACGGACGAGCAAGGGCGCTACCGCGTGGAGATGCTGATCCCCACGCCGTCCGCGAACTTGGTCGTCACCAAGCTCGGCTTCGCCGACGGAGATCCGGTCGAGACGCCGGTGCTCGCCGGCCAGACCACCTCGATGCCGCCCATCATCCTGAAGTCGGGCGGGGGCATCTTCGGCGTGGTCCTGAAGGACGGAGTCGCCCCGATGTCCGGCATGAAGGTGAGCATTCGTCCTTCGGAGCAGCAAGGTGGCTCGCGCTTCTTCTCTCGTGACACCGTCACGGGCCACGACGGCAAGTTCGAGTTCGCGGGCATCCCCGCCGGCAAGTACAAGATCCACACCGTCTCCAGCAACATGGACGGCGTGAACCCGTTCGGCACGATCATCCAGATCCGCCAGACCGAGCAAGAAGTCGAGGTCGAGGATGCGATGCGCCGTGAAGTGACCCTCAGCGTCCCCACGACGCCTGCCGTGCCGGGCGTGATGCCCACCTTCCCCCCGCCGGGTCAGGTGCCGGGTGCGCAAGGAGACAACAGCGCGGCTGCGGCCGAGAAGCTGCAGGCGCAGAACGAAGCGGAAGCTGCCCGCTTGAAGAAGAAGATGCAGGAGACTCAGCGCTCCGACGACGGGAGCAGCGGGGACGGCACCGGGAGTGACGGCGGCGGCTAAGCCGGCGCCCGTGGTGAGCGGGGTGCGAGCCGCACGGCGGCCTCGCGCCGCGGCGGGAGAAGCAGAGCTCCGAGCCCTCGACGGGTGCGACCCGTCGGTGGCTCGGAGCTCTGCATTTGGGGCCTCGTCAGCGGCACCGGCTGCGCCGATCGATCGCCGAGGCAGAGCCAGTACGCCTGTGGCCAAGCCCGGGTCCGCCCCCCCGCATCGCGGCCCCTCGAGCTTCGAGCGCGCCGGGAGAACCCCGCAACCGGCTACGAAGTTGGCTCGAGCCCCGCGATCTCGTACCTTCTCGGGGCAAGGGCGTCGAAGGGTCGCGCCCCCGCCAAGAAGCGCAGCTCGATGCGGAAACCCGAACATCGCCTGGAGACGGAACGGCGCGCGCTGGAACGCGCGCTCTCGCGCCTCTCGAGCCTCCAAGTGGAACTCGCGTTCCACCGGGCGAGGGATCCCCTGGTGCGCTACCGCGCCTTTCGCAGCGGACGGTTGGAGCTGCGCATGCACGAGGCTCTGTCCAGCGCCCCGAGCGAAGTGCTGCACTCGCTGGTGGACTGGGTCCTGAAGCGCGGCGATCGGGGCGAACGCCTGGATCGGCACCTCGATTCGCTCGCGGTGGAGCTGCGTCGCGACACGGCTCCACCGCCGATCCTCCTGCGCGGTGAAGTCCACGATCTCGGCGAGATCAGTGGTGAAGTGCTGGAGCGGCACTTCACTCCGGGCCGCGCCCCGGCGCGCTCACCCCTCACTCTGCTCGCGCCGCGCCCTTCGTCCGCGATCACCTGGGGACCGCGCCGCACCGCTTCGGCGAAGGCGCGGAAGTCGATCCTCTTCGGGTCCTATGATCCCGTGCTCGACCTCGTGCGCGTGCATCCGCGCCTCGACCGCGGCGATGTGCCGAGGCGCTTCGTGGCCTTCGTGCTGTTCCACGAGCTGCTGCATGCGGCGATCCCGGCCCAGCGCGCGCCGAGCGGACGCGTGGTTCATCACACGCCGACCTTTCGCCGCTACGAGCGCAACCACCCGGATTGGGAGTGGGCGGAGTCGTGGGAGCGCGAGAACATCCGCCGTTTGGCGAGCTCCTGAGCACCGCGCACTGCGGCTCCGGAGCTCCGGCTCAGGAGAGCTGCTCCCAGAACTCCTTCGGCATGTCGTGAGCGATCTTCAGCGCGCCGTTGGCTCCGCCGTACATCGGCTCCTCGGTGCGGATCACGCGCCCTCCACCTAGGCGAGTACGCATGTCTTGCTCAAGGGCGCGATCGAGCCCTTGGATCTGAGATCCGCCGCCCGCGAGCAGCACGCGGTTCCGCAGGCGATCCTGGAACTCCGGATCGAAGCTGCGCACGAGCGAGTGGATCGACTCCACCATCGGCGGGACGATCGACCGGCACGCCTTGCGCATGGCCTCCGTGATGTCGAAGGTCGTCGGCTTGCCGTCGACGGGCAGCTCCATCTCGATCCGATCCGCCGCATCACCGACGAAGGAGTACTTCTCCTTCATGCGCTTCACCATGGGGCGCGAGAACGCAGCACCCGGGCACGCCTCGGCGAGATGGCGCTCGAGCTGCTCGTCGATGTAGTCCCCTGCCGTGGGCAGCGTGATCTGGTCGCCCTCTTCCGGCATGGTGCCGTGCATGCGGCAGAGGTCGGTCGTTCCGGCGCCGATGTCGATCACCAGCACGTCTTCGAGCCAATCCATGCCGTAGGCCACGGAGAAAGGCTGCGAGCAGAGCATCACCGCGTCCATCACTTCGCGGGCCGCTTCGATGATCGCCTTCTGATTGTGGATGCTGGCCTGCGCCGGTGCGCCGATCACGCCGTAGATCAGCTCGTCGGGGCGCGGCTGAGCCAAGCTCACGGCATGCCGAATGAGCGCGCGAGCCGCTTCCAAGTTCTCCTTGGCCTCGGGCGAGGTGAACTCGCCCTTCTCCGAGCCCTTGATGACCCCGCGCTCGAGCGGTCGGAACATCTTCAGCGAGAGCCGCTTCTCGAGTGCCTCTTCCCCGAAGAGGACATCACGCTTCAAGAGCTTCCGAGCCACATGGTCCTTCGGATAGCCGACGAGACTCGCGACCGTGGCGCGCACGCCATTGGATGCGGAGATCGAGGTACGCGAAGTACCGAGGTCCACGCCGATGTAGAGCACCCCGTGCTCCTTCGACTTCTCCACGTTTGCTTCACCAGAGCCTGCCGGCCCTTGATTGCTGCCCATCTCGATCGCTCCTGGCCTACTCGGCCCCCTTCTGGATCTTCAGGTTGGCCTGGAAGATCACGTCCATCAAACCCTGCTTCTTCTTGAACTGCCCTGAGCTCTGGTCGAGCCCCTGGACACCTCGGTAGATCGAGGCGATGCCCGGCTCGACCTGGGCTCCCGACAGGGTGCGGCTCAACTCGTCCTCGGCCTGCGCGAGGCGACTCTTGAGCTTCGCCATGCGGCGCTCGAGCTGCGCGATCTGCTCCCCTGCCGCGGGATCGACCTCGCGCACGACCTCGCGTTGGCGCTCCACGTAGCCGGAGACGAAGGCGATCAAGCGCGCGCTCAAGCGCTCGCTCTTCGCTCGATCCGCCTCGCCCAGAGCCTCGCTCACCAGGCGCTGCAGCCCCTGGTTCAGATCCTCGGGAGAAGCACCCATGGCGCCCGCGCGCACATCGCGCTGCGCCATCTCGAGCTCTTGGCCCGCGCGCTGCAATTCGAGCCGGAGCTCATCCACCCGGCGCTGGGAGAGCGCTGCTTCCTGCATCGTGCGCTCGCGCACGTGGGTGAGTTCGCGCACTTCGCGCGTCAGCCGATCGAGCTCCTCGCGCGCCTCGGCGACGATGAACTCGCGCTCGCGCTCTTCGAGCTCGATGCGCCGAGACTCGATCACTCGATCGACGGCGTCCTCGACGAGGCGCGCGATCTGATCCATGCCGATCACGCGCACCTTGCCGACACCGGCGCTCTTCAGCTTGTCGACCGAGGTCGTGCGGAAGAACGCTGCGAGCTCGCCCCAGAGCGAGCGCCGATCCGCTCCGCTCACGCCCCGGATCCCGCCAGGTAGGAGCCTTGGTAGCCGACGCGGCGTCGTTCGGCCCGCGCTCCGACGAGGAAGATCCCGAGCAGATTCGCGCCGACGTTGCGGATCATCTCGATGGCGCGCTCCACGTCGCGCCGCGGCGTGTACTCCAGTCGCACGACGAGCAACACGCCGTCGACGGCATGCGCCAGCACCGTCGCATCCGTGAGGTCCAGCACGGGCGGCGCGTCGATCAAGACGTAGTTGAAGTTCTCCTTCAAGGCGCTGATCAACACCGCGGCGCGGTCGGCAGCCACGAGCTCGGCGGGGTTGCTCGGAGTGGCTCCGGCTCCGATCAGGCTCAGATTGGGATGCGGAGTGCGCTGGATCGCGCGATCGGGCGCGTAACGCCCCGAGAGCACGTCCGCGAGTCCGCGACGGCGCTCCAGGCCGAGGAGCCGCTCCAAGGACGGGCGGCGGAGATCCGCGTCGAGCGCGATGACGCGCGTGTCGCGGAGCTCCCCCAACGCCATGCCCAGGTTCAAGCTGGTGATGCTCTTGCCCTCGCCGGCCATCGCCGAGGTTAGGACGACGCTGCGCGGCGCGCGCTCGCGGTTCATCGCCACGATCTGATTGCGCAGGCCGCGGTACTGCTCCGCCTCCTGGCTGTGGGGATCGTGGAACATCACGAGATGCGGATCCACGGCCTGATCGACGACGACCACGACGTCGTGGCCCTCGGGCTCGGCAGCAGCTTCGGCTTCGCGTCGGAAGAGGCCCATCGGGTGAGAGCTACGAGAACACAGGGAGCGAGGAAGGGAGTTCCAGCGGGACTATCGGCGCGCCATCCGCAGACTCCGTAGCTCATGCGGATGCGGAGGAAGGTCCCGCGCGATCGACAGAGTCCTCTGGCGCGGCGCAGCGGACGCGCAGGGGCGAGGCCTCGTGAGTTTGCGCCGTTTCCCGCCCCTTGGCGAAGCTTCAGCGACCGCCGCCTCCCTCGTAGGGATCCAAGTCGCGCAGCCGAGGTGGCGGAACGGGATCCACTCCCTCCGAGCGCAGCAATTGATCGCCGACGAGGATCCAGCCCATGCGATGCGCGAACGCCGCTGCGGACGCCTTCAGCCCCGGCTCGGAGAGACGCTGCGCCGCGAGCGCGCGAAACACGAGAGCACGCGGACCTTCGTGCACTCGCCGCTCGGGATCCACGCGCGCGAAGCTCACCGCGAGGCGATCGCCGATGGCGCTCGCCGAGGGATCGAGCGCCGCGCGACGGAGGAGCCCGGTCAACGCGCCGGAGACGCGCTCGAGCTCCGCCGATCGGAGATCCAGCTCCAGAGCGAGCTCTGCCAGCTCGGGCGCGGCTTCGACCGCCGAACGCAACGCCGCGAAGTCATCTCGCGCCGAAAGCGCCGGCAAGCCGCGTTCCTCCAGAGACTCGAGCGCCAGCTCGCGGAGACGCGCGTCGGAGGGCTCTCGTCGCAGGGCGGGAAGCACCTCCCAACCCGCAACCTCGGCCCCGGCGCGCCGCAGACAGCGCGCGGCGAAGACGGCGTCGTCCGCGGCGCCATCTCGCAGAGCTGCGCGGAGCTGCGCTTCGCTGGCTTCGGGGCGCATCCAGGCGAGCAGGCGCCAGGCGAGCCTTCCGCGCTCGGTCGTCTCCTTCGAGATCGCGACGAGCCGCTCGCGCACCAGCGAACCGAGCGGCGCCTGGAGGCACCGACGCCACAGCGCTCGGAAGCGCAGGCGTAGCTCCGCAGACGGCGCCAGATCCGCGGGGAGATAGAGCTCGAGAGCCTCGACCTTCAGCGGAGACTCCAGGCCTCTCGGACCGGCGACGAGCAGGGTCGCGAGCAGCTCGGGTGCGGCCCCACTGCGGAGCGCCCGCATCTCGCACCAGTCATGCCAGCCGGGGATCCCCAGCGTCCCCAGAGCTTCGAACGCCGCGCGCCGTCGCGCGGCATCGTCGCTCGCCGCGCCGGCCAAGAGACCCTCCGCGAGATCTACGGGCGCCGGCCGATTCTGCGCATCGCTCGCCTGGATCCAGAGCGCTCCGGGAAAGGGCACCACGCGGAGCGAACAGGCGGCGGCGGCGTCCCGGAGCATCTGATCCCCACGCAGCCCACGACCTGCCGAGGACAGGACGGGGGGAAGAGTCGCCTGCCCCAGCGAAGCCGCCTCGGGATCGACGACCAGGGGCAACTTCGCTCCGCCGAGCTGTGCCAGATCGCGCGCCAGATCGACGAGAGAGCGCGCTTCCGTCGGCGCCCAGAGCTCGGGCGGGAACTGGGCGATCAGAGGTCGCAGGTCTTCCTGGATCTGCGTGCCGCCGGCGATCGTGTCGCTGACGAACTCGAGCGCTCGGTCACGAGCGGCCCGTGAGTCGTGGACCAGCCACGCCTCGTAGACCCAGGGGATCAAGTCCGCGCGAGCGTTGCACAGGCGAAGCCAGAACCCGTCGGCGGTCTCGCCGACTCGAAGCATGCCAGCGCTCTGCCGGAGCATGGGCTCGAGCTGTTGGGCGTCGAGCGCGCCGAGCAACTCGTGCAGCGCCGCGTCGCGTTCCTTGGCGTTGGGTGCGGCCGTCGCGGCGCGAAGCAGCGTCTCCGCGCGCTCCGCCGAAAGTCCGGCGGGAACCTGCGCCTCGCCTCGAGACCCGAGGAGCGCCAGGGCGGATAGGAACCAGCGCGAAGGGCGCGACAACGCTCGGGCCATGGCGGTGCTAGCGACTCGGATCGCGCAAGTGCAATGATCGCGGATCGCAGCTACGGCGGCCCTTGCGGCGCCATCCTCGATCCGACGACGTATCAGCCTCGCTCCGACGACGCGAGCGTCGTCGGAGCACCGGAACGCGGCTCTCCGAGAAGACTCCGAGAGCCGCGCTCCTAGCCGACGCGGAACTTACCGCTCTTCTGGCGCTTCCTGCGGATGACCTTGCGGCCGCCCACCGTCTTCGAGCGCGTGCGGAAACCGACCTTCTTCTCGCGCTTCGATTTCGAGCGCCGGATGTTGACCTTCACGTTGACTGAACTCCCCAGCCGGGAAAAGGGCGGGGGATTCCACCGAACGGCCGAGCCTTCGTCAAGCGCAGAACTACGAGCTCTCGTTGGCGACGGGTGAATGAGCAGTGAAAGTCCACGCGCGATCTAGGCGCCGGAGTGCTCGTCGACCAGACTCTTCCGCGACCGCGGTTCCGAGAGCCACGCCAGCCAAGAGCCCATCCAGAGGCCTTGCGTCGGCCTTTCACGGCTCCGACCGCGGCACCGACACGACCCCGGAGATCCCCATGCCTCGCTTCCCCATGGTCGCCGCCGCGCTGGCCATCGGCCTCTGCAGCGCCGAAAGTTCCGCCCAGCGTTTGACCTCGCGCTCCCTCGATGTCGCGAACGGGCGCCTCCTCGTTTCGTTCGCGATCGAGGCGGCTCCCCCGCAGACGCAGTTCACTCTCGCCATCGGCGGAGGTAATCGCATCACCTCCACCGCGCCGACCCTGGTCGTCACCGACGCGCGAGGCTTCGCTCGCGCCGTGGTGAACTTCGGCAGCTCGGTCGCCCAATGCCCCCCGGAGAGCTTTCTCGTCTCCTTCACGGCGGGCTCGACGGTGCTGACCCGCGAGCTCCTCCTACAGTGCACCGCGGGCCGAGTGCATTCGGCGTTCCCGGACTACGTGCAGCTCGCCGGCGCCTTCTGCAATCCCGCGGCATCGGCGTCCAACCACCTGCAGATCCAGCGCTCGCTGGATCTCGACGGCGACGGCCGCTACGGCGATCTCGAGATCGAAGGCGTCGCGGGCACCCCGGATCGCCTGGACTTCCCGAACGAGGTCGAGCAAGACGTGAACGCCTGCGCCGCGGGCCCCGGCGTCTATCAGCCCGGTTCGGTCACGCGCGCGGTCGCCTGGGCGACCGACAACCGCGTCGTGAACACCTGCTCGGGCTCCTGCAACTTCACCACGCAGACGAACTTCTTGCAGGACATGGCCTTCGTCCCGAGCTTCCCCGGCGGCGGGCCGGCGCTGTTCTCGACGAGCGACTCGTTCGACACGGTGATCGTGCTGCGCGACGCGAACAACGACGGGCGCATCGGCAACGCGGAGTTCGTGACCTACTTCGATCCGAAGGCGCTGGTCAACAACGAGAACTACTCTCCGGACGGCGTGGCGGTCGATCCCTCGGGCCTGAACCGCAGCTTCTGGATCACGGACAAGACGGGAACGACGGCGAGCCAGACCAACGTGGGGCTCTACCGACTCGTGGACCTCAATGCCGATGGCGTGATCGGCGCGGGCGAGTTCACCGCCTCCTGGACCGGGACGAGCGGCGTGGTGGTGGTCGAGACGCAGAACGTCGACCATTCCGAGTTCGAGGGCGTCCACTGCGATAGCACCGGCGCGGTCTACCTGAACTCCAGCTCGGCCGGGACCATCTTCCGCTGGGTCGATGCCAATTCCGACGGCGTCGCGCAGACGGGCGAAGTCACCAACTGGCTGACGTACAACACGACCAGCGCTCTGTCGGTCAGCGCGGACTTCAACAACCCCGTTCTGAACTTCCCATTGTTCACCGGCTTCCGCTTCTCGATGAACCTGATCGAATCGATCGGCGGCCTGGGCACCGCGGGACGAGAGCTCGTCTTCGTGGGCACCGACGAGATCACCGCCGCGACGCGCGGATCGATCTTCCGCTGCGACGACATCAATGGCGACGGCGACGTGAACGATGCCGGAGAGGTCGTGCTCTTCGTGCGCGGCAACCAAGTGAACGACCCGCTCGGCGCTCCGCCGGTCAACCAATCCGGTCTCGACGTCATCGGCATCGACTTCGACGGCAACGGCAGCGTGACGAACCGCGAGGTCTGCGTGTACGTCGCGAGTCCGAACGGCGGTCCGATCCCGACCACCGGCTTCACCTTCGTGGACCTCGCCAACTGGCGCTATCGCGACATCGACGGCGATGGCACGGCGCTCACCACGGCCGATGAAGCGGTGCGCGTCGCGATCGATCCCACGGGGCACTTCAATCGCGGTCTCGAGCTCGTCTCGCGCGCGGAGCTCGGCGGCTTCCGCCCCAACTTCTACTCGCGCTCCGGCCTCGTCACCGTGACGCCGGCCTCGTGCACTTCGAGCAACGGCCAGTACCTCACGATCGACTTCTCGCGCGAGAAGAACGAGGACGGCACGCAGGGAACGCCCTTCTACGGCAATCAGCGCTTCGAGTTCCTGGTCGAGGGCTGCCTCGCCGGACAAGGCCCTGTCGCCGGGCTCTTCATCGGCCCCGTCCTGCCGTTCCAGGTGCCGATCCCGCCGTGCACGCTGGGCGTCGACATCTCGAACTTCATCACGCTCCCGCTCGGCGGAGGGCTCGCCACTCCGGATGCGAACGGCCTCGCCGAGATCGCCTTCGGCATTCCGAACCTCGCGCTCCTCGAAGGGCTCGCGATCGGCGTCCAGTCCTTCCAAGTCGACGTGACCACGCTCACCTTGATCCTGGGCGAAGTCGCCGAAGTTCGCGTGTTCTGATCGCCTCTCGATCCTGAAGCGCAGACCACCGGCGCCTCCGCTCTCGCGTTTCGAGCTTTCGAGCCTTGCTCGGAGCTTCGATTCGAGAGAGAAGAGGCGCCGGCTGTCGTTTCCATGGACTGCGCCTGCGCGCGTCCAGGCCGAAGTTGGAGCTCGCTTGCCCGTGAAGTCGCTGCCCGTTTCCGCGATGGAGCTCCGGAGCTTCCCGCTCCTGAAGCCCTTGCGAGAGGAGATGCTCACGGAGCTGGCATCGACCGCGCGCGCCTTGGAGTTCGCCGGGAACGAGGTCGTGTTCCGCGCCGGAGAGCCTGCAGCTGCCCTCTACGGCGTGCTCAGCGGCTCGGTCGTGCTCTATCGCTCGAGTGCCGACGGGCGAGAGCAAGTGGTGCACGACACCGGCGCCGGGCGCACCATCGCCGAAGCCGCGGTGTTCCAGTACGGCTCCTTCCCCGTGCATGCGCGAGCCGGGACCCGCGGGGCGCGCCTCGCTCAGGTCGAGGGAGCTCGTTTCCTCGCGATCCTCGATCGCGATCCCGCCGCGATGCACAGCGTGCTCGCGGCGCTCTGCCGCCGCTTGCACGAGCTCGTCGACCGCGTGGAGATCTTGAGCCTCCCCGATGCGGGGCAGCGCCTCGCGCGCTTCTTGCTGCGTCTCCCGGCCGAAGGACGCGCCGGGAGCTTCCGGGTCCGATTGCCCGTGGCGAAGAAGGACCTCGCAGCTCAGCTCGCGATGACCCCGGAGACGCTCTCGCGGGTCCTGAAGCGGTGGCGCGAGCAGGCGTGGGCCGTCGTCCTGGATGACGAGATCGAGCTCTTGGATGCCGCCGCTCTGGAGCAGATCGCGGCGGAGTCTTGATCGCGCGCATCTCGCGAAGGAAGAGGCGATCCGTCGTCCGCTCGGGTACGCGATCCGCTCGCGCATCGCGCGATCGAGCCCGGCGCGAGAGCCGAGCTGCGCACGAAGCGCGACGAGGTCGGCGGTTGCAGCCATCGACCGCCGTCGCGCGCGGAGTCGAGAGCGGCGAGTCCCGCGGGAAGCGGCGCAGCGCGCCGCTCGTGGATCAAGCGTCGCCGATCACGCCGACGGTGTGGATCCGCACCGAGTTCGTCGCTCCGGAGACGTTCGTGGCGCCGGAGACGAGCACGATCCGCTCGCCCATGTGCAACGCACCGCGAGCGCGCAGCACGCCCTCGGCCGTCTCGACCATCTCTTCGACGCTCTTCGCTCCGTCCGTGAGCACGGGCTCGATGCCGTGGTAGAGCGCCATGCGCCGCCAGGTCTCAGGGAAGTGCGTGAACGCGTAGATCGGGATGCGCAGGCGGCGCGACGAGAGCAGGCGCGCGGTGCGCCCCGAGTCGGTGAAGATCGCGACGGCCGCCGCGTCCAGCTCTTCGGCGCAATGCGCGGCAGCGCCGACGGTCGCCTCTTCGACGGCCACAGGCACGTGCTCGCCGCGAGCGCCGCGACGACGACGACGCTCGATCGCGCGACGGAAGAGCTCCTCTTCGGCGCGAATGGCGATCTTCTGCATCACTTCCACGCACTCGACGGGAAAACGCCCCGCCGCCGTCTCGCCCGAGAGCATGACGGCGTCGGTGCCGTCGAGGATCGCGTTCGCGACGTCGCTGGCTTCCGCGCGCGTCGGGCGCGGGTTCTCGATCATCGACTCCATCATCTGCGTCGCGGTGATCACCGGGACGCGCGCCTCCATCGCCTTCGCGATGATGCGCTTCTGGAGCACGGGGATGTTCTCGACGCCGACTTCGACGCCGAGGTCGCCGCGCGCGACCATCACCGCATCGACTTCGGCGAGGATCGCGTCGAGATTGGCGAGCGCCTCGGGCCGCTCGATCTTCGCGCAGAGATGCGCGCGACTCCCCAAGTGGGACATCGCGCGGCGCGCCATGCGCACGTCATCGACGCTGCGCACGAACGAGAGCGCGATGTAATCGACGCCCATCTTGGCCGCGAACGCGAGGTCCGCGAGGTCCTTCTCCCCCAGCGCGGGCGCCGAGACGCGCGAGCCCGGCAGGTTGATGCCCTTGTACGAAGTCAGCATCCCGCCGTACACGACTTCGCACTCGACGTCCTTGCCCCGGATCGCCTTCGCCTTCAGCTCGAGGGCGCCATCGGCGATCAGCACGCGATCTTCGGGACTCACGTCGCGCGAGAACGCGGGATAGCTCACCGGGATCCGCGTCTCGTCGACGTTCTCCTCACAAGAGAGGATGACGGTCTCACCGCGGCGGATGTGGATCGGCGAGCGCTCGCCGAGGTTACCGATGCGGATGCGCGGCCCGCGGAGGTCGGCGAGGATCGCCGCCGGACGGCGCAGGTTCTCGCGCAGCTTCGCGATGCGCGCGACGACGGCGCCGTGCGAGGCGTGATCGCCGTGCGAGAAGTTGAGCCGAAAGACATCGACTCCCGCGAGCAGCAGCCGCTCGATCAGGCTCTCGTCGGCAGATGCCGGGCCGAGCGTCGCGACGATCTTGGTGCGGTGGAACTCACGAGGGCGCGCGTGGGCGTGGCTCAAGGCAGTGCGGGGCGATCTCGGGGAGGGATGCGAAGAAGCAACGAGCGGAGCACCATATCACGACTTCAACTGCCCAGCACCTTGTCGCGATTCGCGCTCCACCACTTCTCCCAAGCGGCCTTCGCTTCGGCCCGCTGCTCGCGCGAAGCATGCGTGTCGAAGCGCAGGTTCTGGCGCGTGATCTTGCGGAGCGCGGTGTAGGCGCCTTCGCGCACCCACGACTCCTCGTCGCCGAGGGCCTGGATGAGCTGCTCCACGGCCTCCTTCGCGTTCAGGTCCCCGAGGAGCGTCATCGCCTGGTGGCGCACGAAGGGGTCCGAGTGGCTCAGCGTGGGGATCACGTAGGGAATGACCCGCGGATCCGGCATGTTGCCGAGCTCGGTGAGGGCGGCCCAGACCTTCGAGGCATCGGCGTCCTTCAGCAACTCGACCTGCTTCGAGATCGCCGCCGGCAGGTCCTTCAGGGCAACGGCTTCGGCGGAACCGGAGCCGCCGGGTGCCGGAGCCGCGACGGGGCCGCTCTCCGCGGCCCGGCCGGCCAGCATGTCGACGCGCCCTGCGAGGCGCGCCAGCTCATTGCGCAGTCCTTGGGCCTCGGACGAGGACTTCGCGACCGACGCCTCGACGCGGACCGCCTGGGTCCGGAGGGGTTCCAAGCCCTGTCCCAGCGTCTTGGCGAAACCCGCCTCGAGCTCGAGCTTCCGGCCCTCCCAGAGCTTCGTCTCCGCATCCAGCTCGCGCCGGAGCACGTCGATCGCATCCAGCGCTCGGCGAGCTTTCTCGAGCTCGGTCTCGTGAGCTTCGAAGCGCCGCTCCTCCTCACCGACGCGCAGCCTGGTGCGGGCCTCGGCATCGGCGAGCTCCTGGATCAGGACGGTGATGCTCTTCGAGCTCTCCCTGAGCTCGCGCCGCTGCTCTTCGGACTCCTGGCGCAGGGAGAACCCCAAAGCGAGCGCCCCAGCTCCCAAGCCACAACCCAACAACGCCAGCAAGCCCGCGGCTCGCGAACCTGCGGCGCGGACAGGCGGCTTGCCGACGACGAGCGGAGCGGGGACGGCGCCGACCGCCTCCTCCGAGGCGGGAGCCGCCACCGGGAGGCACTTCGGGCAGATCACCTTCCCCTTCACCGTGCTGATCTGCCCCTCCTGGACCAGCTTGACCGGGATGCTCTCGTTGCAAACGTCGCAGAAGAAGATCTTCATCGCGCAGGAGTCCTCGACCGGCGGCCGATGGTAGGAGGCGCGAACGCGCGGGTCAGTTCTTGACTCGAACGCTCGCTGACCCACCTTATACGGAGCTTCCCCGTGTCGTACTACACGGGGGTGGCCCCTCGAGTCGCACGTGCGACCGCGGCCCACGGAGCTCCGGAGACCTCGTTGAGGGACGCATGCCCAATCAGCTCAGCCAACGCCTGCGCTCGATCGGACAGGACTTCAGTCTCGAGATCCTCGAAGGCGAAGTCGCTCGTCATCCCGAGAACCTCGAAGCGCTCCGCGAGCTCGCCAGCGAGCTCACCTCCGCGGGGCGCCTGCGCGAGGGCCTGGCCATCGACCAGAAGCTGACCCAGCTCCTGCCGGACGAGCCCGAGGTGCACTACAACTTGGCGTGCTCCCTCGCGCTCATCGGGAACGCCGATCAGGCCTTCCGAGCGCTGCTGCGAGCTGCCGAGCTCGGCTACGACGACCTCGCGCATCTCGAGCGAGATCGCGACCTCGACGCCCTGCGAGGAGATCCTCGCTTCGAGATCGTGCGCCGCGCCATCGGCCGCACCTGATCGAGCCCCTTCGCTTCCGACTTGGGCTGGCCCGAGCGCCTGGCGCTCGACGGAGCGGGGTTTCGAAGTTCGAGCGGCACGGTTCGGCAGGAACCGACTCGGCGACCGCACCGCCGGGAGAACGGACCGCCGCAGCCAGCGGACCGCCACAGTCCACGGACTGCCATAGCCAACGCGGCCTCGAGGCCGCGATCCCGAGCGCGAGTCAGGTCTTCAGCGCATGCGCCAGGCGACCCAGCACAGGGCCGCGGCGGCGAGCACGAGGCCGAGATGCGCCGCCCAGGCCAAGGCGGTGTCGATGCGCGAACGCCGCGGCAGATCGATGCGGTCCTCGAGCAAGCGCACGCTGCCTTCGTAGGAGCCACAGCTCGCGCAGTAATCCGCCTGGAAGGGCAGCACCGCGTCGCAGAGCCGGCAGAACTTCACTTGCTCGGAGCTCAAGCTCACCCCCCTGGTGCAACGGGGCCTGCGCGGCGCGTCGGTGCGCATCCGCACGGAGAGCATGCCAGGCGACCGCGTCGGCGCGAAGCGCCTGCTCGCGATCGCCGCTCGGCGAGAGTTCGGACGCACGGATACCCGAGCGAGAGAGAGCTTCGATGCCGCAGCGGGAGACGCCGGAGGCCGTTCCCGTCGGCGATGGCAGCGGAGGCTCACTCGCGCGGCGAGTTCCCCGCCGCGAGCTCGGCATCAATCGCGCGGCAGGCGCTGCGCCCAATCCCGCCACTTGGCGACCGCGACCACGCGCTCGGGGGCCGGCCCATCGGGCTCGTAGCCGAAGTCCTCGCGGGTCTGCTCCTTCAGGAAACGCGCGCAGAGCGCGCGCACGTAGCGGCTGTCGTCCTCGAGCCCCTCGACCAAGATGTCGACGCGGCTGAGATCGCCAAGGCGCGCCATGCCCCGCGCCGCCTCGTAGCGCACGCTCTGATCGGGATCGTCCGAGAGCGGCTCGATGTACGGCAGCACGCGACGATCCTTGTTGAGGCACAGGATGTTCAACGCGAGCGCGCGCATCTTGGGGGTCGGGCTCGCGAGCTGCTCGATCAGCGGCTCGTAGGCCGTCTCTCCGCGTTGACCGAGCCAGTAGAGCGCATCGATCAGCTCCGTTCCTCCGAGGTAGGGCAGGTCGGAGATCCGGCGCGCGATCTGCTCCTTCATCAGCATCGAGGGTTGCAGGAACTCGCTCTGCGGTCCGAAGTCCTCTTCGCCCTCGGTCACGCAGGCGGCGAGCAGCAGCGGGATGAGCGGGGCAACGCGCGAGTACGGTACGTGGCGCAGCATGTCGGGTTCCTCGTCATGGCGGCGAGTGGTTTGCGGACCTCGCCCGCGCGACTTCGGTCAGTCCGCGCCGCGACTTGACCTGCGACCCCAGCGAAGTGCCGCGCCGAGCAGCAGCACCAAGGCCACGCCGATCCACGGCGAGCTCGGAGCGAGCGACTCGTCGCGGCTCATGCGGCGCTCGGAACCCGCTCGACCGCGGAAGGCCCACCGCGGCGCGAACGGCGAGAGCTCTTCGGAGAGCGCTTCGGGCCAACTGCGACGGGCCACGCCACGGACCTCGAGCGTTCCCCCTCCCGTCGCCCTCGAGCTCGCTTGGAAGTTGCGCGGTCCCGCGCGCAAGAGCTCGAACGTCCGCGGAGGGGCGCCGACGGCCGTCCAAACGGCGCTCACGGCCCCCTGCGATTCCGCGAGGCTCGCCGCGCGGGGAAAGCGAAGATCGACTCGGTGCCGAGCTCCGCGGCCGATGTCCCAGCGCGGACCGAGTGCCTCCCCGGCGGTCCAGCGGGCGAGCGCTTCCACGAGCGCCCCATCCGCGAAGTCGTCCGAGCCTCCGCCCAGCGTCGTCGCGACCCACGCGACGCGGCCGGCACCCGCAGCGCGCAGCGCGACGAGCGGGAAGCCGTCCGCGGTCGCGAAAGGAGCCGCCGCTCCGGGCTCGAGTCGCGCGCGCCGATGAGCGGCGAAGGGCGAGAGCGCCGCGGGGAATCCGGCCGGCAGCTCTCCGGCGATCGCGCGGATCGACGTCCGGACGATGCGCTCGGAAGCGGCGCTCGCGAGCAGCGCGCTCGCGATCGAGTCGACGCCCTCGACGCGCTGCACCGTTCCGAGCCGACCGGCGGCGACGAGCGCCTCGAGCCAAGCGCGGTCCGCACCCGCTCCGATCGCCAGTGCATGCACGCGCACGCCGAGGCTCTCCGCCAGCGCCGCGAGAGCGCGCGCCGAAGCGACGGGATCCTCGATCTCGGGATCCTCTTCGCGCCCGTCGGTGAGCACGATCACCGCACGACGGCTCGAGGCCCCGGCCTCGAGCGTGGCCCGCAAGGCGCGAGCGAGATGCGTCGCCCCGCGAGGCTCCACCGCGCCGAACAGCGCTTGCGCCGAGGCCGCTTCCGCCGCGCCGCGCGCCTTCAGCTCGCTCCAAGTACCCACCTCCGTGGCGAAGCACGCCGCGCGGACCTGCCGCCCCGCCCCCCAGCGATCTCGCAGCGCATCGAGCCCGAGCAGGGCCTCTTCGAAGCGCTCGCCATCCATGGAACCGGAGGCATCGATCAGGACCGCGATCTCTTCCAGCCCATCCTCGAGCTCGGGGGCGACGGGCAGGAGCTCGCGCCATGGGGATCGATCGTATCCGCCGCTCTCGAGCTGTCGTTCGAGACCGGAGACGACGAGCCCTCCTCCTTCCGCGACGAAGCGGGCGAGAGCTTCGGCGGGAAGCTCCGCCGCATCCTGCTCTTCGATCCAGACGACATCGAAGGTTCCAAGCGCGGACGCGAGGGCGCTCGACGGCATGCGCTCCAACGCGAGCCCAGCCCGCCGACTCGGCTCCTCGGTCGCTCCCACCCACGCGACGCGAGGAACGCCCTCGATCGCGATCTCGCGCTCCGCGCGATCGTTCTCCGCGCAGTCGTCGCCGCGCAAGTCATGACGAACCTCGAGGCGGAGCGTCCCGGTGCTCGGCGCTTGGAGCTCGATCGAGATCGTCCCGCGCGCCGGCGCCGTCGCGGCCACCGGATGCCGCGCCACCCTCGCCCCTTCTTGCAGGACTTCGATCGCGAGGGGCCGCTCTCGGCATGCGCCGCGACGCGCGTAGCGCAGTCCCAAGCGAAACGGAGCGCCGGGGGCAACGAACGCCGGAGGATCCTCGAACTCGACGGCCGCGTCGTCGATCGGGCGCCCTTCGAGCTCCGCCCAAGTCCACGGCGGGCCGGAGAGCGGGAGTTCCGCGGGAGCAGCCAGCTCCCCGTCGCTGAGGACGCGCACCTCCTCGAGACGGGAATTTCGCGCGAGGTGCGCGACCAGCGCTGCCGCTCGCGCGTCGAGGCGCGTGTCGGCCGCGAGTTGCGGGCGAGGCTGCGCGAGCGCGCGCTCCAGCGCATCGAAGTCGATCGCGGCGGGATCGGTGGGCCCGAGCAAGAGCTCGACTCCCTGCCCGAAGACCGCGACGCTCGCACGCTCGCCAGGATGGCGCCGAGCGCACTCGGCTTCGAGGCGCCAGCGCTGCGCTCGCGCGAGCGATAGCGGCTCTCGCCCCATCGAGGCCGATCCGTCCACGAGGAAGAGCACGACGCCGGGCTCCGGCGTGGCGCTCGGCCAGAGCGCCGCCGCGAGGAGTGCCAGTGCCGGAAGCACATCCGCCAAACGGCGCCCCCAGACACTCTTCCGGCTCTGCATCGCGCCCCCCTTGGCGGAGCCTCCGTCGGGTTCGCTCGTTGCGGAGGGCTTTTGGCCTGACCTAGAATGCCGCCCTTTTGGTTCCACGCCGCTGGCCCGCTGGCGATCCGCTCCGTCGGGTCGCCTCATCGTCCCGCATCGGAGGGAAAGTGAACAAGACGCAGCTGATCGATGAAGTCCACCGCATCCTCGGACCGAGCGTTCCCCGCTCGGCCGCAGAGAAGGCGCTCCAGAGCGTGCTCGACGCGCTGGAGAACGGCGTCGCCAACGATGGCTCCGTCCAGATCGTCGGCTTCGGCACCTTCACGGTCAAGGCGCGCCCCGCCCGCATGGGCCGCAACCCGCGCACCAAGGAACCCGTGGAGATCAAGGCCTCGAAGAACGTGGCCTTCAAGGCCGGCACGAGCCTGAAGAAGCGCCTCGAAGGCTGAGCACCCGCAGCGCAGAGCCGTGCGCCCACAAGCGCCGGCTCTGCGTCACCCGCTCGCGATCCGCGAGCGCCAAGCGTCGCGAGTTCCTCGCGTTCGCTCGTGAAGGGCGCCGACCGCACACCGCGGCACGCAGCACCCAGACCGCAGACCGAGCTGTCAGCAGGCGCGGCCGTCAGCAGACGCGGCCGTCAGCAGACGCGGTGATCAGAGCGCAGAAGCAGTCGCCGCAACCGTGCGCCGCAGTTCGATCCAGCCTCCGCCGAGGCAGCGATCACCGTCGTAGAGCACGGCGCCCTGACCAGGTGTCACCGCGAGCTGCTCTTCTTCGAACGAGACTTCGAAGACGGAGTTCGCCGTGGCTCGGACCCTCGCCGCCGCCGCGCTCCCGCGCGAGCGGATCTGCACCGCGCACACCAGCTCTTCCCCCTCCCGCGGCGGATCGATGCCGATCCAGTTCGCGTCCCGGAGCAGGAAGCCCGCCGAGCCGAGCTCCTCGCGCGTGCCGATCACCACCTCGCCCGTCTCCGGCCGGATCTCCAGCACGTAGAGCGGCTCCCCCGCGGCGAGACCGAGCCCTCGCCGCTGCCCGATGGTGAAGAGCTCGATGCCTTCGTGCGGCCCCCAGTCCTTGCCGCGCCGATCGATGAAGCGCCCCGGTCGCAAGACCGCCCCTCTGCTGCGCAGCACGTCGCGGTAGTCGCCGCTCGGCACGAAGCAGATCTCCTGCGAATCGGGCTTGTCCTGCGTGCGCAGTCCGAGCTCGCGCGCCAGCGCGCGCACCTCGCTCTTCGGCAGGTGCCCCACGGGAAACTCGCAGCGCGCGAGCGCGCGCTCGGCGACGGGGAAGAGAACGTACGACTGGTCCTTCTGTGCGTCGCGCCCCCGCCGCAGAGCGACCCGCCCCCCCGCCGTGCGCTCGAGCTGCACGTAGTGCCCCGTCGCGACGCGCTCGATCCCGAGCTCGTCGGCGAGCTGCAGGAGACGGCCGAACTTGAGGTCGCGGTTGCAGACGGCACAGGGATTCGGCGTGCGCCCGAGCGAGTACTCGCGAGCGAAGTAGTCGATCAGGCTGCCGAACTCGTGCTCCAGATCGAAGACCTGGAAGGGCACGGCCAGGGACGCCGCCACGAGGCGCGCGTCCCGCGCGTCGTCGATCCCACAGCAGCCCTGCTTCAGGCGGCGTGGCGCCGCAGGAGCGCACGCGTCGCCCTCCGCCGCTCGGACGGGCGCCGGGACGGCCGGCTTCACGCCGTTCCGCATGAAGACGCCGACGACGGAGTGGCCCGCGTTCTTCAGGAGCGCCGCGGCGACGCTGGAATCGACGCCGCCGGACATGGCGACGAGCACGGTGGCCAAGGGTTCCTCGGAGTGTGGGTAGCGGGCGAACGCCGCGAGTCTAGCGGCGGAACGAGGCGGAGAGGAAAGCACTCGCCTCGCGAAAGCGCTTGCTGCGCCGCGTCGGCTCCCTAGACTCCTCGGCCCCCATTTTCGATCCAGAGCCCGTTTCGCGGGACCCGCAGCACATGCTCCTACCTCACTGGCTCGCGCTCGCGAGCGCCCAGGGCGACGCCGCCCAGACGAATCCCGGCGCCGGCTCCCCGCCCGCGCCGACGCCGAATGACACCACCAGCACCACGAGCCCCTCGGGCCAGCCGCAGCAGGCCGCGCCCCAAGGCGGCGACCTGATGAGCACGCTGGTCCTCTTCGGCGGGATGTTCCTGCTGCTCTGGCTCTTCTTGCTCGGCCCCGAACGCCGCAAGCGCAAGCAGCACGAGCAGCGCCTCGCCCAACTGAAGGAGAAGGACGAGGTGATGACCCTCGGCGGCATCTTCGGAACCGTGGTGATGCTCCGCGGCGACCAGATCACCATCCGCGTCGACGAGAAACGCGGCACCACGCTCCGCATCGCGCGCAGCTCGATCGCGACGATCCTGCCGCGCGAGAACGGCGCGAAGGAGAAGGACAAGGAGAGCGACGCCGAAGCCGAGTGACCGCGAGCTTCGTCGCGCGTCGAGCGGGCTCTCTTGCTCCGCGAGGCGACGATGAAGCAGCTCTTCTCCTGGCTCGGCGTTCTCCTGCGTCGCCGTTCGCGGCTGGCGCGCGTCGCGGCGAAGGATGCGCGCCACGAGCTCGGCCATCGAGGCGAGGAGCTGGCCGCGGCGCACTACCGAGCCGAAGGCTACCGCGTGCTCGAACGACGCTGGCGCTCCTCGTGTGGCGAGGTCGACCTCGTGCTCGAGCGAGCAAGGCGCGGTGAACGTCGCGTGCTGGTCGCGGTCGAGGTGAAGACGCGCCGCGCGCGGCGCCGCGACGGCCTCGACGATCCGGTCGCCGAGACGCGCGCGACACAACTCGCGCGCGTCGAGCGCGCGCTCCTCTCGCACCCCCGCGCGCGACGCCGCAGGCTCGCCGATGGCGCGCACGGCCCCCTCCTCCGGGTAGACCTCGCCGCCGTGCTCGCTCGGACCGATGGAATCCTCGAGCTACGCGTGAGCGCAGGACGCCCCTTCGAACGGCTGGAGCCTCGAAGCCGGCCGGATCGCGGCGCGAGCAGAAGCTGAGCCCCTCCAGCGCCGATAGTCCCCTCGACCAGGTCAGCGCGCCCTCGCGCGAGACCCCGCATGATCCGGATCTTCCGCTACTACATCTCCTACCGCATGGTCCTGCTGGTGGTCTCCGAGACCATCTTGCTGGCCCTCGCGGTGATGCTCGGCACTTCGGCGCATCTCCTGTTCGCCGAGGCCGGAGCACGTCTGGCCGGAGACGTGCGGAACGCCGTGACTAGCTCGCTCTTCATCGCCCTGCTCTGCCAGGTCGCGATGGGCTTCAACGAGCTCTACGAATGGCGCGTCTCGACGAACCCGCGCGAGCGCTCGTGGAAGCTCGCGGTCGCCTGCGGCGCGTCGCTGATCTCGCTCGCCGGACTGATCGGGATCCTGCGCCTGCTCGGCTGGGAGGAGCTGCTCGGCTTCGCTCCCGTGAGCGGCACCTGGAGCCTCACCGAGCGCGTGATCCTCTCCATCGCCGCCGGCTTCGCGCTGCTCTGGCCGTATCGCTGGCTCTTCCATTGGCTCGTCGTCCGCTGGAAGTTCGGCGAGCGCCTGTTGATCCTCGGCGGCGGAGCGCAGGCGCAGGAGATCGCGCAAGCGCTCATGGATCGCCCCGACTCGGGCTATGAGTTCCTCTCGCTGGTCTACCCCGCGCCGCCCTACGTGCCGTTCGACGGCTCTCCGGCCGCCGCACCCGGCACCGCGATCCTGCCCGCAGTCTTCGCCGATGTCGGCGAGCTCTACGACATGGCGATGCTGCTGCGCGTGAACCGCGTCGTGATCGCGATGGAGGACCGCCGTGGAAACCTCCCCACGGGCGAGCTCCTGAAGATCCGCATGGCCGGAGTGAAGATCGAGGAGCGCGAGGAGCTCTACGAGCGCATCACCGGCAAGATCTCGGTGTCGAGCCTGCGACCGTCCTATCTCATCTTCTCGCGCGGCTTCGAGCGCAGCCGCCTCACCTTCGCCAGCAAGCGCTTCCTCGACATCGCGGTCGCGTCCGTGGGCCTCGTGCTCGCGCTGCCGGTGATGCTCATCACGGCGCTCGCGGTGAAGCTGGATTCGCGCGGCCCGATCTTCTTCCGCCAGGAGCGCTGCGGTAAGGACGGGCGACCGTTCGCGCTCTACAAGTTCCGCTCGATGCGCGTCGATGCCGAGCTGACCTCGGGCCCGGTCTGGGCGCGCACCGGGGATTCGCGCGTGACGCGCATCGGCCGGTTCATCCGGCGGACGCGCATCGACGAGATCCCGCAGATGTACAACGTCCTGCGCGGCGACATGTCCTTCGTCGGTCCGCGCCCGGAACGCCCGTTCTTCGTGCGCGAGCTCGCCGAGGCGATCCCCTACTACAAGCAGCGCCTCACGGTGAAGCCCGGGATCACCGGCTGGGCGCAGATCTGCTATCCCTACGGATCTTCGGTCGAGGACGCGGTCCAGAAGCTCCAGTACGATCTCTACTACATCAAGAACCTCTCGATCCTCTTCGACCTTTCGATCATCATGCGCACGATCAAGGTCGTGGTCCTGCGGAAGGGCGCCGTCTGAGCGCTGCGCCGGCGCGGGCGCCACGACGCTCCTCGCCTCGATCCTTCCCGCTCACGCAGCCTCGATCCGCTGCGCCCACGGCCCATGTCCGCACCCGCCCCCGCGGCGCACGCTTCGGAAGCGTCCGCGCTGCTCCCGTCCCGCGTCCTCGTCTGCGACGGCATCGATGAGCAAGCCTGCGGCGTGCTGCGCTCCGCGGGGCTCGTCGTCGAGATCTGCGATGGCGATCGCGCCGCGCTGCTGCGCGCTCTCGCCGAAGCCGATGCGCTGCTCGTGCGCTCGAAGACGAAGGTCGACGCGGCCCTGATCGCCGCGGCTCCGCGGCTGCGCTTGGTAGGTCGCGCCGGCGTCGGTGTCGACAACATCGATGTCGCGACGGCGACGCGCGCCGGCATCGTCGTCGTCAACGCCCCCGAAGGAAACACCGTCACCACCGCCGAGCTCGCGATCACCTTGATCTGCGCGCTGGCGCGACATGTACCCGCGGCGGATCGCTCGGTGCGCGCCGGGCGCTGGGAGAAGACGAAGTTCCAAGGCACCGAGCTCGAAGGGAAGGTGCTGGGCGTCGTGGGTCTCGGCCGCATCGGCAAGGTCGTCGCCGATCGAGCGCAAGGCTTGAAGATGCGCGTCATCGCCTACGACCCGTTCTTGGCGCCCGCCACGGGTGGGGCCGGTGGTATCGACGGCGTGCAGATCGTCGACCTCGACGAGCTCGTCTCGCGCGCGGACTTCCTCACCATCCACACGCCGCTCACGGAGCAGACGCGCTCGCTCTTCGACGCGGCGCGCCTCGCGCGGATGAAGCGCGGCGCGCGCTTGGTGTGCGCGGCGCGCGGCGGCATCGTCGACGAGCAAGCGCTCGTGGAGGCGCTGCGCAGCGGTCACCTCGCGGGTGCCGCACTCGACGTGTTCTCCGAGGAGCCGCTCCCGGCGGGTCATCCCCTGCGCGAGATGGAGAACGCGATCCTGACGCCGCATCTCGGCGCTTCGACCGAGGAAGCACAGCAGCGCGTCGCGCTGCAGGTGGCGCAGCAGGTGGTCGACTTCTTGCGCGAAGGCGTCGCGGCGCACGCGGTGAACGCGCCGCGCCTCTCGCACGACGCACTGCGCGAAGTCGGGCCCTACCTCGCGCTCGCGCGGCGCCTCGCTTCGATCGCGGTCCAGCTCCTCGGCGCGGAGGCCACCGAGCGCCTCGAGGTCGAGCTCCAAGGCCCCGAGCCGGCGCGCCACCGCGAAGCGCTGCGGTTGGCGATCCTCGTCGGCGCGCTCGAGCCGCATCGCTCGACGGCGCTGAACTTCGTGAACGCGCCGGTCCTGGCGAGCGAGCGCGGGCTGCGCGTCCTCGAGCACGCGGATCCACAAGTGCGCGACTACGTGAACAGCATCCAGGTGCGCGCTCATGGTCGCGACGGCGCGAGTTCTCGCGTCACAGGCACCGTGTTCCTGCGCACCCCGCGCCTCGTGCGCTTCGACGACTTGCCCCTCGACGCCGATCCCTCCGGCCATCTGCTCATCACGCGTCACAGCGATCGCCCGGGCGTGATCGGACGCATCGGAACGATCCTGGGCGAAGCGCGGATCAACATCTCGCGCTTGCAGCTCGGCCAAGCCGGTCACGATGGCGCGGTCGGCATCCTCAATATCGACGAAGCCGTGCCCGACGAGGTGCTCGCGCGCATCCGCGCCCTCGACTTCGTCCAGCAGGTCTTCCTGGTCAAACCGTGACCGCCGCGCCAGAGCACGGAGCCCCGCCGCCGTTCGCGCACATCGTCTTCGACTGCGATTCCACGCTGAGCGCGATCGAGGGCATCGACGAGCTCGCGCGCGCGCAGCGCGCGGAGATCGCGCGCCTCACCGAGCGCGCGATGGCGGGCGAGCTCCGGCTCGAAGAAGTCTACGGTCGGCGCCTCGAGCTCGCGCAGCCGACGGCCGCCCGCATCGCCGCGCTCGGCAGACAGTACGTCGAGACCTGCGTTCCCGGCGCGCGCGAGACCGTTCGAGTGCTGCAGCAGCTCGGGAAGCGCGTCTCGATCCTCTCCGGTGGACTTCGCCCCGCCGTGATGGTGCTCGCGCGCCACCTCGGCATCCCCGGCGAAGAGGTCTTCGCCGTCGAGGTCTTCCACGACGAGAGCGGCGCCTACGATGGCTACGATGTGCTCTCGGCGCTGACGCGCGACGACGGGAAGCCCCGCGTCCTCGCGGGCTTCGGTGCGCCGCGCACGATCGCGCTCGTCGGCGACGGCGCGACCGATCTGCGCTGCGCGCCCTCCATCGGCCGCTTCGTAGCCTTCGCCGGCGTCGTCGCCCGAGCGAAGGTCGTCGAGGGTTCCGCGCACGTCGTGCGCGAGAACGACCTGCGCGCGACGCTGCCCTTCCTGCTCTCCCCCGCGGAGCGTACGCTCGTCGCGACGCTCCCTACTTCCGCCCGCCCATGACGCATCTCGAGCTCTGGATCCCCGGTCCGACCGAAGTCTCCGCTCCTGTCCTGGCCGCGGCCGCTTCCCCCGCCATCGGCCATCGCACGAAGGAGATGTGCGCGCTCTACGACGCGCTCGTCCCGGGCTGCCGCGAGATGTTCGGCTGCGAGCGCGGGGTCGTGCTCTTCGGCACGCACTCGGCCACGGGCTTCATGGAGGCCTTCACGCGGAACGGCATCGCGCGCCGCGCGCTGCACATCGTGAATGGCGCCTTCGCCGAGCGCTGGAAGCTGATCAGCGATGCGTGCGAGAAGTCGAACGCCGTGCTCGAGATCCCCTGGGGTCGCGCCGCGACGCCGCAGGAGCTCGACGCGTTCTTGGATCGCGATAACGACTTCGACGCCGTGGCGCTCGTGCACAACGAGACGTCGACCGGCGCGCTGGCTCCTCTCGAGCAGCTCGCCGCGGTGGTGCGGCGCCGCTTGCCCGACGCGATGCTGCTCGTCGATGCGGTGACTTCCGCCGCCGCGACGCCGATCCGTTTCGATGACTGCGGCCTGGATGGCGTCTTCACCGGCTCGCAGAAAGCGCTCGCCCTGCCCCCCGGCCTGGCGCTCGCCGCAGTGAGCAAGCGCCTGCTCGAGAAAGCGCAGGCGCTCCCCGGACGCGGCTATTACTTCGATCTCGTCGATCTCGCGAAGAACGGCGCGAAGAGCCAGACGCCGACGACACCGGCGTTGCCGCAGCTCAACGCGCTGAAGGTACAGCTCGAGCGCATCGCCGCTTCCGGCGGTTTCGCCGCGCGCTATGCGCGTCATGCGGCGCTCGCCGCGCGCACGCGCGCCTACTGCGAGGAGCGCGGCTTCCCGTCGTTCACCGCGCCCGAGTTCCTCTCGCCCACGGTCGCGTGTCGCGAGAACGGCGGCCTCGACGTCGCCGCCTGGGTGAAGGGCCTGCGCGCAAAGGGCTACCTCATGAGCGAAGGCTACGGCGATCTGAAGGCGCGCACCTTCCGCATCGGCCACATGGGCGATCACGAGCTCGCCGGCCTGGAGCGCTTGCTCGCCGCGAGCGATGCGGTCTTGCGCGATCTCGGCTGGAAGCGATGAACGCGCGCGCGGTGCTGCTCGGCGCGGCGAAGGTCTCGGCCCTCGCCCTCCTCGCGCTGCTCTTCACCGCGAGCTTCCATCATCGCGTCGCGTTCGGTCCGCAGACCTTCGCCCTCGCGGGCACGCTGGGCGCCGATCCCGTGCAGCACGGCGTGCCGCGCGTCGTGCACGATCCCTATGCGTCGTCGGGGCAATTCGAGCCCTGGCTCGACCATCAGCTCCGCGAGGAAGAGCGCCACGGCGAAGCGCCGCGCTGGAATCCCTGGCAAGGCCTCGGCGCCCCCTTCCTCGCCAACGCGCAGACGGCCGTCTATCACCCCGTGCGCTGGCTGCAGGAGCTCCTGCCGCCGAGCAAGCGCTTCGATGTCGCGGTGCTGATCCACTTCGCGACCGCGGCCCTCGGCATGTGGTTCTTGCTCCGCGCGCTCGCGCTCGAGCGGCTCTCCGCGGCGCTCGGGGCGGTGGCGTTCTCGTGCTCGGGCTATCTGGTCTTCTTCGCCAACATGGTGCACCTCGGCGCCGAGGCGCTGCTGCCGTGGCACATGCTCGGGATCGAGCTCCTCTGGCGCGGACGCCGCGTCGCGGGGGCCCTGCTCTTCGGCGGCTCCTTCGCGCTCTCTCACGTCGCGGGCTTCCCGGAGGCGACGGCGCTCTGCGCGCTGTTCGCGCTGCTCTGGTTGCTCGCGCTCGTGCTGCACGCTCTCGGCACGCGGCGCGCGCTGGCGTGGCTCGGCGCGGGAGCGCTGCTCCTCGCCGCGGCGTGGTTCGGAGTCGGAGGTGCGAGCTCGAACGCCGAGCGCATCGCGCGCGGCAACGCCAGCGCGCTCGCCGCGGCGCTCTGGATCTGCGCGCTGTGTCTCGTCCCGCGCGTGACCCGGGCGCGCTGCGCCGCGCTGGGGTTGGCGCTGCTCTCCGGCACCGCGATCGCCGCACCCGCGCTGCTGCCCTTCCTCGAGTTCCTCTCGCGCGCGCAGCACTTGCACGGCGGAGAACGCTGGAGCGGGCTCACGGGCTTCGAGCTCTCGACGGCACGCGGCCTCGCCTTCCCGAACCTGGAGCGCTACGGCGCGGGCATGAACGCCGGGTACACCTACGGCGAGCCGCCCTACGTCGGCGCTCTCGTGATCGGCCTTGGCCTTCTCGCGCCCTTCCTCGCTCGCACGACGCATCCGGCGCGCCGGTCGGCGCTGCTCTTCCTGACACTCGCGCTCCTCGTCACCGCGAAGCTCTTCCTGTTCGCGCCGGTGCAATGGCTCGGCGAGGTACCCCCGCTGCGCGAGATCATCGCGAGGAAGTACCTCGGCATCGGCCTCGCCTTCGCTTGGGCGGGCAGCGCGGCCTGCGGCCTCGCGGCGCTGCGCGCGCAGAGCGCCGCGCGCGCGAGCTTCCTGGTTCTCGGCCTGGGTGCGGCGGCCCTCTACGCGGCGCGCACGTTCGATGCCGGCTGGGCGATCGCGAGCTGGCGTTGGCTGCTCTCGACGCCGTTCCTGGTCTGCGCGGGCTGGCTCGCCATCGGCGGACTGGCCTTCGTAGCGCTGCGGCGCGCGAGCCGCCCCCGCCTCGCCGCGATCAGCGCGGCGCTGCTCCTGCTCGGCGTCTCGGCCGAGCTCTACCTCGATGCGCCGCGCAAGCGTGCTTCGCGCGAGCTCGCACACGCCGCCCCGAAGGGCCTGGCGCGTTGGACGCAGCGTTTGCGCGGCGAGCGTGTGATCGGCGTGGATGGTGTCCTGCCGCCGAACCTCGCCACGCGCTACGAGATTCAGGATGTGCGCTTCCTCGATGCGATGGTCGAGGCTGGTATCTATCGCTACCTCGATGCGCACTTCGACCTCCCGCTGCACGATCGCTGGGACGGACCCGCTCGCGAATCGCGACTGCCCGATCACGAAGAGCTCGATCACCTGGGCATTCGCTGGCTGCTCGCGCCGCGCCGCTGGCTCGCGCATCTCCAGGAACTCCGCATCGATCTCGCGGTCGCGGCCGTCGATCACGGTGTCCGCCGCCTCGCCGAGGGACCCAATCGCGGCTTGCGCTTGCCCCCCGGAGCACGGCTCTTCGCGGGTCCGCTGCAGGTGCCTCGCACCGGGGGAGTGCGCGCGGCCTTCGTGGGACTCCACCAAGGAACACTGCCGGGGCTCACCGTGCATCGCCTGGGCTCGCCGAGCGATGTCTTCGTCACGCCGCGCCTCTCGCTGGAGGGGCTGCGCGCGCGCTACGGCAACGCCCCCGAACTCGAGCGCGCTCCGATAGGCTTCGGTCGCGAGAGAGGGCGCCTCCCGCGCGAGCTCTTCGCTGACAAGCCTGTGCTCTTCACGTTCAAGCTCGATCTGGACGGTCGACCACTCAGCGGCGCTCGGCTCGATCTCACCGAAGTGCGCTGGGAAGGAGGTCCACTGCCTGCAGAGTCCTTCCGCGCTGCAGTGCGCCTCTCCGAGGAGCTGGTGCTCGACGATCGCGGACAACGGCGCGCGCTCGACGAGGGCGCGCCGAACCGCCTCTGGCTGCTGCCTTCGAGCGATCCCGCCTTGGGAGCGCACCTCTACGTCGATTACCGCTTTCCGGCAGGCGTGTCCGAGGACGCGAGCCTGAGACTCGCGATCGAGGCGCAACCGGTTCTCGGCACCGCGCCGGCCCTGGCATGGCAGCGTCGCGAAGACGCGCTCTGGCTCGACCTGGAAGCGCTGCGCGGCGAGACCCTCTACCTCGAGCTGCACGTCGAGGAGGGCTCGAGCTGGCGCCTCGACGAGGCGCTCTTGGAAGGCGACTCTCCGCGTTATCGCATCCACCAGCGCGAGCCGCTCGTCGTCGCTGAGAACCTGCGCGCCCAGCCGGTCGCCTATCTCACCCACCGCGCGCGCGTCGTGCCCGAGGCGGAGCTCGAAGCCAGGTTGCGTGCCGAACGAACGGATCCGCGTCGTGAGGTCTGGGTCAGCGGCGAGCACGCGCGAGCGCTCGACGTGCGCGATCCGCTGCCCGAACGCGCCGTACAGCTCCACCGTCCGCGCGCGGACACCCTGGTCGTCGACTTCGAAGCGCGCGGGCCCGGTTTGCTCGTGGTGCTCGAGCCCTACGACCCGGGTTGGAAGGTGCGCATCAACGGCCGCCACGCACCGCTGGTGCCGGTCTTCGGCGCCTTCCGCGGCGTCTACGTGAACGACGGCGACCGCCGCATCGTGATGCAGTACCGGCCCGACGCGTGGATGTTCGGCCTGGTGATCTCCTCCGCCACGGCCGGCGTCGTCCTCCTGTGGCTGCTCGGGAGCCTCTCGCGCCCCGCGATTCGCTCCGCGGATCCGCGGGCATAGAATCCGCCCTCCCTCCTGCCTCGAGGCTCCCATGCTCACCAGCTCCACCGCCGCGCTCGCGCTCGGCGCGCTCTGCTGCGCCGCCCTCACGTGGGTTCAAGAACCCGCGCCGAGCGCGCCTTCCACCGTCGTCGCGACGAAGAGCTCCGCTCCGCTGCGCGTGCTCATCGTCGATGGTCGCAACAACCACGCGTGGCGCGCGACGACGCCGGTGCTGCGGGCGATCTTGGAGCGCGCCGGCTGCGCCGTCGAGGTCGCGACGCTCCGCGAAGGCGATGAAGCGCTCGCGACCTTCCGGCCGGAGTTCTCGAAGCACCAGGTCGTGCTGTCGAACTACAACGGGCCCACGTGGAGCGCCGACACGCGCCGCGATCTCGAGAGCTTCGTGGGCGGCGGTGGCGGGCTCGTCGTCGTGCACGCGGCCGACAACGCCTTCCCCGAGTGGAAGGAGTGGAACGAGATGATCGGGGTCGGCGGCTGGGGGAATCGCGACGAGAAGAGCGGCCCCTACCTCCGTCTGCGCGAGGGGCGCTGGATCGCGGACCCGACGCCGGGCTCCGGCGGCAGTCACGGCGCGCAGCACGAGTTCGTGCTCACGCATCACGCGGTGGAGCACCCGATCCTGCGCGGCCTGCCGAAGCGCTGGAAGCACACGCAGGACGAGCTCTACGATCGCTTGCGCGGTCCGGCGCAGAACGTCACCGTGCTCGCCTCCGCGTTCGCGCCGAAGGAACTCGGCGGCTCGGGAGAAGAAGAACCCCTGCTCTTCGCCCTCACGTGGAAGAAGGGTCGCGTGTTCCACTCGGCGCTCGGCCACAGCGTGATCTCGATGCAGTGCGCGGGCTTCCAGGAGACCTTGGTCCGCGGCGTCGAGTGGGCCGCGACGGGAGCGGTGCGCGAGCGCGCGACGCCGGAGGATTTCCCGTCCGCGGAGAAGTCCAGCGCGCGCGAGCTCGAGCCCGCGAAGGGCGAGGTGAAGAAGTGAGCGCGAACGATCTCCTGATCCACGGCGGCCGCGTCGTCTTCGAGGACGGTGTCCGCGAGGCCGACGTACGGATCACCGCCGGCCGCATCGCCGAAGTCGGTATGGCGCTCGCAGCCCCGCCCGCGACCCCGCGCCTCGAGGCGCGCGGGAAGCTCGTGTTCCCGGGCCTCATCGACTCGCAGGTGCACTTCCGCGAGCCCGGCCTCGAGTGGAAGGAGGATCTGTTCACGGGCTCGCTCTGCTGCGCGGCCGGCGGCATCACGGCGTTCTTCGAGATGCCGAACACGAAGCCCAATACCACGACGCCGGAGCTCCTCGCCGACAAGCTCGCGCGCGCGAAGGGCCGCGCGTGGGTCGATCACGCGTTCTTCCTGGGTGCTACGAGCGAGAACGCCGAGCAGCTCGGCGAATGGGAGCAGCTTCCCGGTTGCGCCGGCGTGAAGGTGTTCATGGGCTCATCGACGGGGAGCCTCCTCGTGCCCGACGATCCCACGCTGGAGCGCGTGCTGCGCTCGGGCACGCGCCGCGTCGCGATCCACGCCGAGGACGAGCCGCGGCTCCAGGAGCGCTACGCGGCGATGGCGCCGGGCACCGGCGTGCGCCTGCACCACGAGGTGCGCGACATCGAAGCCGCCTTGAAGGCGACGAAGCGCTTGCTCACGTTGGCGGAGAAGACGCACCGGAAGGTCCACGTGCTCCACGTCTCGACCGCGGAGGAGATCGAGCTCCTGCGCGAGCGCGACCTCGGCGAGCTCGTCACCGCCGAGGCGACGCCGAACCACCTCTTCCTCTGCGCTCCCGACTGCTACGAGCGCTACGGCCGCTTGGCGCAGATGAACCCGCCGGTGCGCGAGCGCCGCCACCAGGAGACCCTGCGCGAGGCCGTCGCCGATGGCACGATCACCTGCATCGGCAGCGATCACGCGCCGCACACGCTCGCCGAGAAGGCGCAGCCCTATCCCAAGTCGCCCTCGGGCATCCCCGGCACACAGACGATCCTCCCGCTGCTGCTCTGCGCCGTCCGCGACGGCTGGCTGCACATGCACGACATCGTGCGCCTCCTGGTCACGGGTGTGCTGCGCACCTATCCGCTGCGCGATCGCGCCCCGTGGCAGAAGGGCAGCGTGGGCGACGCCGTGATCGTCGATCCCTCGGTCACCGGCCCGCTGCGCCTGGAGTGGCTGCGCTCGCGCGTCGGCTGGAGTCCGTTCGTCGGGATCGAGCTCGCGGGGTGGCCCACCACGACCATTCGCCGCGGCGCGGTGGTCTATCACGAGCATGCGCCGGTCGGCACGCCTTCGGGTGAGATCGTGCGCACTTGAAGAGGTAACGGACCCGCATAGCTGCGGACAGCGCGGAGGTCGAGGACCGCAAGCGGCGCTTGGCGTGGCAACTCACCCTCCGCACCGCGAACCCGGCCCAAGTGTCGCCATCTCACGCCCAAGCAGCTCGTCCCTCGCCATGCCCCAGCCCCGGCAGCTTGCGGGCTGCGGCTACGGCGGAGGCCGTCGGCATGGTCGCTAGCTCTGAGGCTCACGCCGTAGAGGCCGAAGTCGTCGACACGAGATCGGTACCCGCGCCGCGCACGAACACTCGGACGCGAGTACCGCGACGACCGCTCCGCCAGCCCTCCGGCGAAGCAAGCGCCGCGCCCGCCGCGCGTGAACGACGTCGAATGACATCGAGCGTCGGAGCGTGCTCGACGTAGCCTGCGATTCGAGAACGCGCGCGACGGTCACGTCGCTTGCATCGCCTTTGGGATGCGGCTCCGCTACATCGAAAGACGGCGTGCGCCGTTTCGGAGCCCGCTGGAGGCGGGGGCTCCGAAACTCATGCTACGGGAGAAAGCGGACGTCGACGCGGGAACGACGTCGATGGACACGGGGTTCCCCGCCCGCGCGGCGGCAGTGAGATCTCTCCGCGAGCAACCTCGCTCTATCAAGTTTCCGACTTTCTAGGAAACCGACGAAGCCACTTCTGCGTTCTACATGCTGGAACGACATCGGGGAAGGCGACGCAGCAAGGGGCCGAGGAAGCTACATGCGTCGCAGGGATCAACAGCTCGAGTTCGACTTTCGTCAGCATGGCGGCAAGCGGAAGGGCGCGGGACGGAAGCCCAAGAACGCCGAGCCCGGCATGCCGCACCGTCAGCGCGCGCTGAAGAAGCGCTGCCAGCCTCTCTTGATCACCGTGCGTCTGGCGGATGGTCTGCCATCGCTGCGCCGCGGTGGCGCGTTGAAGCTCGTGCTTGCGGCTCTCAGCGCGAGCAGCGTTCGGCGCGGGATGCGGATCATCCACTACACGATCTAGGCGAACCATCTGCACCTCCTCGTCGAGGCCGATGATCGCGAGCACGTCGCA
>JAEUHW010000058.1 GCA_016793245.1 Planctomycetota bacterium
CGCCGGCGATGCCGTGCGCGTGCGCACGAACGATCAGAGCGGCGCGTTCCCGAGCGAAGTGCGGATCGCGCTCGATGCGGGCGATGCACCTGCCGCGCTCGACATCGGCGACGTGCTGCCGGGAGCGGCTCGCGGCCTCGCTGTCGCGTGCGCAGGGAGCGCGCGCGTTCGCCTGGTCGATCCGGTGCTCGGTGTACCGGTCGGCGATCGCGCGTTGCCCGGACTCGAGCCCGTCGCCCTGCGCGCGTTGGCGCTCGACGGCGCGACGAACGACGATCTCGTCGTGGCGCTCGCCGGCGATGCGAATGGCAATGCAGGTCTCGCGGTCGCCCTCGGTGGCGGTGGCTTCGCGCTGCTCCCCGCTCCCGCGGGCGGAGCTTGGCCGAGCGCGCTCGGTTTTGCAGCGCTCGACTTCGATGGCGACCAAGACCTCGACCTCGCGGTGCTGCTGCGCGCGAACGCTTCGCAGCCCGTGTTGGTCGGCGAGATCGCGCTCTACGCGAACGACGGCGCGGGCTCGTTCTCCTATCTCGGGTCGCTCTCGCTCGCGCTGCAGCTCGGGGAGGAGGCGCGCGCGATCGCGAGCGGCGACCTCGATCGCGATGGGCGGAGCGATCTGCTCGTCACCGTGGCGCAGAGCACGAGCGGGCGCCTCGCGATCCTGCGCGGACTCGGCGCGGGCACTTTCGCTGCGCTGCTCGACGAGGCGCTCGCGTATGCGCCGACCGCGCTCGTCGTCGGCGACCTGCGCGAGGACTCGCTCGCGGGCTTCCTCGTCGACACCGAGGTCGCGATCCTGGCGCCGGCGCTCGGCATCGTCGCGGTGCACGCGGGCTTCGACGGGGTCGACTTCCGTCGCTTCGAGGCTTGCCCCGCAGGCGAGCAGGCCAGTGCGCTCGCGCTGGCGAACCTGGAGCCGGTCGACTGCTTGCCGGACCTCGTCGTCGCCGACCGCGGCGGCGACGCGCTCTTCGTGCATCTCACGGGCGCGAGCGCGCTCGCGCGTCCGTATGGCGCGGGCTGCGCCGGCTCCGTCGGCGTGCCCGCCATCGGCGCCGTCGGTCGGCCGATCTTCGGCAACACCGGCTTCGCCGTGGCGCTCTCGAATGCCGCACCCTCCGCGCCGGTGGCCCTCATGGCCGCCGGCGGCACGGGAGTCGGTGGCTGCGCCTGGTTCCTCCTCGACGTGCCGTTCTTCTTCTTCCCCGGCTTCGCCGACGCGAACGGCGCGACCTCTCTCCTCCTCCCGATCCCCAGCGATCCCTTCGTCGAGTGCGCGCAGCTCTTCGCGCAGTGGATCGTGATCGACCCCTCCGGCACCTTCCTCGGCGGCCCCTTCGCCCTCTCCGACGCCCTCCGCATCCGCGTCGGCGACTGAGCCTCGAGTGGGCGACCGATCGCTGCGTCCCCGACATCCATCCTCATCCCTCCTCGTCGGCGACCATCCGCCGACCCCGAACGTACGGTGCCAGGAACGTTTTCACCGGGGTCTCGCGACCCCGGTGAAAACGTTCCTGGCACCGTACGTCCGGGTACCGAGGGTCCCGGAAGGGCGCGTGAGTGAGCTCTGGCTCAGCCGCGGTAGGGCGCGGCGGAGTGCTTGCTCCAGAGGGCGGCGCGCTCGGCGGCCTTGGTGCCCTGGTTCTTCTCGGCGAACTTCGCGAGCTGGGCGGCGATCGCTTCGCTCGGCCCCTCTTCGAAGAGCGAGCGCTCGAGCTTCTGCAGCTTCTTCTCCGCGTCGACCTCGGCGGCGAGCTCGGGAGAAGCGAGCTGGGTGGCGACGGCGTCGAGGCGCTTCTGCGCGTCGGCCAGGCCTTCGAAGGCCTTCCGCGCGAGCTTCACCTGTTCGCCCGCGCTCAGGTACTCACCGTTCGCGGCGGACCACTCGATGCGCGCCAAGCGCGACTCGATGCGGGCCTTCGCTTGATCGAGCGCGGCGCTGGCCGCGGCGGCGAGCTCGGCGTCGTTCTCTGTCGCGAGCTTCTCGAGCGCTGCGATCGCGGCCGCGCTCTTGCCCTTCGCGAAGTCCTTCATGGCCTTCGCGACGGCCTTCGGGGTCGCGTCGTCCGCGGCCTTCTTGCCCTCGATCTGCGCCGTGATCAGGTCGTGGAGCATCTTCTCGTCGGCGAGCGGGTTGCCCTTCGCGAGCACCTTGCCGTTCACGTCGAGGAGGACGTAGTTCGGGATCCCGTTCGAGCCGGTCTGGAACGGCGCTTCCGTCGTCCAGCGTCCGCCGCGGCCGAACCACTTCATGGTCAGGCCGAACGCGGTGAGCTGCTCGCGGGTGTGTGCCTGGCTCTCGATGAAGATCACTTCGAGATCGCTCCCGAACTCCTCGAGCTTCTTCAGCGCACCGGGGACCGCGGCCCCGACGCACGGCGCGCAGTTGATGCCCCAGAACTCGACCAGCACCGGCTTCCCGCGCAGATCGGCGAGGCTCTTCACGCCTTGGCCCTGGATCATGGCCTCGCGGAAGCTGTGGCTCGGCGCGTGACCGACCTCGACGACGCCCTGGGCGCCGAGAGGCGCTGCGATCGCAGCGCAGAAGAGGAGCGGGGAAACGAACGATCTCGATCTCATGGGACGGACCTCGGGATGGAGTGAGGCGGCGGTCTCCGCCGCACGGCAGGCGAGCAAGTTCTACGTTCTGCTCGTGCCGCCGATCCTCTGCGCCGCGCCCCCCACCGGAAAATCGCTCGAAATCCCTCTCTGGCGATCCGCCCTCCCGTTCCAGCCATCTCCGGGCAAGCTGGCTGCCCCCAAACCGAACGTACGGTGCCAGGAACGTTTTCACCGGGGTCTCACGACCCCGGTGAAAACGTTCCTGGCACCGTACGTCCGGGTTCAGCGCGTGTGGCGGGGTTCGCCGGGTCAGCGGGCGGTGGTTTGGCCCGGGAGGTGCCGCGAGCAGTCGTAGGGGAACGCGGGCCAGCTCTTCTTCTTGCCGCGCTCGTCGACGATCAGGCCCTTCGCCTTCTCGGGCAGGACCTGCAAGGTCTTCAGGAACTCGATGATCGCGTCCTGCTCGCCTTGCGGCAGCGCGCGGTAGCTCGCCATCACCGTCGCGGCTTCGCCCGCGTGCGCTTCGACCGATTCGCGCAGCGTCGTGTATTGGCCGTGGTGGAAGTAGGGCGGCTCGTTCGCCGTGCCCCAGAGCTTCCGCGTCAGGAACTTGCGGTTGCCGGCGAAGAAGCCCGGCGAGCCCGCGGCTTGCTGCATGTCGAGCGGCTCGACGTTGGGATCGCTCGGTCCCTCACAGATGTCGTGCAGCTTGAAATCGGTGAAGCACGGCACCCAGGTGATGCCTTCGCGATCCGCCGCGAGCCGGCGGCCCGGGAGGCGCTTGTCGTTCAGATCGAACGTGTAGTCGTGGCCCTGGTTGGGCTGCAGGTTGCCCGCGGGGTTGTACGGGTTCGGCTCGCTGAAGATGTTGCCGTCCCCGGTGAGCGGCAGGCACGGGATGTGGCAGCTCGCGCAGCCGACATCGACGAAGCGCTGCTCGCCGAGCAGCACCGCTTGCTCGACGGCCGGGTCGCGCGGAATCACGCGCCCCGGGGGCTGCAGCGCGGCTTGATAGACCGAGACCGCCGTGACGTCGGCCGTGGTCATCTCGTTCGTGTAGTTGTCGCCGTCGGCATCGGTGCCCACGCCGAAGCGCTCGGTGGTCTGGATGCCGTGATGGTGATTGAACGCGTTGTTCGAGAACTCGCGCAGCGACACCACAGCACCCGCCTGATGGAACGGTCGGATGACCAGGCTCGGCGGCGTCTGTCCGCTCGTCTGCAGGCTCTTCGCCGGGAGCCCTTCCACCGCGGACACATCCCAGGTCCCGTCGCCGTTCCGCGTCAGCGTGCCGAAGGAGATGCCCTTCGAGCTCAGCGCGGCGCTCGTGCTGTTGGCCATGCCATCGCGGATCGCCTGCAGATCGGCGGTGATCTGACGCGCGAGCATCTCGATGTAACCCGCGCCGAACATGCCGAGCGTGTTGCGCGAGTTCGCGATGTTCTGCAGGTTCGCGTGCGAGCCGTTCTCGAGGGTCGTGCCCTTCGTGAGGAGGCCGTCCAGCACGTTGGAGAAGGTCGCGAAGTCGAAGCGCTGACCGAGCACGAACACGTTGGCGACGAAGTCACCGCCGCCGCCCGAGAAGGGGACGTTATGGCAGCCCGCGCACGAGTTCGCGTCCGGCGCGGAGATGCGGTTCATGTTGCGCGGGAAGACCAGCGGTGCGCTCGGATCGGTGAGGGCCGCGCCGGTGCCCTTGGTGAACGGGCGGAGACCGCCTTCTTGTATGGTCCAGCGCGCTTCGAACAGGAGCTTCCCCTGCTGGAAGAGCTCGTCGAGCCTCATCGTGACGAGGTCGGCATCGGAGAGGTGGCGGCTCACCGCCTTCTCGGCGCCGATCTGGGCGCCGGCTTCGCTCGCGCCGAGCGCGAGGGCCCAGAGCGCCAGCGCGAGAGTTCTGTTCGGATCGATCGAGAGAGACTTCTGCATCGACGGAGTCCTCGTCCACCGCGAGGTGGACTCACGGGAAGGGAATCCGCGCGGCGCGGCCGGGCCTGACGGGCGGCAGCCGCGGAGGGCGGACGAGAGCACATCGGCTGGTGAGTACCGTAAGGCAGAGTACGATTCTGCGAAGTCTCAGGTTCCGTGCTCTCTCGATGTACGCCCTTGTGCGTACGCGGGGCTCCGATTCGCGCGAGAGGTTCAGACCCCGAACTGCCGCAGGTGGTGGTCCAGGTGCTTCCACTGCAGCGTGTCCCACTCCTCCGGCGTCAGCGGTCCGAAGAAGGGATGCGGGTCCTTCGAGAGGCCGGCGACTCCCCCGGCGTGGAAGCGGCGCAGCTCGTCGATCAACGCGTCGCGCTCGAGCTGCGTGTCGTTCGCATCGGAGAAGAGGAACGATCGATCGGTCGGCAAGTTCTTCGCGAAGGGCGCCGCTCGGAGCAGCTGGCGCTTGGCCAAGCGACCGAAGAGGAGCCCGATCAGCGTGCGCTTCAGCTTCTGCTGGCCGGTCGCGACGCGCAGCGGGGCGCGACAGTGCGCGAGCATCTGCGCGGTGTTCATCTTGCCCCAGAGCGGGCGTTGTTCGGCGGGCAGGCGCTCGATCCGCGAGATCAACGCGTCAAGATCGGCGCGCGAGAACAGCGAAGGCATGGCGAAGCTCGGCGACGGGGAGGAGGAAGCGTCGAGCAGCTAACATGCCGCGGCGGCGCTCGTCGAGCGCTCGCCGCGGATCGCTTCGGGTCGTCGCCGCGGCGCTCTCAGCGCCGGCCGCGCAGCGTTCGCGCGAGCCAGCCCGGCGCCGAGTTCCCGCGCACCGGCAGCTGCAGGGACCAGCCGCGCTCCTCGCCTTGGTAGGTGCCGATGCCGGTCATCGAGCTCCCGTCCTCCGAGATCCCGGCGACGACGGTGAACGACCAGCCCTGGAGATCGACGCCGAGGATCGCGAGCAGCGCGTAGAGGTCCACCATGCCGAGCGCGGGCGTCCAGAGCACGGCCTTCAGCGCGCCCGAGGCATCGTCGGCCATGCCGCCGATGATCCGTCCGTCGCCGCTGATCGCATAGCCCACCGCGAAGGTCCCTCCGGGCAGGAAGCCCAGATCGTGCACGCTGTTGCCGCGCCAGAGGACCGCGCGGGACCCGCTGTAGCCCGTGACCTCGCGGCCGTTCGAGCTCACCGCGAAAGCACCGGTGCTCTCCTCCGGCGCGAGCGCGCGCAGCGGCTGCATCCCACCGCGCGCTGTCCAGCGGTAGCCGAGCTCCATGCTGCTCGTGTTGCCGAAGCCCACGACCGTCGAGCCGTCGCGGCTCAGCGCGAACGCGAACGAGTAGGTGCCTCCGGGCAGCGTGCCGAGATCGCGCATCCCGCCGGTCTCGGTCCAGCGGAACGCGTGCCAATCGCCGCTCGCCGACCCGCTGTGCCCGGCGACGACGGTCCCATCACCGCTGATGCCATAAGCCTCGGCGCCGAAGGGCGATCCCGGGAGCAAGCCGAGATCTTGGAACCCCTGCGCGCGCGTCCAGCGGAAGGCGATCCCGCCGGTCGGGAGGAACGCGAAGCCCGCGATCGCGGAGCCGTCGTCGTTGATCGCCGTGGGCAGCGCATCAGACGCGCCGCTCGGCACGCCGAGGTTCTCGGGCTGACCGGAGCGGCTCCAGAGCGCGGCCTTGCAGGTATCGAAGAAGGCGACGCAGCTGCTGCCGGTCGTCACGCGGCCGTCGCCGCTGATGGCGATGCCGGAGGTGTAGTGGTCTCCCGCCAGCGGGGCGAGCAGGCGCAGCTCCTGCGCCGCGAGCGGCGAGAGGGCGGCGAGGGCCGCGCAGAGCGGGGCGGCGAGGCGGGCGATCGAGCGGGCAGGCATGGCGAGCTCCTGGTTCACGGGGAGTTGCTGGTTTCGATGCGGTCACGGCGGAGGTGCCGGCGCTCGTCATGCGCAAGGCGCTCCCCGCGGGCCTCATTCGAATTCGGAATTCCCGGAGCGAGCGCCCTCGAGACCGGCCTAGCCCTCGAGCGCCTTCCGCACCAGCTCATCGAGCACCCGCCCGAGCGGCCGTTTCACCTTGGCGAACTCGCTCGTGTTCACCTGCACCGCGGCGCCGATCCCGTGCTCCGCGTAGTACGCCATCTCGCTGAGGTAGCCCGGGAAGTAGCCCGAGTGCCCGCGCACCGCGCCGAGATCCTTCGCTTCGCGCAGGATCGCGCCGAGGCCGTAGCGCACGTTGCGCCCGAGCATCGGCGCGAGCGGTCCTGCGAGGACCTCAGGCAGGAGCTCGTTGGCGAACGCGCGCCCTTCGAAGTACGCGCGCACCCAGCGCGCGAGATCGGGCGCGCAGGAGACATAGCCGCCGCCCGCGCCTTCGAACGAAGGATCGAAGCAGAGCTTGCCCTCCGCGTCGAGCACCGCGTCGAACGCGCCGAAGGGCTGCGCGGTGCCGGCGTAGCCCTGCGTCAGCCCGGGCAGCGTGGGCGAGCTCTGCGCGAAGGTCTTGCCGAGGCCGAGCGGCTTCAGCAAGCGCTCCTCGATCGCGCGCTCGCGCGGCTCTCCGAGCAGGCGATCGACCACGAGGCCGAGCACGAGATAGTTCGTGTCCGAGTAGTCCCAACCCGCGCCGGCCGCGAAGGGCGCCTGCGTGTCGAAGAGGAACGCGAGCTGCTCCTCGACCTTCCACTTCCGGAAGGGCTCGGCGCGGAACGCCGTGAGGAAGCCCTCTCCGAGCTCGTAGCGCACGAGGCCGCTCGTGTGATTCATGAGCTGCCGCACGGTCATCGCCTTGGCGTTCGGCAAGCGGGCGAACCACGCGTGCTCGCCGAGGTGCGCGCTCACGAGCGAGTCGAGCTCGAGCTTCTTCTCCGCGACGAGCTGGAGTGCCAGCGCCGCGACGAAGGTCTTGCCGATGCTGCCCGCGAGCATGCGCGCATCTGCCGGCATCGGAGTCTCGCCTGCGCGCTCGGTCGTGCCGACCGCGAGCTCGAGCGAGCTGCCGTCGCGGAAGACGAGGCAGGCGGTGGCGCCGGGGAAGCCCGCGTCCTTCTGCCATGCCGCGAGGACGGGGAGCAGCTTCTCGCGCAGCGCCTCGCTCGCGACGGGCGCGGGCACGGCGGCGGGCGGGGGCGCGGTCTCTTGCGCGACCTGCGCGTGCGAGAGGCAACCGAGCGCGAGGGAAAGGAGCGCGGGTCCGAAGAGCGAGTCGAGCGTCATGGCGGGACGAGGGCAAGGGACGAGCGGGAGGGCAGTGTACGTGCCGCGGTGGGTCCGTGATTGATCCCGATCGAGAACGCGGCGATCCTCGGCGCTCCTCCGGAGGTCGCGCATGTCGTTCCGCTTGCTTCGCGTCGCTCGTGGCTCTGCTCTCCTAGTCTTGATCCCTTGCGCGGCTCTGGCTCAGGAGCGCGAGCTGCTCCGCGATCACATCGCGCGCACCGAGGCCGACCGCGGCGCGCTGCGCCGACGCTACGAGCTGCCGCTCTCCGCGCGCTACGGCGAGCGGATGCGCGCGTTCCACGCGGAGGTGATCGCGGCGCTAGATGCGCTGCCGTTCGAAGAGCTCCCGCCGAGCGAGCAGCTCGACTGGCTCCTGCTCCGCCGCCACGTGCAGAACGCCGAGGCCGAGCGCGTGCGCGATGCGCGCGTCGATGAAGAGGTGAGAGGGCTCCTGCCGTTCGCCTCCGAGGTGCTCGCGCTGGAGGAGACGCGGCGGGAGTTCGAGCCTGTGAGCCCCGAGCGCGCGGCGGAAGCCTGCGTGCGCATCGCGGAGGCGGCGGCCGGCGTGCAGCGCGAGCTGGACGGCGGCAAGAACGCGGGAACGGCGCCGAAGCTCGGCGCGCGCGCCGCCGAGCGCAGCGCGGAGCTGCGCCGCGCGCTGCGGCAGTGGTTCCGCTTCTACGATGGCTACGATCCGCTCTTCACCTGGTGGGTGGCGAAGCCCTACGAAGCCGCCGATCAAGCGCTCGAGAAGCACGAGCGCGCCGTGCGCGCGAAGTTGGTCGACGTCGCGGGCGACGCGAGCTTGATCGGCGATCCGATCGGCGAGGCGGCGCTGCGAACCGCGCTCGATCACGAGCTGATCCCGTACACCTCCGCGGAGCTCGTGGCGATCGCGGAGCGCGAGTTCGCGTGGTGCGACGCGGAGATGGAGAAGGCCGCGAGCGAGCTCGGCTACCCCGGCGAGTGGCGGAAGGCCCAGGAGGCGGTGAAGCGCATGCACGTCGCTCCGGGCGAGCAGCCGCGCATGATCCGCGATCTCGCGCGCGAGGCGATCGCGTTCGTGAAGGAGCGCGATCTGCTCACGATCCCGCCGCTCGCGGAGGAGACCTGGCGCATGTCGATGATGTCGCCCGAGGCGCAGCGCACGAACCCGTACTTCCTCGGCGGCGAGGTGATCCAGGTCTCGTTCCCGACGGCGTCGATGACGCACGCGGAGAAGCTGCAGAGCCTGCGCTCGAACAACGAGCATCAAGCGCGCGCGACGGTGCACCACGAGCTGATTCCGGGGCACCACCTGCAGCAGTTCATGACCGCACGCCATCGCCCGTGGCGCCAGCTCTTCGATACGCCGTTCTGGGTCGAGGGCTGGGCGCTCTACTGGGAGTTCCGGCTCTGGGATCTCGGCCTCGCGAAGAGCCCCGCCGATCGCATCGGCTTCCTCTTCTGGAGGAAGCACCGCTGCGCGCGCATCGTGTTCTCGCTCGCGTTCCACTCCGGCAAGTGGAACGCGCGCCAGTGCGTCGACTACCTGGTCGAGCGCGTGGGCCACGAGCCCGCCGCGGCCGAAGCCGAGGTGCGTCGCTCGGTGGCCGGTGCCTACGGCCCGCTCTATCAGGCGGCGTACATGCTGGGCGGCCTGCAGATCCGGTCGCTGCACCGCGAGCTCGTCGAGCGCGGCGACTGGAGCGAGAAGCGCTTCCACGACGCCGTGCTGCGCGAGAACGCGATCCCGATCGCGCTGCTGCGCGCGACGCTGCGCGGAGATGCGCTCACGCGCGACTTCGATCCGCGCTGGCGCTTCGCAGACTGAGATATGGATCGCTATCGCCGGCTCGCGTTGCTCGGCTGTGGCGTTGCGCTCGCGTTCTTGCTGCTCCTGCTGTGGTGGGCCGGCGAGCTCGGGCAGAGCGAAGGAGTCCTCGAGCGCACGCGGGAGCTCGAGCTCTCGCGCGAGAACGACGCCGAGCTTGCGACGAACGCGCGCGCGGAACGCGCCGAGGCCGCGCGCGAAGAGGACGCCGCCGCGCCGAGCACAGCGGTGCCGCGGCCCGTTTCACTCCGCGCTGCCGAGCCGCGCGGACGCGGAGCGCTCGAAGTTCGGCTCGTGGATGCGGAGGGGTTCCCGGTTCCGGGCGCACGAGTGCGCGCGAGTCCCGATCCCGGCACTTCCGCCGACGACCTGCTGCTCGTCGACGATCGCGCGGGAGTTCACGAGCTCGCGACCGACGCGCGAGGCCTCGCGCTCTTCGAGGATCTCAAGACCGGACCTTGGAGGCTCGAGGCGCAGAGCGAGGGGCGCACATCGCGCGGACCGCTGCGCGCCACGGAGCGCGCGGTGGTCGCGGCGCAGCGGCTCGAGCTCTGCTGGCTCCAGCTCTCGGAGGGGCCTGGGCTCGTCGCCGTGCACGTGCGCGACCAGGACGGCCGGCCTCGAGCCGGCGTCGCGGTCGAGCTTCATGGCGCCGGGGCGCGCCTCCCTGCCGAGCTGAGCTTGCGCGCGAGAGCTCAGACCGATGCGCGCGGGATCGCGGAGGTCGATCTCCACGGTCTCGAGCGCGCGCTGCTCCTCGCGCGCGATGCCGAGGGCCGCGTCGGGTGCACCGCGCTCCCCGAGCGGCCGCATCTCGCACTCGCGCAAGAGCTCGGCTATGCCGCCATCGTGCTCGGTCCCGCCGCTCGCCTCTCCGGACGCGTCATCACCGGCGGCAGCCCGGTGCGCGGCGGCTTCGTCGTGGCGCAGCTCGTGACGCGCGGCGAGCCCTACTACGCGCGCTTCGCTCTCGAGCAGCGCTGTCCGATCGAAGCGGGCGGCTATCGCTTCGAAGGTCTGCCTCCCGGCACCTATCACCTCGACGTGCATGCGGTGGGGCCGTGGCGCTGCGATTGGCCGCGCGCCTCTGGTGTCCAGGACTCGCTCGCACCCGAGCCCCTCGTGTTGAGCGCCGGAGAAGCGCGCTCGTTCGACGTGCAGCTCACCTCAGCGGCGACGCTCACCGGCATCGTGCGCGACGAAGCGGGGGAGCCGCTCGCGAACGTCCATGTGCGCGCGACCTTGGTCCCGCGCACGACGAACTTCGTCGATGGCGTCGAGATCGACGGCGCTCCGCTCTGGCGCTTGGAAGATGGCGATGGGTGCGCGTGCACGGCGAACGCGGCGGCGCAGCGCACGACCACGACGGACGCGAGCGGAACCTGGCGGATCGAAGGCTTGGCTCCCGGCAGGCAACGCCTCGAGCTCTTCGCCGCGGGTTGGGAGCGCTTGCTCGTGCCGAGTGTGGAACTCCTCGGCGGCGCGACGCAGCGCTTCGAGCACCAGCTCCGCCGCGCAGGTGTGATCCAAGGCACGATCGGCGATCGGGGAACCGTGAGCGTGCGTGCCGTGGGTGGCGAGCGCGCGCTGCAGTCCTCACTCGTCGGCGCGCCCGGCGCCTTCGTCTTCGATGGGCTCGCTCCCGGGCGCTATCTCGTGCAGGCCGCGGTGGAGCGTCCGCTGCAAGCAGAGGTCGAAGTCCACGCCGGTGCCGTGAGCTGGGTGGATCTCCGGCCCCGGGCGATGCTCGCGGTGCGCGGTCAACTGCGCCGCGAGGGCGTCGGCGTGCCCGAGCTCGAGGTCGAGCTGCTCGGTCGGCGCACGACGAGCGACGCCGAGGGCCGCTTCGAGCTCGCCGTGCCGTGGAACGGCGTCGTCGCGTTCGCGGACGTGAGCTTGGTGGTGCGCGATGGCGCGCTCGTGCTGCATTACACGGTCCAGCTCCAGGATCGCGGAGCGACCTGCGAGCTCGCACCGCTCGATCTACCGACCGGGCTACTGATCCTGCGTGCGCGCGATACGAACGGAGCGCCGACGCGCGCGCGCATCACCTACGCGAGCGCGGAGCAGCGGCTGCCCGGGTTCACGTTGCGAGCGGAGTGCTCGCCTGCGGAGGATCTCGTCCTGCGCGGCCTCCCTTCCGGCGAACGCCTCGAGGCGCAGTTCGAGAGCGGCGCGAAGCTGGTGATCGATCCGCTGGAGATCCCCCCGGGACCGTTGGTGCTCTTGGAGCCGCCCTCGGGACGCGTGCGCTTGCGCTGCGTCGATGCGCAGGATCGGCCGCTGCCGGCTCGACGCGTGGCGCTCTTCCCGGATCAGGCCGTCACGGCGAGCCGGCATCGCGGCATCAGCGATGCGGAGGGCGTCTGCGAGCTGCGCGGCGTGCCGCTCGGGACCTGGCGCGCGGGCTTCGAGACCGGTGGATGGAACCCGATGCCGTCGGAAGCGGAGCTCGTGCATCTCGAGGTGCGCGCGGGGGAGCGCACCGAGGTCGTGCTCCGCTACGCGCGCTGAGCAGCCGCCGCGGCCCCGCCGCGTTCGTGCGATCGGCGAGATCCGCCCCTCGAGCACGAAGATCGTTCCGGAATTCTTGTCCTGCGCTCGCTGCGCCCTTCGCACTGGGCGCGAGCCGTCGTCTGGAACGACCTCGACTCGGACCCCAGGCCCTGGATCTCGTCGCGAGGCACCCATGCATCGTCCCTTCCGAACTATCCTTCCGTTCGCTGCTGCCGTCGCCTGCGCCGCGCCGCTCGTGGCGCAGACGACGGCGATCTCCTATCAGGGCCGGCTGCAGATCGCTGGTCAGCCGGTGAACGGGGCGGCCGATCTGCGCTTCACGCTATTCTCAAGCCTCGCATCACCGATTCCCATCGGCAGTACGCTGACCTTCGTCAATCAGACCGTCGTCGATGGCCTCGTGGCCTTGGAGCTCGACTTCGGCGCGGATGCCTGGACCAGCGGGCTCACCCCCGATCGCTTCCTGCAGGTCGAAGTACGTGCCCCTGCCGGAGCGGGCAGCTACGTCACGCTCTTGCCACGTCAGCGCGTCACGGCGGCGCCGTTCTCGATCGCGACGCGGGGGATCCGCGTCGGCACGACCTCGAGCCGCATCGGCATCGGGGTCCCTGCCAGCGCACAGCCGATTGCGAAGCTCCACGTGAGCGACAACGCCGCCACTGCGTTCGGGAATCACGCGATGGTCGTCGAGAGCTCGGGCAACAACGGCGCCGATGGCATCGCGATCAAGATCAGCGACCCGCGCGGCTTCATCGACAAGGAGAACAACTATGTCACCTTCCTCGACGCGGCGGATCGCGTCGCGGGGCGCATCGAGGGCTTCTCGAGACTTCAGAACAACTTCGTTCCTCCGCCGCCCATCCCGAACGTGATCTCCATCGACTGGGATCCGGGGCGTGCGCCGAGCTGGACCTTTGATCCGGGGCAGCTCCCGTCCGCGTCGTTCTCCGGAGGCTCGGCTCCGAGCTTGACCTGCACCAATGGCGCGCTCCCTTCGCTGACCTTTAGCCAAGGTACCTCTCCTTCCACGACTTGGAATGCAGGGAGCTCGCCGAGCTTGACCGCGACGACGGTGCAGATCGGTGGATTCCAGGTGGTGAACGGCTTCAACTTCAACCCGGGTACGCTCCCCAGCTTCAGCTTCAACGCGGGATCACCGCCCAGCGCGACCTTCGTTCCCGGGCAGTTCCCGACCTGCACGTTCAATCCGGGGAGCTTCCCCGCGCTGATCTTCGATGCCGGCGCTCGTCCGCGGGGCACCTTCGATCCTGGGCAGCTTCCTTTCCCGCGCGGCTTCGCCGTCACGCCCCCGACGCAAGCGGAGATGCTCGCTCTGATCTGCTGGGCGCAGGAGAACGGGATGTCCGCGCTGCTCGGGAAGCTGATGCTGCTCGCGGCGGGAGGGCCCACCATCCTCCAGACGGCTCTCACCCGCATGCGCGGCGCAGCGGAGACCTGCCTGGACCAAGGCGTGGTCTATGCATCGAAGGGCGCCGACTACGCCGAGTGGCTCCCGAAGGCCCACGATCGGCAGGAGTTCTTCTTGGGGCAAGTCGTCGGCATCAAGAGCGGCCGCGTCAACATCGGCACGGAGGACGCGGAGCAGCTCCTCGTGATCTCCGCGCAGCCCATCGTGCTCGGCAACGAGCCGCCGGCTGGCGAGCGGGACCGCTTCGCGAAGGTCGCGATGATGGGGCAAGTGCCCGTCCTGACGCGCGGCAAGGTGCTGCCTGGTGATTACCTCGTGCCCTCGGGCTTGAGCGACGGAACGGCGATCGCCGTCGCGCCGGAGAACCTCGCCGCTCGCCATCTCCCCTTCGTCATCGGCCGCGCTTGGAGCGCCTCGACCGACGAGGAGCTGAGCTTGGTGAACACCGCGATCGGCCTCGAGGACTTCGGCGCGGCCAAGGTGCTCGTCGCGCAGGAGAAGCTGCAGGCCGAGCAACATGCCGAGCTCCGCGCCGACAACGAGCAACTCCGTACGCGCGTCGCCGAGCTCGAGTCCGCGCAGGAGGCTCTCCTTACGCGACTCGCCGCCCTCGAAGAGCTGACCGCATCCCTCGCTCCCAAGAGCCCCCGCTGAGCGTTCGATCCCAGAGGAGGCTCGACCATGCATCGCACTCGCTTCGGTGTCTTCGCGGCACTGCTCCTACATCTCGTCGCGCTCGGCGCGCTCTCCGCGCAAACGGAGATCCGGCAAGGCTCGCTCTCCAGCGGGACGAGCACTTCCTCGGGCAGTGGAGGGATCGAGCTGGGGAGCTCGCTCGGGCTCGCGGCCTATCAGCCGGTCACCTCCGGCGCGTACGAGCTGAAGGGTGGCTTCTGGCCGGCCCTCCTGCGCTCCAACCTCTCAACCGCGAGGAACTTCGACGCCATCCCGGGCTCGAACCGCGTGCTGCTGCGCTGGGACGCGATCGGAACCGGTCCGCTGCTGTTCCAGGTGTCGCGCTCGATCACGCGCAGTGGCCCGTTCGCGACCTTGGGCGTGCGACCCTTCTCGGGGGCACCGAGCTATACCTTCCTCGACACCACGGCGATCGCCGGCACGCGCTACTTCTATCTGCTGTCGGAGGTCTACACGACCGCGGGCATCACCGTGCCGCGGGCGTTGACGGAGTCGGCCGCGTACGGCGCGGTGCTCCCGCCCGGTGTCGTGCGCGTCGGTCCCGGGGCCTTTGCGAGCATCGACGCCGCGATCGCGGCAGCTCCTCCGGGGACGGCGATCTGGACGGTGCTCGTCGATCCTGGCACGTATCCGAGCTTCCGCGTCACGACCTCCGCGCCGCCCGTGCTGCAGATCGTCGGCGACGGAACCGGAAACGCGACGATCGATAGCAGCACGGGTCCGATCGAGGTCCACACTCGCGACCTCCATCAGCAGACCTATCTCGCGAACTTGGTCCTCGGGAACCAGACCAGCACCAGGCCAGGCCTGCGGGTCGTGAACTGCAACGGACCCGTGATCGTGGATCGATGCACGATCCGCGCGGCGTCGACGAGCCCGGCGCTCAGCATCCAGGCCGCCGTGTCCATCGCCGTGCAGCGCTGCGTGCTCACCGGAAATCCGGGAGCTTCGTTCGACCAAGCTCGCGCTTCCATGATCAAGAGCTCGACGACGGGGCTCGCGCTGCGGCAAGGCTCGCGGGTGGAGATCGGCGAGCTCAGCAACACCGGCGGTCGCGCGGTCGAAGCGGGCTCCACGCTGATCGACGTCCTCGGGACGATCCCCGACATGGACACACCGGTCTTCGTCGGCGCCGATCAGCTCTTCGAGCTCCGCTTGCGCACGGATCCCTCACAGCCGTACCAGATGCTCTTCTCGTTCGGCCTTGGCTATGTCGGCTTCCTGCCTCACGAGCTACCGCTCCTCGCCGACCTGCTGTACCTCTCGCCGGTGCTGAACGGGGTCACGGACGCGCGGGGCGAAGCGCGCTTCCAGCTCCTCTTCCCCTCGAGCGCAGCCGCACTCTATGGGGCGCCCTTCACGCTTCAGAGCTTCGTCTTGCTCACGAATCCCCTGCGCGCGCGCTTCTCCAACGTCGTGACCAAGATCGGATTGCCCTGACCAGAGAGGGCGGCGGCCGGTTCGCCTCTCGTCGTGGGCTGTCGGAGGGCACCCATCCCGCACGCCGCGCTCGCCGACTGCCCCCCGCGGGACTTTCGGCCGGCTGCACTCGGTGTCGGCGAGAATCGGGGCTAGACTCTGTTCGCGCCCTCCGAGGCGCGCTCACGTCCTCTACGGCTCGTACCTCCATGCCCATCGCACACGTCCCCTACGACGAGGACCTCTTGCTCGCGAGCGGCCGCTCGCCCGAAGAGCTCGAGCGCGAGTTCCGCCTCCTACTGGCGGCGAAACTCTTCGAGCTAGCTCGACTCTCGCTCGGGCAGGCCGCCAAGCTCGCTGGCCGTGGAAAGGTGGACTTCCTCTTCGAGCTAGGAGTCCTGGGGATCTCGCCGCTGAACTACGGGACCGAGGAGCTGGCGCACGAGATCCATGAGCGTTGAGCAGGTCGTCATCGCCGACGCCGGTCCGTTCATCGCGCTCTGCGCGATCGAACGATTAGAGCTCTTGCGGGGAATCTCCTCTTCGATCCTCGTCCCGCGCGCCGTGCGCGACGAGCTCGCTGCTGGTGCCCCAGGCCTGGATCGGCCGAGATCGAGAGCACTCCTTGGATCCAGATCTCCGATGCACCGGTCGTGCTGACCTCTGCTCTCGAGCTTCTGGTCGATCGCGGCGAAGCCGAGGCCATCGCCCTGGCGCAGTCGATGCCGGGGAGCTTGCTCCTGATCGATGACCAGAGAGCGCGCAAGCTCGCCTCGAAGCTCGGCGTCAGATTCACCGGCACGCTCGGAATCCTCCACCTCCCCAAGATCAAGGCACTCATCCCGGAGGTGCGTCCTGAAATCGATCGACTGCGAGCGGCTGGAATCCATATCGACTTCGAGCTCTCCCGTGCCTTTCTTCAGCGCATCGGAGAGTAGCGCAGGTCGTCGGCAGGCGATCTCTGCGCACTTCCGACCAGCGGAAGTCTGATGACGACGTGCAGGCTATCGATGCCAGTTCAGAACTCGACTGGGCGACTTGGAGACTCGTGCATGGATGTCGATGCCGACGCATCAAGCGCCTTGATCGCTCGAGGTGCGCGCAGGCGAGAGCCGATCGAAGCCGTGCCAAGCTACGCGCGCGGAGCTTCCACCACGGCGGACCCCTCGCGCACGAGCGGCACCGCCGTCAACGTCGCGAGCAAGACGCACCCGAGCGAAACCGCGATGCACGCAGCGAGCCCACTCGCCCCCAGCCCCGCCGCCTGGAACACCGCCCCCGAAGCCAGCGTGCCGAGGAAGCGCCCTGTCGCGTTCGCCGCGTAGTAGAAGCCGACGTTCATCGCGACCTTGTCCCCGGCGGCGAAGTGCACGATGAGGAAGCTGTGCAGCGCGCTGTCGCTCGCGAAGACGAAGGCGAAGAGGGCGAGCGAGAGGACGAGCGAGAGCGCGGGGGGAGCGCCGAGCGCGAGGGAGGCGAGGAGCGCGCCGAGCGGCAGGAGCAGCGCCGCGGTCCAGAGCACGACGCCGCGGCCGCTCGTCGTGCGCGTGCCGAGCCAGCGCGGGGCGAGCGCTTGCACGATGCCGTAGCCGATGACCCAGCAGGCGAGGAAGCCGCTCGCGAGCGCGCTGCTCCAGCCGAGCGAACTCGCGGCGTAGATCGGCAGCGCGAAGGCGAACCACGCGTCGCGCGAGGCGAAGAGGAAGAGCCGGGAGGCCGCGAGCCAGTTGATGCGCGGGTCGTTGGCGAAGAGCTGCGTGAACTTCGCCTTCGACTTCGACTTGCCGGCCGCGGCGGGGAGAGCGCGTAGCGCAGCGAGCAGCGCTACGGCGAGCAGGGCGAGGAGGAGGAGGTTCGCGGCGCGGAAGCCGACGGTGGTCAGCAGCGCGCCGCCGACGAAGAAGCCGAGCCCCTTCAGCGCGTTCTTGGAGCCCGTGAGCAACGCGACCCAGCGGAGCAGCGCGCCTTCGCCCGCGTTCGGCAGGATCACCTTGAGATAGCTCTTCGCGCTCATCTTGGTGAGGTCCTTCGCGATGCCGCTCACGGCTTGCGCGAGGAGGGCTAGGGGGACGCTCAGCGCCTCCGCGCACGCGGCGAGCAACCCGCAGGCGCCGATCTGGAGGGCGAGGCCGAGCGTGAGCGTCACCTTCAGGCCCGTGCGTGCGCCGAGGTAGCCGCCGATCGCGTTGGTGACGATCCCGAAGAGCTCGTAGAAGAGGAAGAGCGAGATCACCTCGAGCGGTGCGTAGCCGAGCCCGTGCAGATGGAAGAGCACGAGCATGCGCAGCGCGCCGTCGCTGAGCGTGAAGGCCCAGTAGCACGCCGTGACGATGGCGTAGTGGCGGAGCTCGTCGCGCATCGCGGCTCAGGCTCGCTGCGTATCGAGGACCGCGGCGTAGCGCGCGAGGAGATCGACCAGGCGGTTCGCGTAGCCCCACTCGTTGTCGTACCAGGCGAGCACCTTCAGGAGCACGCCGTCCGTCACGTGGGTGCAGCCGGCGTCGACGATGGCGCTCCGCGGATCGCCGGCGAAGTCGCTGGAGACCAAGGGCCGCGTCTCGTAGCCGAGGATGCCCTGGAGCGGGGCCGTGCGCGCGGCGCGCTCGAAGAGCGAGTTCACTTCTTCGCGCGTCGTCGGGCGCTGCACTTGAACCACCGCGTCGACGAGCGAAGCGTTCATCACCGGAGCGCGCACCGCGAGGCTGTGCAGCTTGCCGGCGAGCTCGGGCAGGATCAGCGCGACCGCGGTGGCCGAGCCGGTCGAGGTGGGGATCAGGTTCAGCTGCGTCGCGCGCGCGCGGCGCGGGTCCTCGTGCGGCGCATCGAGCACGCGTTGCGTGTTCGTCGGGTCGTGGATCGTGGTGACGCTCGCGCGCACGATGCCGAGGCCGTCGTGCAGCACGCGCAGCACGGGGGCGAGGCAGTTCGTCGTGCAGGAGGCCGCGGTGACGATCGGCTCCGCGGCGAAATCGACGCCCTGATCGTTCACGCCGACGACCAGGTTCGGCGTGCCGTCCTTCACGGGTGCGGAGACGACGATCTTTTGCGCGCCCTGCGCGAGGTGGGGGAGCAGCTTCTCCTTCGTCTTCCACTTGCCGCTGCACTCGAGGACGCAGTCGACGCCGAGCTCGCGCCAGGGGATCGCGCTCGGCGCGGCCTGGCGCGTGAGCCGTAGCGGTCGACCGCCGACGAGCAGCTGGTCCTCGCGCGCCTCGACCGGCTGCGCGAAGCGCCGATGGATCGAGTCGAACTCGAGGATCGTCGCGAGCGCCTCGCTCGTCCCGTGCGGCTCGTTCACCGCGACGAACTCCAGGCCCGCTCGTCCCCAGCCCGCGCGCAGCGCGAGCCGCCCCATGCGGCCGAAGCCGTTGATGCCGATCCTCATCGCGTCAGTTCTCCTCGATCCAGGTGTGCAGGCGGGTGCGGAGCTCGTCGCGCGTCGCGCGGAACGC
>JAEUHW010000066.1 GCA_016793245.1 Planctomycetota bacterium
CTTCACCGGGATCATCCGCGATCTCACCGAGCAGCGCGCGCTGATGGCGCGCCTCACCTTGGCCGAGCGCCTGGCGGCGATCGGCGAGCTCGCGGCCGGCATCGCCCACGAGGTGAACAACCCCGTGAACGCGATGATCAACTGCGCCCAGCTCATCCTCGACGGCGACACCGACAAGAGCCTCTGCGAGGACATCATCTCGGAGGGGAACCGCATCGCCTCGATCGTGAGCAACCTGCTCAACTTCGCGCGCGACCACGCCGAGCAGGTGCGCCCGACGCGCGTCGTCGAGGTCATCGACCGCAGCCTGGCCCTCCTCGGCCGCCGCTTCCAGAAGCAGGGCGTCGAAGTGCTGGTCGAAGAAGTCGGCGAGGTGCCGAGGGCCCTCGTGCGCACGCAGCAACTCCAGCAGGTGATCCTGAACCTCATCGTGAACGCGCGCGACGCGCTCCTCGAACGCACGGCGCAGCCCGACAAGCTGATCACGATCCGCATCGCCGCCGTCGGCCGCCCCGACGCGGAGCAGGTCGAGATCCGCGTCCGAGACAACGGCCCGGGCATCCCCGAGCCGCTCCGCGCGCGCATCTTCGACGCCTTCTTCACCACGAAGAAGAACCGCGGCGGCACGGGCCTCGGCCTCTCGGTCTCGCGCGAGATCGTCGAGGCCCACGGCGGCCAGCTCACCGTCGAGAGCGAGCTCGGCGCGTGGACCGAGTTCCGCATCGTGCTGCCGGCCGCGCGCGGCGCCGAGATGACGGGCCAGTAGCGATGCGCCGCGCCCTCCTCCTCGCATTGCTCGCGAGCGCGCTGCTCGCCTCCGGGCTCACGGCGCAGACCCGCCGCGAGATCCTCGGCACGACCGCGAACGCCGCGACGCGCACCGCCGCCGCGAAGGGCAACTCGCTGCGCGTCGACCGCACCGTCGTCCTCGAGTCCTTCGAGATCTTCCTCGACTTCCGCGGCGCGCAAGACCTCGAGTTCACCGTCTTCCGCTGCACCGACGAAGCGGGCACCTACGCCGAGGTCGCGCGCGTCGTCGTGCCGACGAACGGCCAGGGCCGCCGCTGGTACTCCTCGGGCGCGCTCGATCTCTTCCTGCTCTGCGGCAGCCACTATCTGCTCGCCGTCTCCTGGCCCGGGAGTGCCACCTACTTCTACGACACGACCGAGACGCAGGCGCTCTCGTTCGGCGAGCACACCTTCGGCTACGCGCCCGGCGTCCATCCGCTGCCCGCGAGCATCACCACGAACTCGAACGACTACGCGGTCTACAACCTCGCGGTGAAGACGCACCTCCCCGACACCGACGAGCCCGACGTCACGTGCAGCGGTGAGAGCTGCTCCACCAGCGCGACGCGTGCTCCCGAGCTCGGCGTGAGCGGCGCCCCCTTCCTCGGCACCGCGAGCTTCGAGCTCCAGCTCTTCGGTGCGCCGGAAGGCACGCTCGGCACTGTGCTATTGGCGCCCAGTCTGCTCGCGACTCCGCTCCCGCTCGTCGGGAGCTGCGAGCTCTACCTCGACCTCTCGAGCGCTACCTTCTCGCTCGGTGCGGTGAGCTTCGATGCCGCGCGCTTCGCGCGCTTCCCGTTCCCGTTGCCGCGCGATGGGAGCTTGCGCGGTCAGAGCGTCGCGTTGCAGGGCTTCGCCGTAGATGCCGCGAGCGCGCTCGCGGTGGCGAATGCGCTCGTGCTGAAGCTCTTCTAGGCGAGCCTCGATTCTGTCCTCAGCGTCCTCGCTGATATTCGCCCGTGTCGATGATTCGTCGGACCCGTTCGGCGAGGACCGAAGACTGAGCGATGACCTCCGCGGTCAAGAGGTAGATCTCGATCGTCGAGTCACTGGGAGGAAGAGGGACGCAACGATATCCTTTGGAGTCGCTCCGGATGTTCCCGATGACGGAATCGAAGTTGGCGTCCCAATGGGCTTGGCACTCTTCATAGGTTTTGAAGAACTGGGAGTCCGGCGGCGCAGACATAAACGCTTGATGCTGGATGTGGTTCCGACGAAGCAGGAGGCCATCGAGCTTGGCGATCTCTGCGCTGACCAGCTCTCCGATGCGCTTTGCGTCCGCCTCATCGAACGGAATCCCAGATGGATTCACGACATCCCTGTAATACCGAAGATCCCTGAGGAGAGCTTTTGATTGGCCTGCCGCAAGAGGGCGCAGCAAAACTGATGGCTTCGGAATTGGCTTTCCAAGCTCGAATGGATAGCGCTTCCGCCAAGCCTCTTCACGATTCAACTCTACGGAAGTGGATGGCGCCTCCGTCGACTCCGGAACCGCTCTTGAGAGAGAATCGGGAGCCCCAATACGCTCAGCATCTAGTCCGGAACTCAGGAAGCGGGGCGGCTCCGACGTTTGCCCCAGCACCCCCCCGCCGAGATCAAGCAACTCATCACCCATCCACCACAACGCGACACCGATACAAGCGCTCCCGAACAAGACGACCGAGCGCCAACCAACGGATCGGCGAGAGTGACTCATGTTCGTTATCCGTCAGTCTTCAAGGCAAGGATTGCAACGTAGAATCATATCGATGGCGCCGATGGGCTGAGCCGCGCCATCGAAGAAGACGAGCGTTCGCTTCAGCTCTGAGCCGCACGGCACTTCGAGCGGGAGCGTCGTGGACAGTGACGGCGCGAAGACCGTGTTGCAGACGGGCGTGCACGAGGAACCGATGGGGCAGATCGAGTCGCAGACGGTATACCCTGCGGCCCCCGTGCACGAGATTGTCAGCGATCCTCCGCCTTGAGATCGCCAGCCGCAGTCCTCCGGTGCGCCGCAGCCCAGCTTCTCACACTCGCCGTCATCGACGATCTTGTCAGTCGGCCAAGAAACCACCGCGCAACCCAACACGACATCTCGAGCCGTCTGAGCTGCGCAGCCGCAGTCATCCGAATACGCATGCGATGCCAGAGAACCAACCAAAGTTAAGATCGCTAAAACCTTCAGCATCTTCATGATGCCTCCTTTCGCAGAACGAACCCACCATACCCCTCATTCTAGAGGAATCAAGTTGGATACCCAGAATTCTTGAACCATGAGAGGGGCGGGATCCATCGAGCCCGAGGAAGAACAACGAGGAGGAGACATCTAGGTCACCCCTCCATCAACCCCTCCCGCATCGCCATCCGCGCCAACTCCGCCGCCGAGTGGCAATCGAGCTTCGCCTGCAGGTTCTCGCGGTGCTTCTTCACCGTGCCGGGACTGATCCCGAGCTTGAACGCGACTTCCTTGTTGGAGCGCCCGAGCGCCAGGAGCTGGAACACCTCGCGCTCGCGCGGGGTGAGCGCCGCGAGGCGCGTCTTCGCGGGGCCGTCGCCTTCGCCGCGGACGAGCGCGCCGACGACCTTGGAGGAGACGTAGGACTCGCCGCGCGCGAGCGCTTCGATGCCGAGGCGGAGCTCCTCGGGGTCGGAGTTCTTGGAGAGATAGCCGTGCGCGCCGGCGTCGAGCGCCTGCTGCACGAAGGACTCGCCCTCGTGCTGCGTGAGCATGAGGATGCGCCCCTTGGGATGGACCTTCAGGATCTGCGCGATCGCGTCGATGCCGGAGAGCCCGCGCATCGCGATGTCCAGCAACACGACATCGGGCTTCAGGGCGGCGATCTGGTGGATCGCCTCGCGCGGATCGCCGTGATCGCCGACGACGGTGAAGCCGTCGTACTCCTTCAGGCGGCTGCGCAGCGCGGCGCGCATGATCGCTTGGTCATCGACCAGATAGAGCTGAACCGGTCGTCGCGCGTTGGGCATCGTTGGGTCTCCTCCGGGGGGCACAGGAAGGCAGAGGACGGCAGACGAAGAACGGCGCTGAGCTGGGCACGCTCAGCGCTCGTGTTGCTCGGGCAGGAACACGCGGAAGCAGGCACCGCCGAGCTCGCCGGGAGAGGCTTCGATAGCCCCATCGTGAGCTTCGACGATCTTACGCGAGACCGCGAGGCCGAGGCCGGTGCCGTCCTTCTTGGATGTGACGAAGGGATCGAAGAGGGT
>JAEUHW010000118.1 GCA_016793245.1 Planctomycetota bacterium
GTGCAGATCCAGCTCCACGACGGCAACGGCTGGGATCATCGCGCGCGCTGGGGCGAGCCCGCGCACGGGCCGGGGCGGCCGAACGGCGCCGACTTCGTCGCCGGGCCTCTGCCGCCGCTCGGGCGCTGGGTGCGGCTCGAGGTCTCGCTCGCCGACGTCGGGCTCGCCGCGGGGCGGCGCATCGATGGCTGGGCGTTCACGCAGGTGGGCGGCACGGTGTGCTGGGATGGCGCGGGGGTTCACACCTGGGTGCATCCCGATCCGCGCATCGCGCGCTCGCTCGCCGCGTGGGAGCAGGTGGCCGCGAACGATCCGACGCTCGATGCCGAGCTCCGCGGGATCGCCGCTCGCGCGCGCGAAACGCGCAGCGACGCGGAGCAGCGGCGCCTCCGCGATCACTATCTGCGCCACGTGCACGGTCCTTCGCGCGCGCTCTTCGCGCCGCTCGAGGAGCGCGCGCAGCGGAGCGCGAAGGCGCGCGCCGACAACGAGGCCGCGCAGCCGACGTCGCTGGTGATGAAGGAGCGCGCGGAGCTGCAGCCGACCTACCTGCTGAAGCGCGGACAGTACGATCAGCGCGGCGAGGCGCTGGCGCGCGCGACGCCGGCGGCGCTGCCCGCGTTCGCCGCGGAGTTGCCGCGCGATCGCGCCGGCCTCGCCGCTTGGCTCTTCGATCCCGCGCATCCGCTCACCGCGCGCGTGCAGGTGAATCGCCTCTGGCAGATCGTCTTCGGCCACGGGCTCGTGCGCACGAGTGAGGACTTCGGCAACCAGGGCGAGGCGCCGACGCATCCCGCGCTCTTCGATCATCTCGCGCTCTCCTACGTCGCGAGCGGCTGGGATACGCGTGCGCTGCTGCGCCGCCTCGTGCTCTCGGCGACCTATCGGCAGAGCTCGACGGTGAGCGCGGAGCAGCTCTCCGCGGATCCGCAAAACCGCCGGCTCGCGCGCGCGCATCGCTTCCGCCTCGATGCCGAGGTGCTGCGCGATCAGACGCTGCAGTTGGCCGGGCTGCTCGTCGAGCGCTTCGGCGGACCGAGTGTGAAGCCGCCGCAGCCTCCGGGGCTCTGGGAGGCCGTGGCCTACGTCGGCTCGAACACGATGAACTTCGTCGCCGACGAAGGTCCCGAGAAGGTGCATCGCCGCACGCTCTACACCTTCTTGAAGCGCACGGCGCCCGCGCCGCAGCTCGGCCTCTTCGATGCGCCGTCCCGCGAGATGTGCGTCGTGCGCCGCGAGCGCACCAACACGCCGCTGCAAGCGCTCCTGCTGCTCAACGACGCGCAGTTCTACGCAGCGGCGGGCGCGCTCGCGCGGCGCGTGCAAGCCGAGCTGCCGGAGGGCGGCGATGCCGAGCGCGTCGCCCGCCTCTTCGCCCTCGTCACGACGCGTCCCGCCGACGCGTTCGAGCGCGAGCGCTTGCTCGCCTACCTCGACTTCGAGCGCCGCCGCACGAGCGACGAGCTCGCCGCCTGGACCCGCCTCGCCAACCTCTGCTTGAACCTGGACGAGCTCCTCGTCCGCCGCTGACCACTGTACAGAAAAGGTGCCAGGCACCTTTTCTGTACAGTGAGGGAGTACGCATGGATCCGCGAACGGAAGCTGCACTGCTCGAGACGCGCCGGGCGTTCTTCGCGCGCACGGCGCAGGGGCTGGGAGCGGCGGCGCTCGGAGCGCTGGGGCTGCGCACGGCGACGGGGGCGACGCCCGCGGGAGGCCATCATCATCCGCCGAAGGCGAAGCGCGCGATCTGGCTCTTCCTCTCGGGCGCGCCATCGCAGATCGATCTCTTCGACTACAAGCCGAAGCTCGACGCTCTCTTCGATCAAGACCTCCCCGAGTCGGTGCGCCAAGGGCAGCGCCTCACCACGATGACCTCGGGGCAGACGCGCTTCCCGCTGGCGCCGTCGAAGTACCGCTTCACGCGCCACGACAACGGCGGCGATGGCCTCTGGCTGAGCGAGCTCCTCCCGCACACGGCGAAGATCGCGAAGAAGATCGCCCTCATCCGCTCGATGTACACCGAGTCGATCAACCACGACCCCGCGATCACCTTCCTCTGCACCGGCCGCGAGCTCCCCGGCTGGCCGAGCCTGGGCTCCTGGCTCTCCTACGGCCTCGGCAGCGAGAACAAGGATCTCCCCGACTTCGTGGTGATGACGCCGAGCTGGTCGGGGCGCAAGGAAGCGCAAGCGCTCTACCAGCGCCTCTGGGGCGCAGGCGTGTTGCCGTCGAAGCACGCGGGCACGGCGCTGCGCGCCCAGGGCGATCCCGTGCTCTTCCTCTCGAACCCGGACGGCGTCGACGGCGTCTCGCGCCGCGCCCTGCTCGACGAGCTCGCCGCGTTGAACGCGCATCGCCATGCGCAGCACGGCGATCCCGAGACGCTCTCGCGCATCGCGCAGTACGAGATGGCCTTCCGCATGCAGAGCTCGGTGCCCGAGCTCGTCGATCTCTCCGACGAGCCGGAGGAGACCTACGATCTCTACGGACCCGATGCGCGGAAGAAGGGCACCTTCGCCGCGAGCTGCCTCTTGGCGCGCCGCCTCGTCGAGCGCGGTGTCCGCTTCGTGCAGCTCTTCCACCGCGGCTGGGACCAGCACTTCAACATCGGGGGCGACCTGCCGAACCAGGCGCGCGACGTCGATCAAGGCGCCGCGGCCCTCGTGCTCGACTTGGAGCGCCGCGGCCTGCTCGAGGACACGCTCGTCGTCTTCTGCGGCGAGTTCGGCCGGACGGTCTACTGCCAGGGCGCGCTCACGCGCGAGAACTACGGCCGCGATCACCACCCGCGCTGCTGGTCGATGTGGATGGCCGGCGGCGGCGTCCGCGGCGGCGTCGTGCACGGCGAGACCGACGACTTCTCCTACAACGTCGTGCGCGACGGCGTGCACGTGCGGGATCTCAACCACACCGTCCTGCACCTGCTCGGTCTCGACGGCCGTCGCCTCAGCGTGAAGAACCAGGGCCTCGACGTGAAGCTGGTCGGTGTCGAGGAGGAGCCGCGGCTCGTGCGCGAGGTGCTGCTCTGACGCGAGCACCGCGAAGGCTCGCGGGCGGTCGAGCGCCGAACGCCACTACGCGCGTGGCTCGATCGCTGCCAGGGCCGCCTCCAGCTTGCTGAAGGCGACGGGCTTCACCATGTGCTGGTGGAACCCCGCGCTCAGGGCCGCCTGGCGATCGACCTCCTGTCCATAGCCCGTCATGGCGATCAGCACGACGTGCGCGAGATCCGGATCCGCGCGTAGGCGTCTCGCGACCTCGTAGCCGTCGAGCCCGGGCAGGCCGATGTCGAGCAACACGACATCGGGTCGCTGCTCGCGGGCCGCCTGGATCGCCGCCAATCCGTCGTACGCGGAGGACACCGCATGCCCTGAGAGCGTGAGCAGGGTGGCCAGGCTGGAGGCCGTATCGAAGCTGTCGTCGACGACGAGCACGCGGAGCTTCCGCCGCGTCGGTTGCGCCTCGAGTTCCGGCGCCGTCGCGGTCGCGTCCGACGAGGCCGAGGGATGCGCGATGGGCAAGCGCACGACGAACTCCGTCCCATGTCCGAGCGCGCTGCTCACCAGGACCGTCCCGCCGTGGAGCTCGGTGAGGCGCTTCACGAGCGCCAAGCCGATGCCCAGGCCTCCGTGCGAGCGATCGAGGGAGCGCTCGCCCTGTGCGAAGAGGTCGAAGACGCGCGGCAGGAGCTCCGGAGAGATGCCGACGCCGGTGTCGCGCACCCTCATCAGGCATTCCTCGCCGACCTTCTCGACCGTCAACCAGATGTGCCCGCGCTTGTCGGTGAACTTGGCGGCATTGGTCAGGAGGTTCACCAACACTTGCTCCAGCCGCGAGAAGTCGGCGTAGAGCCAGACCGGCTCGGCGGGCTGGGCGAGCAGGAGCTCGTGCTGGTGCTGATCCAGGATGGGCCGGACCGTCTCCACCGCACGCGCGACGATCTCGCTCACCTCGACCGATTCGCGCCGGAGCTGCAGCCGGCCCGTCGTGATGCGCGAGACTTCCAGCAGATCGTCGACGAGGTGCTGGAGCTGAGCCATCTGCCGCTCGATGATGACGCGGGCCTGCTGCTGAATCCGATTCTCGGAGCGCTTCTCCAGCTCGAGGATCCGCAGCGCGTTGGAGATGGGTGCGAGAGGGCTGCGGAGCTCGTGGCTCAGCATCGCGAGGAACTCGTCCTTCCGGTGGTATAGCGCCGAGAGCTCGGCCGCCTGTTCGCGGAGCCGCTGTTCCAAGCGACGTCGTTCGGCGATATCGCGGAGGTTGCACTGGATCACGGCTTGATCGCCTTCGAAGTAGGCATTGGCGATCATCTCGACGGGGTGCAGCGTGCCGTCGCGGCCAGCGATCTGGAGCTCCTCGCAGCGCAGCGTGCCGCGCTCGCGCAGCAGCTTCACGGCCGTTTGGTTGGCCTCGGAATCACGGAGCACCCCGATCTCCCAGAGCTGCTTACCGACGAAGTGCTCCGCGGGGAAGTCGAGCAGGTTGGTCAAGAAGGGGTTCACCTGCGTGACCTTCTCGGTGACGGCATCGAGGATCAAGATGCCGTCCTTCGCCGCCTCGAAGAGCCGCCGGAACCTCATCTCCGAGAGGCGCAGCTCGGCCTCGACGCGCTTCTGCTCGGTGAAGTCCTCGATCGCGAGCAGGATGGATGCCGTGGGTGTGTCGCCTTGCAGAAGGCGCTGCCCGTTCAGGACCATCGTCCGCTTCCCGATCCGCTGCCACTCCTGATCGATCTGGAAGTCGGAGAAGGACTCGCCGGAGGCGAGGATCGCCTCCAGGTTCTGGCGTAGATGCAGGACGTTCCAGTGTCCGCCGCCGAGCTCGAAGAGGCTTCGGCCCAGCGTGGCCTCGGGCGTCGTCTGGAACATCCGGTAGAACGAACGGTTCGCCGCGCGCACCAGGATGTCCGCGTCCAGGACCAGCAGGGGGGACCGTACGGTGGCCACGATGTTGTCGGTGATCTGGTGCGCGCGCTTCGAGAGATCGATGTCGACCAGCATCAGGAGCGCGCCGTCGATCGCGCTCTCGGAGGTGCGATAGGGATAGATGCGCAGCGAATACCAGCGGCCGCGCTTGTCCCGGACCTCGTGCTCCACGGTGGTGGCCGTGTCCATCGCCTTCCTGAGGAGCACCTCGATGTCGGGCGCGTCGCTGAAGTTCAGCTTGATGTCGGCCAACGGGCGGCCGACGTCGGTCGGGATCACGTGGAGCAGCTTCTCGGCGAGCGGCGTGAAGCGCCGGACGCGCAGGTCCGGTCCGACCATGACGACGGCGACCTGGACGCGGTCCAGCACGTTCACCATGTCGTCGTTGATGCGATGCAGCTCGGCGTTGCGGTGATTCAGCTCATCGTTGACGGTGGCCAGCTCCTCGTTGCTCGACTGGATCTCCTCCTTCGAAGTCTCGAGCTCTTCGTTCGTGCTCTGCAGCTCCTCGTTCGCGGACTGGACTTCTTCGTTGGCGGATTGCAGCTCCGCGTTCGCCGTCTCCTGCTGCTCGATCACCGACTGGAGGTACTCGCGAGTTACGGCCAGCTCCTGCACGAGGTGGGCGTCACCGGCGTCGCTCGCGAAGGGAGCGCTCTCCTGGCGGGCGGACGGATCCTGGCTGAGGGACGGCGCCGCGTCGAAGAGCACCAAGAAGCCGGCTCTCTCGGTGGCCGCATTCGCATCCAGCGGGATGACCTCGACCGCGACGACGCGAAAGCCCTCCGCGGTCTTGACCCGCACGCCCTCCTCGCGCTCTGGGGTCCCCGACTTGGCGGCGCGGGCCACGATCGAGCGGACGGCGACCAGCAGCCCCTCGCGGAGCATCTTCAATAGGTTGAGGCTGGCCTTGCCCGGAGCCGGCGCGAGGTACGGCCCGGTGTCCCCTCGATACTGAAGGATGTCGAGGTCGGCGGAGACGACGACGCCCGGAGGCGAGAATCGATGAGACAGCAGGCGATCGGCCTCGCGGGGCAGATCCGCCGGCTCGAGTGGCTTCGCGTGCATCGGGACGAAGGCCCCACGCGTCAGCGACTCGCGTTGCAAGGGGAACGGACGCGCAGGCCAGAAGGCCCCGGGCTTCTTCACGAAGATCTTCTGGTTCTGATCCTCGACGGCGAAGAGGTCGCGATGGGCGCCGATGGTCTCCGAGGTGCCGAGCCAGAGGAACCCCTTGGGCTTCAGCGCATAGTGCAGCAGAGGCATGACGCGCTGCTGGAGCACGCTGTCCATGTAGATCAGCAGATTGCGGCAACTGATCAGGTCGATACGCGAGAACGGCGGATCGGTCAGCACATTGTGGCGCGAGAAGATGCAGCGATCGCGGATCGACTTGTTGATCCGGTAGCCGCCGTCCATCTTGACGAAGAAGCGCCGCAGCTGCGCGGGCGTGACTTCGCTCTCGATCTCGCGCGGATACACGCCGGCTCGGGCGCGGTGGATGGCCTCGGCGTTGATGTCGGTGGCGAACACCTGGAGCGTGGCCTGGCTGCCCGCGTCCTCGGCGACCTCGGCGAAGGCCATGGCCAGCGAGAACGCCTCTTGCCCGGTCGAGCAGCCGAGCGTCCAGATGCGCACCGGGTCGGAGCTCGGGCGGTCTTTCAGGAGCCGCGGGAACACGCTCCGCTTCAGGCTCTCGAACGCCTCCGGATCGCGGAAGAAGGACGTCACGCCGATCAAGAGGTCCTGGAAGAGCGCCTCCGCTTCGCCGGGCGTCTGCCGCAGGTGCTGTAGGTAGGCCTCGAGACCATCGAGCTTGCGGAAGAGGACGCGCCGCGTCACGCGGCGATAGAGCGTGCTCTGCTTGTAGTGGGAGAAGTCGACGCCGGTGGCGCGGTGGAGGAGCTTCACCACCTCGGCGAGCTGCGACTGGGAGTCCTCTTCCTGCAGCGAGGCCGAAGGCGCCACATGGGGGTGGCGGCTGATCCGCACCAGCTCCTGGGCGATCGCATCCGGCGCCAGCACGAAGTCCACGCAACCGGAAGCGACGGCGCTGATCGGCATTCCTTCGTGCTGCGCGGTCTCGTCCTGCGCGAAGGTGATGCCGCCCTCGGCTTTGATCGCTTCCAGGCCCAGGGTGCCGTCCGTGGCCGTGCCGGAGAGGACCACACCGATCGCGCGATGTCGTCGATTCTCCGCCAGCGACCGGAAGAGCTGGTCGACCGGCTTGTGAATGCCCTTCGTCTCGCGCGGGAGGAGCTGCAGCAGTCCTTGCTCGAAGACGATGCTGTGATCGGGCGGGATCACGTAGACGTGGTTCGGCTCGACGCGCGAGGCGCCGAGGACCTCCGTCACGGTCATGCGCGTCGCGCGGGAGAGGATCTCCGCCAAGGCGCTCGGATGAGACGGCGAGAGGTGCTGCACCAGCACGAAGGCCATGCCGGTGTCGACCGGCAGCGCTTTCAAGAACTGGGTGAACGCCTCGAGTCCGCCGGCCGAGGCACCGACGCCGACGATCGGGAACGAAGTGTCGTCCTCCGCTTCGTCGCTGGCGGCGTGCGGCTCCTCGGCATCCGGCGGAGCTTCTCGCGCGTCGTCACCTTCGATAGCCATCACAGGGGATTCTCCTCGGTCGTAGCTCCGTCAGCGCCTCGGCTCGGACGGTGGATGGACGGAGCCTCGCGGCGCGGCTCACGCAGGAAGCGGGGCATCCTCGGTGGACCAGCGAGGGAGCGAAACCACGAACTCGCAGCCGCCCTCGAGGTGGTTGCGCAACGTGAGCGTGCCGTGGTGATGCTCGGCGACCCGCTTCGCGATCGCAAGCCCGACGCCGGGTGAGGCCCCGCGCGGCACGTTGTCCGACATCGCAGAGTGCCACTCGAACGCCGCGTGGAGCTCCGCAGGCTGGATCGCGGCACCGTGATCGCGGATGCGGAGCACCACACGATTCTCGTGCAGCTCGTCGGCCACCTCCACGCGACCTCCTCGCGGCGAGCGGCGCACGGCGTTGCGCACCAGGTTCTCGATCATGGCTTCGATCAGGGCCGGGTCGCCCGCGATGCGCGGAGAGCCCTCCTCGTCGCTCGTCTCCACGAAGGTCGGGACGATGCTCACCCCGTGGCTGCGCGCCGTGGACTGCGAGCGACGCACCGCCTCGAGCAGCGTGTCGTGCAGATGAACGGGTACCGGATGGAGCACTTCGCCCGGAGCCTCCGAGCTGCCGAGTCGCAAGAAGCCGTCGAACAGCGCGGCGAGGTGAACGAGATAGTCGGCGATGCTCTTGGCCTCGCGCTGTACGACCGAGCGATCGTCGCTGCAGCGCAGGATGAGCTCGGCTTGGTTCAGCACGACGGCGAGCGGGGTCTTGATCTCGTGGGCGAGGTTGCGGAGGAAGCGCTCGGGCGTGCTCGGCCTCTCCGCGAGCCGCTGCTCGAGTTGCTCGATCCTCGCGCGGGAGGCCTCGAGCTCCGCCGCGCGAAGACGGACAGCGCACCAGGCCGCCGATGCCACGAGGAGGAGGCTCGCGGCGGCGACCCAGATCGCCGTCGCCGCGCTCGCGCACCAGAGGGCCGTCGCGCCGAGCGAGCAGGTCGCCGCGAAGAGCGCGCCGAGCAGGAGCAGGGCACCGCGCCGCTGGGAGGGGATGTAGTTCACGCGATGATGGCGCTCCGGCTCATGGAGTCGTGGCGCCGCTCCCGATCGGAGGCGCAGAGGGAGAGGTGGTCCGATGCGGGAATCTTCGCGCCGAGAGTGTCGCGATGGTGAGGCGCCCGGGCTTCGCTGCGAGCGCAGTCTGCACTTCGAGAGGAGCCACCGCATCGGTCGTACTCCGTCTTGCCCACTTCCTTGGAGTGGAAGCTCGGCGACGAGCGCTTCATCTGGCGTTCACTGGGGCTGCTCGGAGCGACAGCTAGGGTGCGGGACTGACGTCGCCGTACCTCTAGCCCCGCCTCC
>JAEUHW010000121.1 GCA_016793245.1 Planctomycetota bacterium
CAAGATCCCGCGAAGCGCCCGCGGAGTTTCTTGTGATCCACCGGCATCGAGCCGAAGGCGATGCCGAAGAGCAGGAGCAACACGAGCGAGAGCACGCCCATGTGCACGAACGGATCGAAGGTCATGCGACCCAGGATGCGCGGCGTGTCGTCGCCGAGGCGGATCGCCATCGCGCCGTGCCCGAGCTCGTGGAGGATGATCGAGATCATCACCAGGAGCACCGAGGCGCAGTAGAGGAGCGGGTTTAAGGTCGCGAGCTCGTAGAACATCTCGGGGGTCGCTCGAGGGTGATGCTAGGCGCGGCAGCGCTCGGAGGGATCGGAGCAGGAGGGCCAGGTCGTCCACGGCTCGCGATGCTCGCGCAGCGCGACCGATGCGATGGCGAAGTCGAACGATTCGCAGCGCGGCTCGGTGCGCCATCCTAGAGCAAGCAGCAGCGGGAGCTTCATGGCGCGACTCAGGAGCCGGGCGACTTGCCGCGCAACGATCGCGCGCGGAAGCCCTTCCAGGCTTCGGGAACTCCGCTGCGCTGCGCGAAGCGCGCCCCCAAGCCGCGCGCTTGCAGCGGCATCTCGCTGCTCACGAGCACGCGGTTCAAGGAGTCGTCGCAGGTGATCTCGACGTGATGGGGGAACGCCGCGAGCAAGCGCGTGCGATACGCGCGATTCGCGCCGGTGCGCCCGTCGTCCCAGACCAAGTTGGTGACCAGCGCACCGCCGCGCGCGACGCGGCGCCGCAAGCGGAGCAGCCAGCCCGGCTGATCGAGCGTCGGGCGGAACGCCTCGTCGAAGAGATCGTCGACGACGAGGTCCCAGCGCTGCTTCGCCGCCTTCACGTAGTCGAGCGCGTCGCCGGCGACGAGCTCGCCCGGCGCGCGCGGCAAGCCGAAGGCCTCGCGAAAGAGCTTCCGCGCCTGCGCATCGCGCTCGACGCCGGTCCAGCTCCAGCTCTCGAGCACGCGGTCCCAGAGATGCAGCACGGAGCCGCCGCCGACGCCGAGCAGCAGGATCCGCAGCGGCAGCGCGCGCTCCGGCAAGAGCAGAGGCGCCGCGGCGAGCGCATCCCAGACGCCGCCGGTGAGCTTGCCCGGCGGCGGCAGGACGCTGTGATCGAAGTCGCCGCTCTCGAGCACGAGCTCGCCGCGCTTCGTGCGCCGCACCTTGAAGTCGAGCGCGGTCTTCGCCGCGGCGCGTTCACGCGACATGGAAGGAATCGCAGCGCGCGAGGAACGCGGGATCGACGTCGACGCCGAGGCCGGGCGTCTCCGGCAGGTGCAGCAAGGCACCCTCCGCGCGCACGCCGCCGCGGCAGGGATCGACGCTGTGGAAGGTGCAGCCGTCGAGATCCTGGAACGCGACCGCGCTGCTCGCGGCGGCGACGCACGCGGCGGCGGTGATCGCGATCTTCGATTCGAGCATGCACCCGACCATGCAGCGGATCCCCGCGGCCTCGGCGATGCGCAGGATGCGAAGGGCCGCGCGGATGCCGCCGGCCTTCATCAGCTTCACGTTCCAGTAGTCGGCGGCTTCCAAGCGCGCGAGCTCGAGCGCGTCGTGTGCATCGAAGCACGCTTCGTCGGCCATCAGAGGCACGGCGCCTTCGCGGCGCAGCTGCGCGAGCCCGCGCCGGTCCGCTCGCGGTACGGGCTGCTCGACGAACTGCGGCGCGTGCGCCGCGAGCTCGCGGAGTGCGAGCCGCGCCGTCGGCACGTCCCAGCCTTGGTTCGCGTCGAGGCGAAGCTGCACCTGCGGTCCGAGCGCCTCGCGCAACCGCGCGACGAGCTCGAGATCCTCCGCGAGCGGCTTGCCGCCGATCTTGATCTTCAGCGCGCGGAAGCCCGCCTCCAGCGCGGCTCGCGCGGCGACGAGCATCGCGTGCGGCTCGGCGATGGGGATCGTCTGATCGGTCTCGAGCGACGTGCCGCTGCCGCCGAGGAAACGCCACAGCGGTTCGCCGGCGGCTCGCGCGGCGAGGTCGTGCAGGGCGAGATCGAACGCGGCGAGCAGGCTCGGGTTCCCCGGCGCGGCGGCGTGCAGCGTGCGCAGCAGCGCCTCCAGCTCGCGCGGATCGCGCCCGAGGCAGAGCGGTGCCAGCTCGCGCGCGAGGGCGAGTGTCGTCGCCTGCGTCTCGCCGGTGAGCACGGGGAACGGCCCGGCTTCACCGAGGCCGATCGCGCCGTCCTCGCACTCCAAGCGCACGAGCACCTCGGGCGCTTCGCGGAGCTCGCCGATGGCGATGCGGAACGGCGAGCGCAGCGGGATCGAGAAGCGGTGGACGTGGACGCGCCGGATCTTCATGAGGGCAGCGTCCTACACCCCTCGAGCAGCTCGAGCAAGCGCTCGACGTCGCGCTCCTCGTGCGCAGCGGAGAGCGTGATCGCGAGCGCTCCTCCCGGCGGCAGCCCCGGATAGCGCGAGAGCGGCGCGAAGTAGCCCGCGGCCCGCAGCGCATCGTGCGCGCGCTGCGGATCGATGCCGCGCGAGAGCGCGAAGACCGGGAAGCTCGGTTCCGCGGCCTCCAGCCCGAGAGCGCGGAGGCCGACGCTCATGCGAGAGGCGAGCGCGAGCACGCGCTCGCGGCGCTCGGGTTCGGCGCTGGCGATCTCGAGGGCCGCGCGCGCTGCCGCCGCGATCGCGGCGGGGATCGGGGTCGCGCCGACGTAGAGCGCGGCGCGCGCGCGGATCGCGTCGGTGGTGGCGCGCGTTCCGCAGGCGAAGCCGCCGTGCGCGCCGAAGGCCTTGGATAGCGTCCCGACCACGTGAACGCGCTCGCGCTCGCCGAGGTGCAGCGCGGCGGCGAGGCCGCGGCCCTGCGGTCCGAGCACGCCGAAGCTATGTGCTTCGTCGAGCACGAGCGGCGCGCGCTGGGGTGCGAGCGCGGCGTGCACGGCGGCGAGCGGCAGGTAGGCGCCGACCGCGGGGAAGAGCGCGTCGGAGAGGACGCCGAGCGGCGCGCCCGATGCGGTCTCCGCAGGCTTCGCGCTCAGCTCTTCGGCGCGTTCCCAGCGCGCTCCGAGAGCGCCACGTCCGGCGCCGACCACTTGCCGCGCGGCTTGCTCGAGCGCGGCGTGCGCGCGCCGATGCAGCCGCCAGGTGTAGGCGCCTTCCAGCGCTTCGACGACGGCCTGCGCCGCGAGGTAGCCGAGCGGCAGGAGCACGGCGTCCTCGGTGCCCGCGAACTGCGCGAGCGCTTCTTCGCAGGCGCGGTGCTCGCGCGTCTCGCCGCTGGTCCAACGCGAGGCCGACGACGAGAGGCCGTAGCGCGCGAGCGCGCGCTGCGCCGCTTCGAGCACGCGCGGGTCGCGCGCGAGTCCCAGGTAATCGCTGCCGCAGCACGCGCGATAGCGCGCGCCGTCGATCTCGATCTCGAGGCCGATGCGCGCCGTCGCGCGGATGCCGCTGGATCCTTCGCTCATGCGCGCAGGATAGCGCGCGCCGGAGCTCAGGGCATCGCGATCGCCGGATGCACCGTGCGCACGAAGTCCGGGTACACGTCGAAGTCCATCGAGAAGGCCGCGATCTCGAGCCAGGGGATCGCGTAGGGCAGATGGAGGCGCCCGCGATGCGTTCCCGTGGCGTCGCTCACTCCCTGGAAGTTCTCGAACAGCAGCGGCTCCGGCACGGTGAGCGTGACCAGCGCGACGTAGTCGAGGATCTGCGAGGGGAAGGTGCGCTCGTCGATGCCGTTCGAGACCAGGGCGAGCGACTCGCCCGGCCGCGGCGTCGCGGTGAGGAAGAAGCAGACCCAGGTCCCACGGCGATGCGGTTCGCGGTAGACCAAGTCGATCGAGAGGCCGTTCCGCGTGGCGCGGAGCTCGCAAGGGACATCGAGCGCGTTCAGCGCGTCGGAGCCGCCGATCCACTCGTTCCTGTTCTCGAAGCCGTCGCGATCCGCGTCGCCGCGCGGGTCGAGGTTCACCAGCGCGTGGAGGCCGGTCATGTCGCCGATGCCGAAGGGCTTGCCGCCGATCGTGGCGCCGGGGAGCGGCGTTCCGTCGGGGCGAAACGCGCGCAGCGCGCCGCTCTCGTGGCACGCGACCCAGATCGCGCCGTTCGACGCGACGCTGACGCCCATCGGATCGACGCCGGTCGCGAAGTCGACCGAGATGGTGAGCGTGCGATCGAGGCGCCGCACGCGGTCCCAGCCGCCGAGCGCCACCCACACCTGCGCTTCGCTGTCGACCGCGACGTCGCCGGGCCAAGTGGGGAGGCCTTCGGTCATCCACACCTGGTCGGTGAGGAGGCCGATCCCCATCAGCGTGCACTCCTGATAGTTCACGACGTAGAGCGCGCCTTCGTGCGAGACGGCGAGGAAGCGCGGGTCGTCGCCGACGGGGATGCGCGCTTGCAGGGCGCCGTTCAAGTCGTAGCGCAGCACTTCGTCGGTGGCGCCGCTCGCGACCCAGAGGTTGCCGAGCCAATCGCATTCGAGCGCGCGGATGCCGGTGGGGCAGAGAGCCGAGGCGAGGAGCGCACCGGAGCGATCGAAGCGCTGCAGGCGCCCTTCGCCGGAGCAGCCGACCCAGACCTTGCCTTCGCGATCCACGGCGACGCCCCACGGTTCGCGACCGGTCGGGACTTGCGCGACGAGCTGGCCCGAGGGCTCGTAGATCACGAGCTCGTTGGTCGCCTGCGAGACCGAGTACACGCGGCCGTCGGTGCCGACGGCGATCTGTCCGGCTTGGCGCGGGTGGCGCCGCGGCGACTGCGGCGCGCCGCTCGCGTCGAGGTGCACGAGGTGGTCGGGCGTGTAGGAGTTCACCCAGATCCCGCTCGGGACCGATTGGGCCGCGGCGGCCGCGGCGAGAGCCAGCGTGAGGACGCTCGCGAAACCGTGCAGAGAAGGCATCGTCATTGTCTCCCGGTCGAGCGCTCTCTCGGCGCCCGCCTGTTCCTGCATCGGAGGGGGGGGCGTCGCGGCGCGACCGCGGAGAAGGGATTTCGCGTCACGCCCCGAAGAGTCTTCGCCTGCCGTGCAGCGGGGCGGAGGTCTGCGGGCACAGGGTGGCCGGGCCGCTGCGTGACTTCCGCGCGACGGCTTGGGAGACTCCCGCGCTCCCGTCCCGTTGTCCCCGAGCTGCCGACCCCGCGATGCCCGAGCTCCGCGCCGCCACCGCCTCTCGTCCTGCCGCGCCGTCCCGCCGGTCCCTCGCCGCTCCGGCGCGGCTGGCGCTCGTCGTCGCAGTGCTCCTCAGCACCTCGGCGCGCGCCCAGGAAGGCGAGCTCGAGCGCCTGGCCTCGCGGCTCCCCGCGCGCGAGTTAGGACCCGCGGTGCACGGCGGTCGCGTGGTCGATCTCGCGGTGCACCCGAGCGACGCGAGCCACTTCTACGTCGCCTCGGCCTCCGGCGGCGTCTTCAAGACCGTGAACGCGGGGACCACGTTCACGCCGATCTTCGATCACGCCGGCTCGCTCTCGATCGGCGACATCGCGCTGGCACCCAGCAAGCCCGAGCAGATCTGGGTCGGCACCGGCGAGTCGAACAACCAGCGCTCCTCGTATTGGGGCGACGGCGTCTACAAGTCCGAGGACGGCGGCCTCACCTGGCGGAACACGGGCCTCCGCGAGACGCAGCACATCGGGCGCATCGTGGTGCACCCGAAGGACCCGCAGGTCGTGTACGTCGCGGCGCTCGGGCGCCTCTACGGCTTCAACCGCCAACGCGGTGTCTTCAAGACCACCGACGGCGGCGCCACCTGGCAGCAGGTGCTGTTCGTCTCCGAGAAGGTCGGCGTCGTGGATCTCGTGCTCGATCCGCGCGACCCCGAGACCATCTACGCCGCGGCCTATGAGCGTCTGCGCAAGGCCTGGCATCTCGATGGTGGCGGTCCCGGCAGCGGCATCTACAAGAGCAGCGACGGCGCTCGCTCGTGGCGGCGCTTGATGAACGGCCTGCCCGAAGGCGAGATCGGCCGCATCGGTCTCGACGCGCACGCCGGCGAGAAGGGCGTCGTGATCTTCGCCACCGTCGAGAACATGAACCCGCGCGCGCAGGAGCCCGAAGGCGATGGCCCGGACGCCTCGGAGCCGAGCGTCGCAACGGCTGCCGATGCCGATGCCGAAGTCGAAGCCGCGCTCGATCCCGACGCGCTGAAGGAAGACCCCGCGCTCGGCGCGTGGCCCGGCGCGCGCCAAGAAGCGGCACCGCAGCGCCCGCTCGGCGGCGAGATCTACCGCTCCGACGACGGCGGCGAGACCTGGACGCGCACGAACACGCGCTCGGTCGGCGGCTCGCCCGGCTATTACTACGGCCAGATCCGCATCGATCCTTCGAACCCGGATCGCCTGTACGTGTTGAGCGTGCCGGTCCACGTCTCCGAGGACGGCGGCAAGACCTGGAAGACCGATGGCGCTTCCAGCGTGCACGTCGATCACCACGCGCTCTGGATCGATCCCAAGGATTCGCGCCATCTCCTGCTCGGCAACGACGGCGGCCTCTACGTGAGCCGCGATCGCGGCAAGCACTGGGAGCACTTGGACAACCTGCCGATCGCGCAGTACTACGCCATCGGCGTCGACCAGCGCGAGCCCTACCACGTCTACGGTGGCACGCAGGACAACGGTTCGTGGATGGGTCGCACCGAACCCTGGAGAGCGGTCGGCGTCACCAACACCGACTGGGTCCCGATCAACGGCGGCGACGGCTTCTACACCGTCGTCGATCCGTGGAACCCGAACACGGTCTACACCGAGTCGCAGTTCGGCGCGCTCTCGCGCATCGATGTCGCGACGGGCGAGCGGAAGGGCATCACGCCGCGCGCGCCGAAGGGCGAGACCTACCGCTTCAACTGGAACTCCCCGATCGCCCTCTCGCCGCACAACGCGCGCATCGTCTACTTCGGCGGCAACAAGCTCTTCCGCTCGCTGAACCGCGGCGACGAGTGGCAGGTGATCTCGCCCGATCTCACCACCGCCGACGCGCAGAAGCTGAAGGGCAACGTTCCGCACTGCACGATCACGACGATCGCCGAGAGCCCGCTCACGCCGGGCGAGATCTGGGTCGGCACGGATGACGGCAAGGTGCAGCTCACGCGCGACGGCGGCCAGAGCTGGACCGATGTCCGCGCGCAGATCCCGAACGTGCCCGCGGGAACGTGGGTCTCGCGCGTGTGGCCCTCGAGCCACGTGCGCGGCCGCGCCTACGTCTCGCTCACGGGCTACCGCGACGACGACTTCCGGCCTTGGGTGTTCCGCACCGAGGACTACGGGCAATCCTTCGAGCCCATCGCCTCGAACCTGCCGCCGGGCGCGATCAACGTCGTGCTCGAGGACGCGAAGAACCCAGACCTCCTCTTCGTCGGCGCCGAGTACGGCCTCGCGTTCTCGATCGATCGCGGCGAGCGCTGGGGCCTCCTCCGCGCCGGTCTGCCGAACGTCGCGATCTACGATCTCGCAGTGCAGCCGAAGGTCGGCGACCTGGTCGTCGGCACGCACGGCCGCGGCATGTACGCGATCGACATCTCGCCGCTGCAGGGGCTCTCCCTCGCCGCGCGCAACACGAGCGCCGCGCTCTCCGATCTGCGCTCTCTCGTGCTGCCTCGCTGGCTCAGCAACATGCAGGACGGCTTCGACGGCGACTTGCCCTACGCCGCGCCGCCGGCGGAGCGCGAGCTCGCGATCGGCTGCGCGCTGGCGAGCGACGATGGCGGCGCCAAGCTCGAAGTCCTCGACGAAGAGGGCAAGCTCGTCGCCGCGCTGGAAGCTCCCACGCGCCGCGGCGCGCACATCGTGCGTTGGGATCTCCAGCGGAGTCGCCCGCCGGGCGAAGCCGCCGAAGGCGAAGGTCCGCCGCGCGCCGGGCGCGCGGGAGTCGGGCGCTACTCCGTGCGTCTCCGCGCGGGTGGCACCGAAGTCTCCAAGCCCTTCGAGATCCGCCGCGCGAGCTTCGCCGGAAACGCCTCCGCCGAAGACGCCGAGGCTGCCGAGGAAGAAGAGCGCGGCGACGGCGAAGAGCGGCGCTGAGCGACGCTCCTCAGCGCTTGCGCCAGCTCGCGTTCCGATAGCTGCCGCCGCTCAGCACGAGCTCCGTCCAGCTCACGCGACGCGGATCGAACGAGCGCCGCGTGCCGCGCGTCTGCGGCGCGAGAGATCGATGCAGCGTGGCGAAGAAACCGCGCCTCTGGATCTCTTGCGCGGAGTCGAGATAGCTCGCGACGAGCTCGCGCCAGAAGAGCTGCCCGCCGGCGCGCGCCGTCGCGAGCGCGGAGCGCCCGAGGAGCTGCCCCAGCTCGCCGACGCGCGCGAGCGAACCGAGCGCGATGCCGGTCGACGCCTCGAGGAGCGAGCGCTGCTCGTGCGCGGCGCTCTCGCGCACCGCGCTCCACAGCACTTCGAGGTCGCGGGCCGAGACGACTTGCGCGACGTCGATGCGCTGGGCCTCGTCGCGCAGCGCGAGCACGGTGCGTTTCAGCTCGTCGACGGAGAGCGGCGGCGCGTCCATCGACTCCGCGACGACGCCGGAGATCTTCGCGACCTGGCCGAGCAGTTGGTCGAGCTGGGCGACGCGCGAGCCCGGAGGCAGGACCCCTTCGCGCTCGAGCTCGCTGGCGATCTCCTTCGCGATGCCGCGCGCGCCGTCGATCGTGTCGGCGAGGGCGAGCAGCACCCAGACCGGGGAGACGTGGAGCCCGAGCACCAGCGCGTTGTCGAGGGCGCCGCCGACCGCGCGGCTCGCCATCGAGCTGTTCTCCGGGGGACGCGCGCGACGCGAGGCGGAGGGTACCGCGCCGCCGAAGTCCTCGCAGAGGAGATGGAGCTGTTTCTGCACCGCCACGCGGAAGAAGCGGCTCTCGCGCAGCGGTCGCGGCAGGAACGCGGCGAGCAGCAGCGCGCCGCGACCGAGCCAACCGAGGAAAGCCCGGACGCAGCGCTCGGGCAGGCTCGCGAGGTAGAGCAGTCGGGACGCAACGCCGCGCGGGCGCCGCGCAGCGAGGGTCGAGGGAGGAGGCGGAACGTGCATCGCAGGCGCAGCGGGACGAGTGCCGCGCTATTTCGCCGCCGGCCGGAACGCGCGGATCGCGTCCTCGTTCGTCGTGAGATAGGGGCCTTCCAGCAGATCGATGCAGTAGGGCACGGCGGGGAAGACCGCGCCCAAGCAATCGCGGATCGCCTTGGGCTTGCCCGGCAGGTTGATGATCAGTGCGCGCCCGCGGATGCCGGCGATCTGCCGGGAGAGGATCGCGGTCGGCACCTTCTGCAGCGAGACCGCGCGCATCTGCTCGCCGAAGCCGTCGAGGATCTTCGTGCACACGGCGCGTGTGGCCTCCGGCGTGACGTCGCGCAGCGCGGGCCCGGTGCCGCCGGTGGTGAGCACGAGGCAGCAGCCCTCGACGTCGACCAGGCGGATCAGGGTCGCCTCGATCTGCGCCTGCTCGTCGGGGATCACGACGGCGACCGGCTCCCAGGGCGAGCTCAGGTACTCGCGCATCACGCGCTGCATCTCGGGGCCGCCGAGGTCCTCGTAGACGCCGCGGCTGGCGCGGTCGGAGATGGTGACGAAGCCGATGCGGGCCTTCACGGCAGGAGCGTCCTCGCGCGGGGAGCGAAAGCGCGGAGCATAGCGAAGTCGAGCGCCCAGCGGCGAGGGGCCGACCGCGCGAGGAGCGGAGCCCCGCCGAGGGGCATGCTTCGGCATGCAGGTAGAAAAAACCGCTTGCCGCCCTTCAGAAGCAGGCGGTCCGGGAATACTCTTCCGCATTCGGTTCGCACCTACCAGTTTCCGGACGGAACTCTCCGATCCAGGGCGGGTACGGGGAGAACCCCGGTTCCGAGACCCCCCAGCCTGCGCTCCATGGTTCCCACTCCGACGCAAGATCGCACGATCGCGACTTCCCTGCTGAAGGCGATCAGCCTCATCACCTGCCTCGGCGAGAAGGGCGGTGGCCTCACCACGGCCGACCTCGTGCGCGCCTTGGGCTACCCGCGCACGACCGTCGTGCGCATCCTCTCGACCTTCCAGCTCGTGGGCTGGGTGAAGTCCGTCGAGGGCCGCTGGCACCTCGGCGACTGCATCAAGGAGATGGGCTCCTACCAGCCCTACGCGACCTTGAAGTCGCGCTTCCACCACGTGCTGGAAGGGCTCCGCGACCTCACCAACGAGTCCGTGACGCTCGGCGTCCTCGCCGGCGACGGCGTGCTGCACGTCGAGCACATCTCCGGCACGAAGCCGGTGAACGTGATGTCGAAGGTCGACGATCGCTTCCCGCTCTACAAGCTCGCGATGGGCAAGCTGTGGATGGCGCTCAAGCCCGAGCTCGAGAGCCATGGCCTCGCGATCGTGAGCAGCGACGCGAAGCGCCTCGAGCTCTCGAAGGAGATCGACGAAGCGCGCCGCACGGGCATCGCCTACAACAAGCAGGACACCTACGAAGGCGTCGATGCCTTCGCGCTGCCGCTCTACGACAAGAACGAGCTCGTCGCGACGGTGGCGATCTCCTGGCCGTCGGGCCGCGTGCCGGTCGGGCAGGAAGAGGCTCTGGCGCTGAAGTGCTTGAACCTGCTGCGCGAGAAGGGCTGCGCTCGTCCGGGCAGCACGCCGGCGCCGCTCGACACGACGCGGAGCTTCGTCGCGCACTGAGCGGCTGAAAGCCGCTCAGTGTAGTTTGCTGGCGCATCGCCTGACGGCGCTGCAGCGCGTTGCGATCCAGAGGTCGCACCGTGTTGTTGGCTGGCGCGGCGCCTGACGGCGCCGCGCGTGAGTGGCTCTTGGCGCTTCGGTGGTTGCGTCAAGCGCAGTGCGTGGCGCCGCTACCGCGCGTTCGTGAGCAGCTCTGGTTGGTTCACGGGACCTTGGCGCGAGCTGCATGCAAGCTGGCGCGGCGCAGCTGGCGTCCTTCCTCGGCGCGCAGCGCGGCGAGGGGATTGCGGTCGTCCTCCAGCAGGACCCCATCGGGGGGCGGCGCGAAACGCGCCGCCTCCAGCGTTTCTGCCTCGAGCTCGGGATGCGGCGGCACGGTGAGCGGGGCGGTCGAGGCGAAGAGGAAGAGATCGTGCAGGCCGTCCGCGCGCGGGGTTCGCAGCGCGAGCTGATGTTCGAAGACCGCGGCGAGCGTGCGCGCGATCGCAGCGGTCGCGGCTCCTTCGCTCCTCGCGATCGCGTGCACGACGGCGATGCCGCCGGGTTGCAGGCGCGCGCGGAGCTCGCCCAGAGCTTCGCGGCTCAGCAGATGCTCCGGCATCGTCTCGCCTTGGAACGCGTCCAGCACGGCGAAGTCGCAGGGCTCCGGCGTGCGACGCCAGAACGCGCGTCCATCGCCTACGTGGATCGCACCGCGCGTGAAGCGGCGCTCGCGCGCGAGGGAAGCGATCGCGGGATCGAGCTCGACGCTCGTGACTGCGATGCCACTCTCCTCCAGCACGCGCGCTCCTTCGCCGAGGCCGAGACCGATCTGCAGCGCGGTCCGGCCGCGCGGGTGCAAGTAGGGCAGGAGCGCGATCCACTGTCCGTGCGCGAGCGCGCTGGCGCGGCTCGTGGCGAACGGCGCGTAGCTCCCCTGAGCGATGCCATCGACGTAGAGGCGCAGCGCTTCATGCTCGGGTCGCAACTCGAGCACAGCGTAGGGGGAGCGTAGCTCGGCGTCCGACCTGGCCTCGAGAACGAGCGGCGCGATCCCGAAGCCAGCGAGACCGATCGAAAGCGCCTGCGTCGCGCGGCGTCGGCGCAACAGAGGCAACGCTGCGAGCACGAGCAGCGACGCGCAGGCGAACGCGGTCTTGCGCGCGCCGAGCTCGGGGATCGCGACGAGCGCAGCGAGCAGTGTTCCGGCCAAGCTGCCCGCCGTGGAGGCCGCGACGAGGGCGCCGAGGCCGCGGGCACCGCGCGCCTCGGTGCGCTCGGCGAGCAAGGGGAGCACGGCGCCGAGGGAGAGACCTGCGGGACCGACGAGGACCAGTGCCGCGAGGGCGGCGCCGAGCTGCAGCGGCAGTGGCAAGAGCGCGTCGACGAGCGCGGTGTTCCCGAGCGCCGAAGCGAGGATGGCGGCGCTCGCGGCGAGCATCGCGCTAGCCGCGGAGAGGCGCGTCGCGGCGAGCGACGCGAGTGCCGCGCCGCACGCTCCCGCGAGCAGCGTCGCGCCGATCAACCAGCTCCAGGTCTCGAGCGTGGCGCCGAAGCCGGGCGCCAGCCAGCGGCTCGCGATCATCTCGAGCGCCATCGCCGCGGCTCCGGCGGCGAAGGCGGCGAGGAGCTCGCGCTTCATCGCTTCAGCGTCTCGCGCGTCGCCGCGCGACATCGCGCATAGTGCTCCTCGCTCCACTCGGACACGCGGTCGAGCGGCGTGCTCTCGTACCAGGTGGAGCGCTCGTTCTTCTCGTAGTGCACGAGCTGCAGCAACGCGAGATCACCGGTCCAGCGCGTGCGCACCGCGGCGAAGAAGCGCTCCAAGCTCTCTGCTTCGAGGAAGAGCCCTTGCAGCTCCGTGCTCGACGGCGGCAGCGGCGGGAGATCGGAGAGATCGCCGAGCTCGAGCTCGCCGCTCTTCGCGCTCTCCATCAGCCAGCGCTGGATCTCGAGCTCCTTGCCGCGGCGGAAGCGCTCGCTCGGCTTCGCTGCGGGGTCGATCGAGCGCAGGAGTTCCAGCTGCTTCGCGTCCGGACCGGGCAGCTTGCGCATGCGCCGGAGCGCTGCGAGGGCTGCCGTGCCGAAGGCCTGGCGCGAAGCGGCGTCGTTCTTCACCGCCTTCGCGATGCGGAACGGCGAAGCAGGGTCGCGAAAGAAGAGCGCCCACTCCGCGAGCCAGCGTTCGTCGAGGAGCTCGCATTCGAGGAGCCGCGCCGCCTGCATCTCCTCCGGCATGCCGAGGGATGAGTACCCGCCATTCGACTTGCGAGCATCGCCCCGGATCTCGCCTCGCAGCGTCACCAGCGCGCGCGGAAAGCGGCTCGCATCGATCGCCTCCTCCTTCTCGAGCTCGTAGTTCCAGAAGAAGTAGTGGTCGTCGACCTTGCTCACCAAGGGGGCGAAGCGGGGCGCGCTCTCGGGATCGAGGGTTTGCGCGGCTCGCCCCATCACTCCCATGGCGACCACTGCCGAGCCGAGCTGGATCGCCCCTTCCTCGTTGCGGTAGAGGAAGCCGCTCCAGGTCTCGACTCCGCGCAGCGGAGGGGGCGGGGCTGGAGCGGAGGGCTGTTGCGGGCAGCAGAAGAGCGCGAGCGAAACGGCGAGCAGCGACATCGTCACCTCCAGGAGCAGCGTGGCGCGATCCAGATGCCGCGGCTCGGGCGTTCTTCAGGAACTCCTCGAATCCTCCGTGCGCTCAGCCCGCCGCGAGGGCATTCAGCGCGAGCAGCGCATGCGCCGTCGTGCCGACGCGGCCCTCGTCCTCACCCCAGGGATCGGTGGGGGCGAAGGAACCCGCGCCGGGAGCGTTTGCCGCGGTCTGCAGGCGGAGCAGCGCATTGCCGAGCGCGCGTCGCCAAGCCTGCGCCTTCTCGCTCGCGTTCCCCTCCAGCGCCCGCGCGCCGAAGCTCCAGTAGTAGAAGTCGTGTGTCGAGCCGTCGTCGCTGGCTTGCGGCGGCTTCGCGAGCACGAGATCCAAGTGGGCTTCGATCGCGGGCTGCGAGTCCTCGATGGAGCGGAGGCGCTGGCGCAAGAGCGCCGCACCCGCGGTCAGCGATTCGCTCGAGGAAGCGGGCCACTGCTTCGCGCCCTTCACCGGGCGCGCCGGGGGCTCACCGCGATTGATGTAGCCGCAGCGTCCGGTCTCGAGGTCGGTCATCTCGTCGAGGAAGTTGAGCGCGAAGCCGAGTACCGCGCGATCGACCTCGATCTTCGCACGCCGCGCAGCATCGAGCGCGAGCGCCATCCACAGCGTCATCGAAGTGTCGTTCTCGCCGTTCGGCGGCAGCTCGTAGCGCCAGGCGTAGTACGGATTGCGCGCGCGCAGCACGGTCTGGACCGCGCGTTCGGCGCCCGCGCGCACGCTGGGCAGATCGCGCGCCGCGAGAGCTTCGCAAAGCGCGTAGGTTCCGATCGCGTGATCGTAGAGGAACGCGTGATTGCTCCTTCCGCCGAGGATGCCCTCGGCATCGAAGGTGGTGAGCAGCCAGCGCACGCCGCGCTCGACGGCGATGGCGCGTTCGTCCTTCGTGCTCTTGGATTCGTCGAAGCCTTCCGTGCCGAGCAGCGCGAGGATCGCGAGACCCGTCACGCCGACGTCGTGCGTGCTCGCGCCGCGTCCCGCGTTTTCGGCCGGACCATCGAAGGGGAACGCATCCGCGTCCCAACGACCGTCCTCGGACTGGGCCTGCAGCAGCCAGCGGATCGCGCTCGCTCGGCTCAGCTTGAGCCGACCCATCCACTGCCCGTCGATGGGCTGGCTCGCCGCTCGTTCGGCGCGCCGCGGAGCTTCTGGAGGGGCGGCCTCACGGCTGCCTGCCGGCTCCGGCTCCACGGGCGCCGCGAGATGGCGCATCCAGGCATCTTCGCCCGGCGACGGCTGCGAGACGATCGCCGCCCGCTGCGCGCTGCCGAGCTCGAAGGCGCGGCGCGCCGCGCGCGCCGAAGCGGCGTGATGCACTTCGCGGAGCGAGAGGTACTCATCGCCGTTCAGGTCGCTCGATTCCGCGGCCAGCGCGCGAAGGAAGGCATCGAGATATAGGCCGTTCGCGAGGGCCTTCTGCTCGGGGGCGCGCGGTTCGGGGCTCGCGTTCTCGAACGACGGCTGCGCCCAAGCGCTGGCGAGCACCGTGAAGATCTCGTCGCGCCAGCTCGGCTGCAGCGGCGGCGGATCCGGCAGCGCCGGCGGCTCGGTCGAGCTGCGGCGCAACGCGTCGACGAGCAGGATGCGCTGTGCGGCGGGGGCCACCGCGAGGCGCCGCATCCAAGGCCCCAGCTCATCGGGCGGAGGTCCGGCGGAGATCCACGCGATCATCACCGTGTCGTAGGTCCCGCAGGTCGAGGCCAAGTCGCGCCAGTCGCGGAGCCATTCCTCTTCCTTCGGCGCGCGCTTGCCTTCGGCGAAGAGTCGAACACTCCAGCCATAGCGGCGCAGCGTGCTCGCGAGGGCCTGCGCGTCGGTGCCGGCGCGCGCGAGCCCGTCGCTCGCGATCAGCGCGAAGCGATTCTCGAGCTGCCGCACGGGGTCGGCGGCATCGAAGCCGTTCCATTCGTGCGGATGCTGCGCTTGCGAGGCGATGGAGGTGACGCCGAGTATCGCGAGCAGGGCGAGGGTGAGCGCCGCGATGCGACGGCGCGGCGAGCGAGGCGGGTGATGCATGGCGGTCGACCTCGAGGACGGGTCCGGAACGAGAGGAGAACGGCGGCCGCGGGCCCGGTTCACGCGACAGCTAGAAAGTCCGCGCCCTCGGCGTAGCCGATGGCCGCGAGATGCGCGCGGAGCACGGCGGCTCCGCTGCCTCCCACGGCGGCGAGGATGAGCGAGCCGCGCTCCGCCGACAAGACCTCCTGCGCGTGGATGCGGAGTCCGCCGCGCGTGGAGCCGATCTTCTTCGGATCGATGTCGATGAAGCCTGCGATGGATGCGCCCTCGGCGCGCAGCGCGCGATAGAGGCGCGTGCCGATGGGTCCCGCGCCCCAGATCCAGGTGCGCGCGCGTTGCGCGAGCACGCCCCGCGCGAGGAAGTGCGCCTTCAAGCGCAGGAAGGCCTCCGGGGCGTAGCGCGGATCGACGCGCGAGGTGCGCTGCGGATGATCGCGCCAGCCGTGGAGGTCTTCGGCCAGCTTCTCTACGCGGTGTCCGCCTTCGAGCAAGCGCAGGAAGAGGTCGTAGTCCTCGGGCCAGTCGAGCTCGCGGTAGCCGCCGAGCGAGCGCAGCAGCTCGGTCCGGATGCAGATCGTGGGGTGCGCGAGCGGCGACTCGATGAAGCGCGCGCGGTGGATCGCCTCGCCCTCGAGCAGCCCGTTCTGCCAGTCCCGGTAACGCTCGTAGCCGCCCCCGGGCACGGCGTCGAGGAGGTGGAAGCGCGTCGCCGAGAGCGCCAGCGCGGGGTGAACCGCGAAGTGCGCGCGCTGGCGCGAGAGGCGCTCGGGGTGCATCCAGTCGTCGGCGTCGAAGCGCGCGAGCAGCGGCGCCTGCGCGGCGGCGAGCCCGGTGTTCAAGGCGGCGACGAGTCCGCTGCCGGCGCACCGCAGCACCCGCAGGCGGCGGTCGGCGCGCGCGCGCCGCTCGAGCTCCGCGCGCACCGCGTCGCTCGCGCCGTCATCGACGAGCAGCGCTTCGTAGTCCGCTTCGCTCTGCGCGCCGAGCGAATCGAGCGCGAGCGGCAAGTGCTCGCCCGCGCCGCGGATCGGCACGAGGACGCTGATGGCGGGAGGCATGGGGGGAACCGCGGGGCCAGGCTCGCGCAGATCCTCGCTCGCGCGCCGCCGCGGTGGGAAGCGTGCGTTCGCTCTGCTATCGTCCCGCGCCATGATCGCGCAGGATCCGGCCACGCTCGAGCTCGCGCGCCGCGCGAGCTCGCTCGGCGCGGCGCTCCAGCGCGCCCTCGCCGCGCACGCGGCGCTGCCGGCCTCGCTTCGCGCGCAGGTGCTCGCCGAAGAAGAGCTCGCCGATCTCGCGGCGCTGCAGGGGGAGCTCTCGGGGCTGGAGCGCCGCGCCGGCGCGAGCGGCGCCCTCGAGGTCGGCATCATCGGCCAGTTGAACGCGGGCAAGTCGACGCTCTTGAACGCGCTGCTCGGACGCTCGGTCTCGCCGACCTCGGCGCTGCCCGCGACGGGCGTCTTCCTGCGCCTCGATCCGCGAGCGCGCGCGCCGCGCGTGGTGTTCCTCCCCGAGCTGCGCCGTCGGCCGCTCGCGTTGACGCAGCTCGAGGCGGTCGCGCGCTGGATCACGCACGACGGCAATCCGCGGAACCGCGACGGCGTCGACTGCGTGGAGTTGCCGTGCGAAGCGACCTTGCTCGGCGCGGAGGTCGGGATCACCGACACGCCGGGCGAAGGCGATGTCCTGCAAGGCGAGCCCGAGCGCTTGCAGCGCTACCTCGACGAGCGCTTGGATCTCGCCGTGCTCGTCGGCTCGAACACCTCGCTCTGGACGCGCGCGAGCTTCGATCTCCTGGAGCGCGCGCTGAGGCGCTGCCCGCTGGTGCTGCTCGTCGCGAACGTCGACGCCGGCGCGCGCGGCCTGGACCTGCAAGGCGCGGAGATCGAAGCGCGCGACGACGACGCGCTGCGCGCGCGCTTGGCCGAACGCCTCGCCGAGTCGCCGCGTGCTCCGCGTTCCCTCGCCGATGGATCGCTCCGCGTGCACGTCTTCAGCGCGCGCGCGGCCCTCGCCGGCGACGGGGCGGATCGCGCGGCGCTCGACGCCTTGCGCGCGGAGCTCCGCTCGGCGGTGAGCGATGCGGGTTTCCAACGTCGTCGCCGCAGCGTCCTCGCGGCGAACCTCGACGCCGCCGAGCACGCGCTGCGCGAGCACATCGCTACAGCGCGGGCGAGGGTCGAAGAAGAACGCGCGCGCCGCGCAGCCGCGATCGCCGCCGCGGCTGAGGAGAGCGCGCGCGAGCGCGCACATCGCGAGCGCGCGCAGCGCGAGCTCGCGTCCCGCGCGGAAGACCTCGTGCGCGGCGCGGCGGCGGCGGCGCGCGAGCTCTGGGAAGGCGAGCTCAGCGCGCACGTGCTGCGCTGCGTGCGCGCGTGGCGCGTGAGGCCCGATGCGGCCGAGGTGCTGCGGGAAGAGCTCGAGCGCGAGCTCGCTGCGGGAGCGCGTTCGCTCGACGCGCGCGGCGCCGCGATGCTCGACGAAGCGCGCCGCTTCGCCGTACTGCTCGGCGCGCCGAGCGAGGCCCTCCCGGCGATCGCTCCGCTGTCGAGTGCGCCTCTGGCTCCGCTCGAGGTTCTCCTGGGCTCGCCGAAGTTCTCGGGGCGCTTCTGGCTCGGCTTGCCCTTCGGTCTGCTCGCGGGCTGGCTCGCCGCAGGCCCGGCGACGCGCGCGATCGAAGCGCAACTCGAGCTGCCGATCGCGGGACCGCTGCTCGGCATGATCCTCGGCGTGCTCGCCTCACTGCTGGTCGGGCTTGCGATCGGTGCGCTCGCGGGGGCCTACGCCTGGCGGCGGCTCCTGCGCGCGGGCCTGCCGGTGCTGTTGAAGCGCGCGCTCGTCTCCAGAGTCGATGAACGGAAGCTCCGGCCGCTCGGGGCCGAGCTCGCGCGGCGCGCGAGCGCGCGCGCCGAGCAGCGCGCAGAGGGCTTGCGCGCGCTCGCGCAGAGCTTCGCCGAAGAGCGCTCCGCCGATCCGCGGCGAGCGAGCGAGGACGCTGCATCCGAGCGCGCGCTCGCGGCCTTGGCCGCGGCGCTGGAGGAGGTCGCGACATGTTGAGCGAAGAGCTGCGCGAGCGACGGCGGCGCCTCGTGCATCACGCCCGGTCCCTCGCGAGCGAGCTCGCGCGCGTGGCCGAGGTCGGCGCGTCGGGAGCGCTGCCGCACGAGCTGCGCGCGATCCTCGAAGCCAGCCGCGAGCGCGTCGCGCGCGCGAGCTCGCGCCTCGAGGAGGCGCACTACAAGATCGGCGTCTTCGGCTTGATCCGCATGGGCAAGTCGACGCTGTTGAACGCGCTCGCGGGGCGTTACGTGAGCCGCATCGACGCCTTGCCGACGACGGCCGCGATGGTGCAGCTCTACGCCGGCAGCGGGCCCGCCGAGGTGAGCTTCCTCGACGGTCGGCCTCCGCTCGCGATCCCGGCCGAGGCCGACGCCGTCGCGGAGTTCACGACGCAGGAGAAGAACCCGCGGAACGAGAAGGGCGTTCGCGCGGTCGCCTTTCCCCTCCCCGATGCAGGGCTGCCGGAAGACCTGGTGCTCGTCGACACGCCCGGCTTGGGCGATGTGCTGCGCGCCTTCTCCGCGCACGCCGAGCTCTCGCTGCAAGGCGAAGCGCACGCGGTGATCCTCGTCGCGCGTTACGGCGCGGTCTTCCACCAGGAGAACGTGGAGTTCCTGCGCTTGGCGCTCGAGCGCGTGCCGCGCGTCTTCTTCGTCGTGAACTGCGACGCGCGCGCGACGAACCTCTCGGCGCAGGGCCTGGTGCCCAGCGAATGGGGCGCCGCCGCGGAGAGCGCGTTGCGCTCGCGCTTCGAGCGCGATGTCGCGGGGCGCGATCGCCTCTTCGCGCAGGCCGCGGAGGAAGGGCGCTTGCAGGTCTTCTTCGTCGACGTGCTCGCGGCCGCCGGGGCGCGCCTCCAGCAGACCAGCGGGACGGGCGACGCCGCGAGCTTCTCCGTCGAGCTCGAGCGCAGCGGCTACGCGCGCTTCGATGCGGCCCTCCAGCACTTCATCGCCGACGATCAACGCTGGCCGCGCGAGCTCGACCAGCGCGAGCGCGAGCTGCGCGCCGCGACACAGGCCGTCGGCGAGCGCCTGCACGAGCTGCGGCCGGTCCTCGGAGAGCGCCGAGAGAAGAGCCGCCTCGAGATCGCGCGCCTCGAAGCCGAGCTCGCGCGCTTGCCCGAGCGCTTGGCCGACGTGCGCGCGCGCGTCGAGGAGGCCTCGCGTGCGCAAGTGCTCGGCTTGACCGAGGTCTTCTCGCCGTGGGTGCGCGAGCTCGTCGACGAGCACTTGCGACGCGAGCTGGAAGCCTGGCTCGACACTTCCGATCCGATCGAGCGCTTGGAGGCGCGCATCCAAGTCGCCTCGGCCGAGCGCCTGCGGGAGCTCGGCGAACGGCTCGAGCAGCGGCGCGCGGTCGCGCTCGAGCGCCTGCGGGAACAAGTGCGCTTGCTGATCGAGGCGCAGATGCGCCGCGCGCTGGAGCGCGACCCCGAGCTCGAGCTAGAGCTCGGCGCGGTCGCCGGACCGGACGAGTTCGTGGGGGCCGCCCTCCAGCCCGTGATGGCGGCGGTCGATCGCTCGCTGGGCGGTCTCGGCACGGTGGTCGCGGCGGTCCTGGGTGCCGTGCTCTGCGGCGGCGGGGGTGCTGCCCTCATCGCGGCGGGACCCTTGGGCTTGGTCGCCGGCGCGGTGATCGGCATCGCGGTCTCGTTCGCCGCTCGCCTCGGCTACGACCACACCGTGCGGGAGAGCGTCGAGGACTGGGTGCGGCGCGCGAGCATCCCCGCACTCCTGAAGCGCCAGGTGCTGCTCCGCGAGACCCAGCGCACCGAGATCCTGCGCCGCGTGCGCAACGAGCTCGATGCGCGCATCCGTCGCGAGCTGGGCGCCGCCGAAGCCGGGCTCCACGAGCACCTGGCCCCCGCGGTCCGGCAGGCCTTGGCCGAGCTCGAGCGTCGATCCAGCGCCGAGCTGGAAGAGCTCCTCGTCGACGCGCGCGCCCGCCGCGCGCACCTGGAGCAGGCCCTGGAGGGCATCGAGCGCTTCGATCGCTTCGCCGCCGCCGACCCGAGCGCCTGAGCTGCGTCGCTCGGGTGCTGGGAAAAGAGGTTGCACCGCTCGCCGCCGCGGCGTATTTCCCTTCGCGCGACGCCCAGCCTCGCTGGCGCGTTCCTCGTCGTCGGGCGCCGCCCTGTTCCTGGGTGCCGACGACCCGCGCGACGAGCCCCCAACGACGACGATCGTCCGGAGCGACCCGACCGTGGCCTACGTCATCACCGAACCCTGCATCGGAACCAAAGACCACGCCTGCGTGGATGTCTGCCCCGTCGAGTGCTTCTACGAGGGGCCCGATCAGCTCTTCATCAATCCCGACGAGTGCATCGACTGCGATGCCTGCCGCCCCGAGTGCCCGGTGGACGCGATCTTCCCGGACACCGACGTGCCCTCCGAGTGGGAGAAGTACATCCAGAAGGGCGTCGACGCGTTCAAGAAGGGCGATCTGAAGGTCGCCATCACGCGCGAGAAGTGGGAGAAGGAGAAGGGCGTCGCGGGCACCGTGGCGAACACCTACTACCAGAAGTTCAAGAAGTGAGCCGGGCTCCGCGCTCGTGAGCGCGGGGTGCGGCTTCGGCTCGCGTGCGCTGCGGTGCGCGGGGAGTCGTGTGACGAGCGCGTCGTAACCGGAAGTCCGGCGGCGCGCTCGGATTGTTCTGCAGCTCGTACGCTCGCGTGGGATGGGAGAAGTCCCGACGCAGGTAGGTAGAGTCTCTTATGCTGGGAAATGAGGTCGGAGTACGACGGCGCGAGCGTGACTCCCAATGAAGAACCTCTCCCTTGAACGACGGCTGGCGTACCTGAGTTGGCGGGTCCTCGATCGATGGGACGTGCCAACCGGTACCGATACGGACGAGCTGAAGCGTTGGCTGACATCTGCGGAGGTGCCAGCCCAAGCGGCAGGGCGATATGGGTGCTTCTCCATCGAGCGGCATTCGGTGGAGAGTGTAGGCGGCTTTGGGATGCTGTCGGACAAGGGGGTGATCGAGCAAGGGGAAGAGAACCCCGGTCTTCTGTCTCGACGACTCTTGCCTCTCGGAAACACCCCTTCGGGCGACTGGATCGTTTCACGCTACGCTCCAGAGTGCTTGAGCGTTGGATTCGTGGAGTACGGTGACTGCGAAGATGACCCAGAGCATGCCGAGCCCGTCGATTACATCCCCTTGTGTAGATGCCTCTTCGAGTTCCTTCGCCTTTGCGTGCGGGACGACTTCCCGAGCACGTGCTATGAGGCGCTGCGCTCGGGACGCTTTCGATCGCTTCGCGTGAGCCGGACCTGAACCGGGGCTCGGCCTGCTTCCCCTCGGATCTACCTTGATGCGGATTCTGGCTCGATGTCGACGATCTCGCGTGGTCCGGCAGATCCATGTCGAGGGTCGAGCCACGCGAGGACCGCGAAATCTCTCGGCTCGAGGTGCGCTTCGCGGATCGCATCGTTCCGCCCGCGCATGACGTGAGCGCGGGAGAGGACCAGGCCTGAGTCCGGCGCCAATGCTGGCTTGCGTCGCTCGAGGCCTTCGAATCGCCGGCATGCCGGCTATTCTCAGCGTCCATCTCGGTTCGCCCCCGCATGCTCGATCGTCACGCCTTCTTCGTTCCCGTCGCACTGGCTCCGCTGCTGGCAGTGCTCCTCACGAGCGCCTGCCGGCGCGATCCATGGGCCGACGTTCAGGCTCCGAGCGGTGCTCGCACCGTGCCCTCCGTAGCCGCGCCGCAGATCGAAGGTGCCGTGCGGCGAGCGGTGCGTACCATCGATCTGCTCGCCGCGGATGCTCCGGTGGCTCGGCGCTCGTTCCACACGCGTCGAGCGTTGCCGGCGGGACCGCTCGAGCTGCGCGGAGATGCGTTGGTGTGCGAGCTGACCGAGGCGGCGCGTGGGCTCGCGAGCTTGGAGCTCGAGGTCGAGACCGCGGTGCGCGTCGATGGCGTCGTCAGGGTACGGCTGCGAGCTGCGGAGGGGCGAGAGACGCCGGAGCTCGAGGCGCCCATCTGGTTCGATGCGCGGACGTCGCGCGCCGTGGTCTCGATCGCGGAGCTCGCCGGGGATCAACCGATCCACTACCTGACCATCGGTCCGGATCTGGAAGGGCGCCCCGTGCGGCTCCTCGCCGCGCGTTGGACCGAGTTCGAAGACGCTCCGGGAGCCCTGCGCTGGATGCGCCGCGGCGAGGTCTCGTTGCGCGGCGTGCACGTGCCGTCGGAAGCGAGCGCGCGCTTCGTTCTGCCTGCGGGAGTGCGGCGCCTGCGCTTCGCTTGGAGCCCGGATGGAGCGGAGCTCGGGGGGACGCTCGCGCTGGAGGGAAAGAGCGAGGGCCGTGTGGTCTGGCGCGAAGAGCTGCGAGCGGAGCGGGCGGCGCGCTGGAGCGAAGCGTCGCTCGAGCTGCCGCCCGAGGTTCGGGAGCTCGTGCTGCTGCGGCCGCGCGAGCCCGGCGGGTTCCTCGTCAGCGAAGCGCGGCTCTTCGATCGTCCGGCGCCGCGCGAGCGCAAGGACTTGGTGCTGATCACGGCGGATACCTTGCGCGCGGATCACCTGGGCTGCTACGGCTCGACGCAGACGAGCACGCCGGTGATCGATGCGCTCGCGAAGTGCGGTGTGCTCTTCGAGCGCCTGCACACGACGGTGAACATGACCAACCCGTCGCACGCGTCGTTGTTCACGGGCTTACCGGCGCGCGATCACGGCGTCTACGACAACCGGACGCGCCTCGACGACGCCGCGGTGACGCTGGCCGAGGTGCTGCGCGAGCGCGACTATCTCTGCGTCGCGGCGCAGGGGGCGAAGCATATGAGTGCGTCGTTCTCGAATCTCTCGCAGGGCTTCGATCGCGTCGGAGAGAGCCCGGACTGGGTGCGCTCGGGGGCTTGGGTGAATCGCGCGCTGGAGGAGGTGCTGCCGCTCGACGCGGCGGAGCCGCTCTTCCTCTGGGCGCACTTCTTCGATCCACACACGCCCTACGGGCCGCCGGCGCCGTTCGATCGCAAGTACTACGGCGACGGCGATCCGGCGCAGCCGAGCGCGGAGCCGATCCCGCCGCAGTTCCTGGAGGAGCTCGCGGCGCCGTTCCCGGTGCGCGATGTCGCGTTCCCGCGCGCGCAGTATCGCGCGGAGGTGGATTACCTCGATCACGAGCTCGGGCGCTTGCTCGCGCGGCTCGAGGAACGCCGCCGCCCGCGGGTGCTGCTCTTCGTCGCCGATCACGGCGAGTCGCTCGGCGAGAACGGGATCTACTTCAACCACGGCGGACTCCTACCGCAGGTGCTGCGCGTGCCCTGCATCCTGGTCGTCGATGGGCTCGAGGGCGGGCGGCGCGAGGCGCGCGCGGCGTCGTTGGTCGACCTGCTGCCCACGCTCTGCGAGCTGCTCGACGTCGAGGTGCCGGGGACCGTGCGCGCGCGCTCGCTGCTGCCGTGGCTCGCGGATCCGCGCGAGGAGCGAGCGGTCTTCTTCGAGCACGCGCACGGGCTCGCCGTCGGGCGGCTCGCGGGCGAGCGCTACGAGATCGTGCATCGCGTGGCGCATCGCGACGCCGATTACCGTTCACCGATCGAAGCGGGGACGACGGAGATCGTGGAGCTCCGTGGCCCCGGGCTCGGCGATCGCCGCGTCGGCGCGCCCTTGGAGGACGCGGCGCGAGCGGCGCTCCAGGCGTTCCTGCGCGCGGCGCAGCCTCTGCGTTCGACTCCGGCAGAGGTCGATGAAGCGGGCGCGCGCGCGCTGCGCGCTCTCGGCTACACGGCCCCTGCTGGCGTAGGATCCCCGCGATGACTTCCGTCGTTCCTGCTCCTGGGTCGCGCACGCCGCGGGCGGCGCTCATGCTGGGTCTTTGTGCCGCGCTGATCGCGTGGTCCTGCGGTGAGCGTCCTTCGCCCACGCCGCAGACGAGCAGCGCGCAGGCTGCGGCGCCCGAGCCCGCGCCGATCCTCGTGATCGGGCTCGATGGCTTCGAGTGGTCGATCGCGGCGCCCTTGGTGGCCGACGGACGCATGCCGCATCTCGAGGCGCTCCTCGCGCGCGGGCGCGGGGGCAAGCTTCAGACCCTGGAGCCCACGATCTCGCCGGCGATCTGGACCTCGATGGCCACCTCGAAGAACCCCGAGGAGCACGGCATCCACGGCTTCGTCCGCGAAGGAGCGCCCGGCGAAGCGGAGCGCCTCTACGATCGGCGCGATCGACGAGGCAAGGCGCTGTGGTCCATCTTCTCCGACGCGGGTTACGCGGTGCGTGTGATCGGCTGGTGGGTGACTTGGCCCGCGGAGCGCGTGCACGGGGTCATGGTCGCGCAGACGAACACGCTCGAGGAGGAGAGCAACGAGGGGCGGATGTGGAAGGGGCGCTTGCGGCGCGACGTGCCGCGCCAAGTGCACCCGCCCGAGCGCCAGGACGAGCTGCTCGCGATCGCCGCGCGAGCGGAGGCGGGACTCGATCTGCTTCTGGCGGAGATCTTCGGCCCGCTCGAGCTCGATCCGCAATCCGTGGGCGGACGGCTCTGGGAGAACTCCCGCTGGTCGTTGCTCGCCGACGAGATCTATCGCCAGGTCGCGCTGCACCTAGCGCAGAAGGACGGGCGCGCGGATCTCTCGATGATCTACTTCGGTGGCGCCGACGTGCTCGGGCATCGCTTCTGGCGCTTCGCGTATCCGAAGGGGTTCCGCGAAACGCCGAGCGAGGCAGAGCAAGCGCAGCTCGGCTTGCTGATCGAGCACTACTACCTGCATCTCGACCGCGTGATCGGCGAGCTCGTCGCGGCGTGGCCGTCGGGTACCGACTTCGTGGTCGTCTCCGATCACGGCATGCACGGCGACTTCTACGATCGGCGCTTCGATGGCTCGCAGCCCCTGCAGCTCTTGAACTCGGGCGCGCACGCCGACGCGCCGCCCGGGGTGTTCGTGGCCGCGGGGCCGAGTTGGAAGCCGAGCGCGGTCGCGTTCCAACGCACGGGCTTCCGCGCGAGCGAGCTCGACATCGAGGGACGCGTGCACGACCTGACTCCCACGCTGCTCTCGCTCTACGAGATCCCGCGCGGCAAGGACATGCGCGGGTCGATCCTCTTCGGCGCGCTGGCGCGCGGGATCGATCTCGTGGGCAAGGTGGCCGAGATTCCTACGCACGACGCCGTGCCTTCGGCTTTTGGCGCCGAGGAGGACGCGGCGATCGATCCCGCGGAAGCGGCGCGTTTGGAGCAGCTCCGCACGCTCGGCTATCTCGGAGGCGAGCTCGATCCGGCGGTGAAGAAGGGCGCGCCGAAGGATGGCGCGCCGCCGAACGGCGCGAAGAAGGACGGCGAGAAGCAGGACGGCGAGAAGTGAGCGCGCTCCGCGACGCGGTGATCTGGATCACCGGAGCTTCGCGGGGCATCGGCCGCGCCATCGCGCTCGATCTCGCCGCGCAGGGCGCGCGGGTGGTCCTGCTCGCGAAGAGCGAGCGTCCGCATCCCAAGCTCGAAGGCACGATCGGCGAGACGGCACGTGCGGTCGAAGCTCTCGGCGGCACGGCGCTGCCGATCAAGCTCGATGTGCGCGAGGAGCACGAGATCGAAGCCGCGCTCGCGCGCACGCTCGAGACCTTCGGTCGCCTCGACGGCTTGATCCACAACGCCGGCGCGATCCACTTGGCAACGCTCGCGGAGACGCCGCTGCGGCGCTTCGATCTCCTGCACGAGGTGAACGCGCGCGCCGCGTTCGCCTTGAGCCAGATCTGCTTGCCGGCGCTGCGGCGCGCCCCGCGCGCGCAGATGCTCTTCCTAGCACCCCCGATCGACCTCGCGGCCCACTGGATCGAGGGCAGAGTCGCCTACACGATGTCGAAGTACGGCGTCTCGCTCCTCGTCCGCGGACTCGCCGAGGAGCTCCGCTCCCAACGCATCGCCGTCCATGCCCTCTGGCCCGCGCGCACCATCGCTACCGCCGCGGTGCAGATGCTCGGCGGCGAGGAGTGGATGCGCCGCTCGCGGCGCCCCGCGTTCTTCGCGGAGGCCGTCCGCGCGCTCTTCCTGCGTCCCGACCCGCTCGCCACGAGCGGCCGCTGGTACCTCGACGAAGAGGTCCTCCGCGAAGCCGGCGTCCACGACTTCCGCCCCTACGCCGTCGACCCCACCCTCGACCCCCTCCACGACCTCTACGTCGCCGACGGCCCGTCGATCAAATAGGGGTCAGACCCCTTTCTGATCGCCGCGGCCGCCCGCGACCCCGCCGGAGGCGTCATCGATCAAATAGGGGTCTGACCCCTATTTGATCGATGGCCGAGCTCGCGATCCGAGGGGGAGTAC
>JAEUHW010000147.1 GCA_016793245.1 Planctomycetota bacterium
AGCGACGGGCTCGGAGCCCTCGGCATCGAGCTCGACTGCGGCGGCGAACGAACGCCGCTCGATCTGCGCGGGGAGTGCGTCGTGCGCGTCGAGCTGCCCACGGGCGTGCAGCTCCGCTGGGGCGAGCTCGTGCTCGGAGAGCAGCGCGCGCTGCGCGCGCCGCAGAAGCTCGTCTTCTCCGTCGATCCCGCGCTCTTCGATCGCGGGCCGGCCGCGCGCCTCAGGCTGTGCGCGATCGACTCGCGAACGCGCGCGGGCATCCCGCATGCGGAGCTCGCCGTGCAGCATTACTTCGGTGCGCGGCGCGGTGTGGCAGGAGACGCGATAGGGCGCTGTGCGGCAGACGATCTGGCCGCTGGCAAGCTCGCTCTCCGCATCACCGCGCCGGGCTATGCTCCGACGACGCGCGAGGTGGAGATCGAGCCGGGCCAAGCACTCGACCTCGGCGAGCTCGCGCTCGAGCCCGACACCGCTCTCGCCGCTGTGCATCGCGCGCCCGTCGTGCGTTGCGAGCTGCACGTGCTCGCCTATCCGACGCAGCCCGTGCTACTGCTCGAGGGGTCGAGCGGAACGCTGGAGCTCGCGCGCTGGAACGCCCCCACGATCGACCGGCGCGAGCTGCGCGCCGGGAGCTATCGCGTGCGCAGCGGGGAGCGCGAGAGCTCGCTCGAGATCCTAGCCGGGCCAGAGCGCCAACGCATCGCTCTGCCGTAGGCCTCGGGGGCACGGCGGCGGAGCCGAAGCTCGGTCGCCACTCGCTCGCGCCGACCTCCAGAGCAAGGCGTGCCTCGCACGTCGAGCGCCATTCGCCCGCGGCATCGAGCTCTCACGCAGGCCCGCGGCCCGCGTAACGCCGGTGGAAACGAATTCCTGACGCCCCGAGGGAGGTTGACCCGAAGAGAGCCGGCGAGGGAGAGCACGAGCGAGGTGGCGGCCCCCATGAAGACAATGCGAAGCAGAGAACGGCGTGCGTCGGGTGCGGCGGGGTTCAGCCTCGTCGAGATGATGATCGCCGTGACGGTGATCCTGGTGGGTCTGCTCACCGCGTACTCGAGCGAGCTCTCGTCGCTCGAGGTGGTGAAGACGAGCCGCGAGACGAATACGGCGATGGCAGATCTACAGGCGTGCATGGAGTCCATGCTCGTGCTGCCGCCCGCGGAGATCCCGAATCCCGAGGGGCCGTACGCGCCCGGTGGGATCATCGAGGCCTACCGCGACCTGCACCTCGAGAACCAGCGCGTCGTCGCGACCTACCCCAACCTGGTGGCGGGGCAGCCGACCCCGGATCCGCTGCACATCGTGCTCACGATGACGTGGACCGATCGCCAAGGCCGCGGCCGCGAGCTCCGCATCTCCTCCGTGAAGACGCGGTGATCGCCATGCATGTACGCAAGAACCCCGCCGGCGCGAACGCCGGCTTCACGCTGACCGAGATGCTGATCGCCGCGACGATCCTGCTCGGCTTGGCCGGCGTCGTCGCCGGCACGATGGGCGGGCTCTCGTCGATGACGGTGTCCGGCAGCACCCAGAACCAGCTCCAGGACATGGGCGAGCGCTCGCTGAGCGCGATCTTGGAGGATCTGCGGCGCAGCGGCTTCGTGATCCGCGACGGTCAGGAGTACCCCGCGTTCTTCGAGGACGGCGCGCCGGAGCAGAGCTGGCTGCGGCACCATCGACATCTGCCTCCGCTGCGCCGCGCGCGGAACGGCGAGCCCGACTTCGGGCCGTCGCGCGAGCCGGTGTTCGTGCTGCCGGCGGACGCCGACCGCGACAACCGCCCCGACATCGACCTGGAGACCGGCGATCTCGCCTGGGATACCCGTCAGTACTCCTACGTGATCGTGCCCGGTCCGAACGGCCACAACGTGCTGGAGCGCCGCATCGATGGCGGCTTTCCGCAAGTCATCGCTCACCACGTCGAGCGCTTCACCGTGGAGGACGCGGCCGAGACCGGCTTCGAGATCCCGCTGAAGGCGCTGCGCGTGCGCCTGTGGTTCCGCAAGCAGGACTCCGGTGGAGTCGTGCATCGCCATCGCGTCGAGGCCGTCGTCCAATTGCGGAACGGCGGACTGCAGGGAGACCCCGAGGAAGAAGAATGAGAACCTCGATCCACCGCATCCGCGGCTCCGCGCAGAGCGGGTTCGCGCTCGTCTACGCCGTCGGCATGACGGTCGTGGCCGCGATGCTCTGCTCGGCTCTGCTCACCTTCTCGATCGCCTCGCACAAGACCTCGACGACCAAGGCGCACTCGCTCCGCGCGCGCTACCTCGCCGAAGGCGCGCTCGAGATCGTGAAGAAGAACCTCCAGCAAGACATCGCCAACTGGCTCGATCCGGCGCGCGAGCACAAGCTGAAGGTCGATGGCGAAGACGTCGTGGTCGTCACCGAGCCCGTGGGCTCCGAGCGCGTCGTCACCGATGCGAGCGGGATCCAGACGACGATGAGGCTCTTCGAGATGCGCGCGACGACGGCGTTCCGCGGCTACGTCGGGCAAGCTCATCGCATGCTGGAGGTCCAGGCCACGCCGACCTTCCAGTTCGCGATCTTCTACGCCTCCGATCTCGAGGTGCTGCCCGGGGCGAACATGACCATCGGCGGTCGCGTCCACGCGAACGGCGACGTCTACCTCGGCAGCGGAGCGACGCTCTCGCTCAACACGAACTACTTCCGCGCCGTCGGCGACATCCACCGCCACCGGAAGAATGATCCCTCGCGCTCCGAGGGCACGGTGCGCGTGCGCCGCTACGTCGACAACCCCTTCGACTCCTCGCGCCCGACGGAGTGGTTCACCTTGAGCAGCCGCTCGCAGCACAGCGGCAGCGGCATCACGAGCCCGAGCGGTTACGACTCGCAGTTCCGCGGCTACGACGCGAACTCGAACGGCTCCTACCTCGACTCGGGCGATCTCCTGCCGTGGGGCCCTGGCGCCCTGCACTACACGCGCGAAGCGGGCACCGGCGAGTACGGTCGCGGCTACACGCTGCAGGACGCCGCGCACGGCGTCAGCCAAGCCGTGCCGCCGGGCTTCGGATCGATCTCGATGTTCGAGCCGCTCCCGAGCGGGACGGGCGGAGACTGGAGATTCAATTCCACCTCCGGCCGCTTCCAACGCGTGAGCGCCGGAACCGGCGATCACAAGCGCGGCCACTACCACGAGCGCGCCGACCTGAAGATCCTGCGCAACGACGACGGCACGTGGGCCGCCTACGACGGCGAGGACAACGACATCACGACCGCGGTGTACGCCGCGATCTCCAGCACGGAGATCTACGACGCGCGCCAAGCCGAGGGCTCGACCACGCGGGTGCCCGTGCTGTCGATCGACCTCGCGCGCCTCGCCACGACGGGTTACTACCCCGCGAACGGCATCCTCTACACGGCGCGCTACGGTCAGAGCACCGGAACGGAGGCCGGCGGCTTCCAGCTCGTGAACGGCAATGAGCTCGCCGGTCCGCTGAGCGTCGTCTCGGAAGCGTCGCTCTACGTGAAGGGCGACTACAACACGGTGAGCAAGAAGCCCGCCGCGCTGATCTCCGACGCGGTGAACCTGCTCTCCAACGCCTGGGACAACGGCAAGACCCGCGGATCCGCGATCCCGGTCGCGACCCCGACGACCTACAACGCGGCCATGGTGACCGGCAACTACCTCACCAACGGCAGCGACTACAACGGCGGTCTCGAGAACCTCCCGCGCTTCCACGAGAACTGGCGCGATGTCCGCTGCACGATCCGCGGCTCCTTCGTGAACCTCTGGCAGAGCCGCTTCGCGACGGGGCGCTGGTCTTCGGCAACCTACTCCGCCCCGATCCGCGACTGGGCCTACGACCCGGACCTCAACAACATCGCGAACCTGCCGCCGGGCACGCCGCTCGCGGTGACGGCGCGAGACGTCGTGTCCTGGTGAGAGAGAAGCGCGCGACGGGCGCTACATGCCTGTCGCGTGATACCCGCAGTCGACGTGCAGCAGCTCGCCGGTGATCCCGCGCGAGAGATCGGAGAGGAGGAAGAGCGCGCTGTCGCCGACCTCCTCGACCGTCACGTTGCGCTTCAGGAACGAGCGCTCGGCGACGACGTCGAGCATGCTCGAGAAGCCGCTGATCCCGGCGGCGGCGAGCGTGCGGATCGGCCCCGCCGAGATCGTGTTCACGCGGATCCCGCGGGGACCTAGATCAGCCGCGAGGTAGCGCACGCTGCTCTCCAGCGCCGCCTTCGCGACGCCCATCACGTTGTAGTGCGGGATCACGCGCTCCCCGCCGAGGTAGGAGAGCGTCACGATCGAGCCGCCCTCCTTCATGAGCGGGGCGGCCCGGCGCGCGAGGTCGGTCAGCGAATAGGCGCTGATCCGCAGCGCGACGTCGAAGCCCTCGGGCGAGGTCTGCAGATACTCACCTTCCAGCTCCTCGCGCTTCGCGAAGGCGAGCGCGTGGACGAGGAAGTCGAGCTTCCCGAAGCCCTGCTCGAGCTCGCGGAAGAGCTGGTCCATGTGCGCGGGCTGCGAGACATC
>JAEUHW010000155.1 GCA_016793245.1 Planctomycetota bacterium
GATCTCGCCGGTGTGCGTGAGACTCGAAGCATCGCTCTCGAGATCGCGCGCCAAGCCGAAGTCGAGCAGCACGGGTTGGCCGCTCGCGGTGACGACGATGTTCGCGGGCTTCAAATCGCGATGCACGACGCCGGCCTCGTGTGCGGCGTGCACCGCTCGCGCGGCGCTCTCGACGATCGCGAGGAGCGAAGGCAGTTCGGTCTTCGAGGTCGGCGTGCTGCTCGCGTCGCGCGTGCGCTGCTCGAGCCAGCGCGCGCGCTGCGCGGCGATGCGCTGGGCCAGGCTCTCGCCCTCGACGAAGCGCATCGCGAAGTAGGGCAAGCCCTGCTCGATCCCCGATTCGTAGACCGTGCAGATCCCGGGATGATCGAGGCGCGAAGCGATCATCGCCTCGCGGCGGAAGCGCGCGAACGCCTGCGGCGAGGCCGCGCTCCAGGTGTGCAGGATCTTCAGTGCCACTCGGCGCTCGAGGCGCGGGTCCTCCGCGAGCCAGACCTCGCCTTGACCGCCTCGGCCGAGGCTGCGCAGCAAGCGGTAGCGGCCCAGATTCCGCGGGCCCTCGGCGCTCGCGTCCGAGGCGCGTTCGCCGCCGGCCGCGTTCCCTCGCGCGCTGGACGGAGCGGGGAGCGCGCCGTCGGCGTCGCCCTCGGCCTCTGCTTCCTCCTCCGCCTCGAAGGCCGCGAGCTCGCGCGCGATCAGCGTCTCGAAGCCGCGGAAGCGCGCCTGGTAGTGCTCGAGCGGCAGCACGCGCCCGGCCGCGCGATCCTCGTAGAGCGCGCAGAAGAACGCGGCCGCGATCCCGGCTTCGCTGGCATCGTCAGGTTCGGCGTCGCGCGGGCTCATCGAGAAGGAAGGTGCTGCGTTGGAACCACGGCGCCGCCGATGGAAGCTCGTCAGGAAGGGGCGGCTCGCCTACCATGCCGCATCTCCCGCCCGCAGCACAGCCCATCGCTCGAGGTTCGCGGTGGATCGACCTTTGCCCGAAGACGCCGGAGCCGATTTCACGACGCTGCACGTCCGCCGCGCCATCGACGGCGACCCCTCCAGCGTCGCCTGGGTGGTGGAGCGCCTCTCGCCGCTCCTCTTGGCGCTCGCGCGCTACAAGTTGACCCCTGCGCTGCGCGTCCTCTGCGAGCCGGAGGACCTGGTGAACGACACCTGGCTCATCACGCTGCCGCGCCTCGCCGAGATCGAGGAGCGCGAGGGCCGCTCGACGCCGGTCTTGCTGCGCTTCCTCACCACGACGCTGCTCCGCCGCCTCGCCGGCATCGCGCGGAAGCACGCGCGCCGCGCGAAGCGCAACGCGCCCGTCGACGGCAGCACGGATCGCGAGAGCGATGACGCCCTCGATCGCCTGCCGCGCGAGACGCGCGGGGTGGTGACGATCGCGCTGCAGCGCGAGCTGCAGGGCCAAGTCCTCGCGAGCTTGGCCGAGCTCCCGCCGCAGGACCGCGAGGTGCTCCTGCTGCGCGGCGTCGAGCAGCAGTCGAACCAGACGGTGGCGACCTTGCTCGGCATCGAGCCGGGGGCCGCATCGATGAGGTACCAGCGCGCGCTGAAGCGCTTGCGCGAGGCGCTTCCGGGGTCGGTGTTCGACGAGCTGCCCCGAGAGTGAATCGGGCCACTTGCTCGCGCTACTTCACTCGTCGATCGCACTACTTCGGGGCGCTCGAAGCGGGGCCGTCGAACGCTAGGCACACGCCATCCTTGCCTCCGCTCACCAAGAGCGAGCCGTCCGCTGACCAAGCCGTGCGGAAGCCCCCGGTCTCGTGTCGCCCGAGCTCGACCAAGTGCCGGAGCGAAGCGCCGTCCCAGAGGCGCACGGCACCATCGCTGTCGTTGGTCGAGAGGCGCGTGCCGTCGGGCGAGTAAGCGAAGGAAGAGATCGAGGCTTCGAACGGGATCTCCCGCACGGGAGTCGATACTCCGAAGGACCAAACCGAGAGTCCTCCGTCTCCGCCGACGAGGATCGTGCCGTCCGGTGCGAACGCCACGGCGTAAGCGAGGCGAGGCAGCTCCTGGCTCCACAGGAGCCCGCCTTCGGGAAGGCTCCAGACCTGGAGCGCCATGCGGATATCGGGGACTCTCCTCGCTACCTTGGCGATCGAGGCGAGCTTCGCGCCGTCGCGGCTGACGGCGAGGCAGAGAACCTCGTGGGAGCCGAAGGCGCGCGGCGGCAGATCCGTGCCCAAGTCGACGATCGCGAGACCCTTGCGATCCAGGTCGCGCGCCATGATGAGCCATGGTTCTTGGATCACGCCGAAGGTCGCTGCGGATTCGGGGATCCGCCGCGAGACGCTCCAGTCCGCGACCGTACGGATCTCTGCGTCGCCATCCCGGTGCAGGACTACCAGACGATCACCCGAGTGGTCGAAGCAGGCGAACTCGCCTCCGAAAGATGCTCGAGGAACGGGGACCAGCGTTGGGCCACGGTGTTCGTAGATGCCGCCCTCGTTTCGGTCGATCGCGGCGACCAAGCGACCATCTGGGCTCACCGCGAGGCCGCGCACCCAGCCTTTGGAAGCGTGCGCTCGCAGCAAGCCCTGCGTGTGGGCATCGAAGATCGCGAGTCCTTCCGCGGAGGAGACGGCGAGGCGCTCGCCGTCCCGCGAGAGCGCCATCGGGCCGCTGCCGCAGAAGGCGACATCTTCGCGCCATGAGACTAGGTTTGCGCGCACGAGATGCGCGCCGCCGGCGACGACCTCTCGACCGGAGGGGAGGAACGCGCAGGTCCAGACCTCGCCTTTCACGCGTACGCTCTCGCGCTGCAGCTCACCGCTGGTGGCGTCGATGACACGCAGGCTGTGATCGAGCGAGCCAGTAGCGAGGAGCCGCTCGTCGGGGGACCAGGCGACACAGAAGGCGCGGCTCTCGTGATGCTGGAAGCGCTGCGCCCATCTCATGTTCTCGATCTCGAGGAGATGGACGTAGGCGCGATTGCATGTGACGGCGATCTTCCGTCCGGAGGGTGCATAGGACACGGCGCGAATCTGCGATCGCTTCTCGAGCTCGATCGAAGCATGAAGCGCGCGCGCCTGCAGATCGAAGATGCGCACTCGCCCCTCGCTCGTCCCCGCGACCAGGTAGCGCGAGCTGGGGTCGACATCGAGGCAGCGAACTTCGTCCTCACCTCCGCTGAGCCGCACCTCGATCTGACCGCTGGCGACGTCGAGGACGGTGATCGGATCGCGGCCACAGCAGAACGCGAGACGCTGCCCGTCCGGCGTCGCCACGAGATATCCCGCGACGCGATGCCCCGGCAGGCTCCGTTCGATGAGCAGGGTCGCGGAATCGACCAAGTGGACATGGCCATCCTGGCCGGCGACCGCGAGGCGTCGGTCGCCCGGCAGCCAGGCGACGCGCTGCATCTTCTCCTTCCCCGCCAGCCGCAGATCGTTGCTCCTCACCAAGCTGCGGTCGAGGCGTGCTGCGAGATGTTGCCACTCCCAGTGGCGATGCGCAGTCGGCACGGCTTCGAGGAAGGTGCGGGCCGTCGCGTCGCGCTGTGCTTCGAGCGCTTCGGAGGCCGCGCCGAGGCGCGACAGCGCCGCCTCGCGCTCGACTGCCTCGGCGCGCCGTTCGGCGAGGTCACGCATGCGCTCCGCGAAGAGCGCCTCTCGGCGCGCAACGTAAAGCCCGACGCTCAAGGCGAGCACGATCGCGGCGAAGACGGCGAGCGTCCAGCGGTTCCGCCGCGCGAAGGTCGTCGCGCGATAGCTCCAAGAGTCCCCGCGCGCGAAGATCGGCTCCTGGCGTAGATGCCGGCGGAGATCGGCGGCGAGCGCGCCCGCACGGGGATAGCGGCGCTCGGGCTCCTTCGCCATGGCGCGCAGCGCGATCGTGTCCAGGTCGCCGCGCAAGGAGCGCCGCGTCGTTCCGCGCGTGCGCGTCGAAGGGCGGTGCGGGGCCCCGTCGCAGATCGCGCTCTCGAGCTCGCGCAGCGTGGTCGTGCGCTCGTAGGGCGACTGTCCACAGAGCAGCTCGTAGAGCAGGACGCCGAGCGCGTAGACATCGGTCGCCGTGGTGACCTCGCCGCCGCGGAGCTGCTCCGGCGCCGCGTAGCGCGGGGTCAGCAGGCGCTCGGCGGTGCGCGTGAGCAGCGTCGCCTCGCGCCCTTCTTCGCGCACCAGCTTCGCGATGCCGAAGTCGAGGAGCTTCGGCTCGCCTTCCGGCGTGATCAGGAGGTTCGAGGGCTTCAAGTCGCGATGCACGATGCCGAGCTCGTGCGCCGCATCCACTGCATCGCAGACCTTGGCGAAGAGCTCGAGCCGCGCCGCGAGCGGCAGCAGCGGCGCGCCCACGTCGAAGGCGACGCCGTGGACGAGCTCCATCACCATGTAAGGCTGGCCGTCTGCGCTGGCCCCACCGTCGAGGATGCGCGCGATGCCCGGATGATCGAGCTGGGCGAGCAGGCGTCGCTCGCGGTGGAAGCGCTGCACGATGGCCTCGGAGTCCATCCCGCGCTTGATGAGCTTGATCGCGACCTCCTTCGCGAAGGTCTCGTCGGCGCGCACGGCGCGCCAGACCGTGCCCATCCCGCCCGAAGCGATGCGTTCGATCAGCCGATAGCTCCCGATGCGGTCGCCGACGGCTCCGGTGTCTTCGGGCGGAACGTCGTCGCGCTGCAGGAGGCGCGGAATCGGCTCGGCGAGGAAGGAGCCGCTGGCCTTCCACTCCAGCAGCTCCTCGAGCTCTCGCCGCAGCTCCTCGTCGTCCCCGCACTCTCGGCGCAGGAACTCCGCGTGCGACGCGGGCTCCAGATGGAGCGCGCGCTCGTAGAGGAGCTTCACGCGCTCCAGGCGCTCGCTCACGGCGGAGTATCTCCACTGCGGAGGCGCCGACGCAGCCAAGCCCTCGCATAGCTCCAGTCGCGTGCCGCCGTGGGCAGAGAGATCTCCAGCGTCGCCGCGGCCTCGGCTTCGGAGAGTCCGCCGAAGAAGCGGAGCTCCACGAGGCGCGCCGAGCGCGGATCGATGGCCTGCAACGCTTGCAGCGCCTCGTCGAGCGCGAGCACGTCGACCGCGGATCGCTCGGAGGCGACGCAGAGCACATCGTCGAGCGGCAGTGCCGCCAAAGCGCCGCCGCGCTTCTCGGCCTTCCGCGCGCGCGCATAGTCCACCAACACGTTGCGCATCACCGCCGCCGCATACGCGAGGAACTCGCGGCGCTGCTCGACCTGCGAGAGCCCCTCCGCGCCGGACAGTCGGACCCAGGCCTCGTGCACCAGCGCCGTCGTGTTCAAGGTCGAGTCGCGCTCTGAGGATCCGTTGACGTTGATGGCGCGCGCCAAGCGACGCAGCTCGTCGTAGACGGCCTCGTTCCACTGGGCGAGGGCCTGTGGATCGCCGCGGCGAACGGAGGCCAGGAGCTCGTCGATGGGCTTCTTCATACGTCCGCGATTCTGTGGGGTGCTGCGGATCACGCAAGGGCGCGACGACGTGAAATCTGGAACGGAGTGAGGTGCGTTGTGATCGCTTCACGTTCCTTCGTTGTGGCGGGTTATGCGGAGAGGCGAGCCTCGTCGTCGCGGAGGCGCCCGCTTCGACTCGCTGCGGAAAGTTCGCGCAAAGACCGAGGTGGAGTGGAGGCGCTTCTCGTTCATCGAAGGCGGTTCGCTCCAGCGCCAGCTTTCTGATCGGGCTCGCGCACGCTTCCTCCGTCTGCGACCCCTGAGTTCCCATGATCTCGCTCCCGCGCCTCTTCTCCCGCACTTTGCTTGCCGCAGGTTCGGCTCTCCTTCTCGCGACCACGATACCGGCCCAGCAGAACGAGCTGGAAAAGCTCGTCGCAGCGGACAACGCGCCGGGCGACAAGCTCGGCTGGAGCGTCGCGATCGATGGTGATACCGCACTCGTCGGCGCTTCCGACAAGATCGCCGGCGGCTTCGCCCAAGCGGGAGCCGTTTACGTGTACACGCGTACCGGCGGCGTGTGGTCGGAGCAGCAGAAGCTCGAGGCGACATTTCCTCAGGCCCAAGCGTTCTTTGGTTTCAGCGTCGCGCTGAGCGGCGATACGGCGGTGATCGGGGCGCGGAACGAGGGCAGCGGCGCGGGAGCGGCCTATGTGTTCACGCGCATGGGCGGCGTTTGGTCGGAGCAGGATAGGCTGCTGCCATCGGACACGCGCGCCAACCTCTACTTCGGGCACGAGGTCGCGATCGACGGTGACACTTTGGCCGTCGGCGCTCTCGGGTGGCTCAATGCCGCGGGCCAGGCGCTCGGCGCTGCGTACTTCTTCGAGCGCGTGGGCGGAGTCTGGACGGAGCAGCAGTTCCTGACGGGCGATCCCATCGGTGGGGACGAGACCTATGGTTTCGGCAGCTCGATCTCCCTGGACGGTGATACGGCAGCTGTCGGTGCGCCGACCTCGCACCCCGGCGGCCAGTACCGGGCGGGCGTGGTTCGAGTGCTCCTTCGCACGAGCGGCACATGGGCGGTCCACCAAGTGCTGACCCAGGTTGCGCCGCAGGCCAACTCGTTCTTCGGGTTCGACGTGGCTCTCCATGGGGATCGCCTCGCGATCGGCGCTTCCACCGAAGACGAGAGCGGAGTGACTGATGTAGGCGCTCTCTACGTCTTCGAGCGCAGCGCCGGGAGCTTCGGAGGACCGCAGCGACTGGTCGCGAGCGATCCTTCGACCGGTGCCAACCTGGGCTATGGCCTCGGCCTGCGCGGAGATACGCTGGTCGCTGGGGCGCCTTACGCGAACGGCCTCCGCGGCGCCGGCTACGTCTTCCGCGAGCTCAGCGGGAGCTGGTCCGAGACCACGCGGTTGCTCGCGAGCGATGGCGGCGCGAACGATGCGTTCGGCTTCTCGGTCGGCTACGACGGAGCGACGGCCTTCGTGGGTAGCTACGGTGACGATCACGGCCCGGGAGGCTCGGGATCGGCCTACGTCTTCGAGGTCGCGAGCAGCGGCGGCGGCCCGAACGGACCGACCGCCCCGCGCGACGTCGCGCTCGGCGACGCGAACGGCGACGGCGACCTCGACGCCCTCACGGCGAACAGCGCCTCGCACGACCTCGGCCTCTGGCTCGGCGATGGCACGGGTGCGCTAGCGGCGCCAGTTTCGGTCGCGCTCACGGCTAGCGACTTGGCTCCCGTCGCGGTGGCCTTCGGCGACCTCGACGGCGATGGCTCCGCCGACGATGCGGCGGTCGCGTGCTCTGACTCGCACACCGTCGGCATCGTGCTGAACGTCGGCGGCAGCTCGAGCGCGAGCTCGCGGACCACCGGCGGTCTCCGCCCGAGCGATGTCGTCTGCGGCGACCTCGATGGCAGTGGCACCGACGACGTCGTCGTCGCGCGCCAGGGCGAACCGCTGAGCGGAGGCTCCGGCCTCTCCGTGTCCCTGAACGGCGGCGCCTTCTCCGAGCTTTCGATCCCCAGCGGCCACGCGAGGCAGGTGGTCAAGCTCGCCCTCGGCGACCTCGGCGGCGACTCCGACTTGGACCTCGCGGTCGTCGCTCAAGGCGCGCCGGATCAGCTCCTGCTCTTCGCCGGCGATGGCGCGGGCGCACTATCCTTCGCCGGAGCGATCTCGCTCTCGAGCTCCGGTCTCGCGAGCGGCCTCTGCCTCGGCGATCTGGATGGCGATGGCATGAACGACCTCGCGGTGCTGCTCTCGACGCTCTTCCCGACGCCGACGAGCAGTTTGGAGGTGCACCGCTACACCGGCAGCGGCGCGCTCGACGCGAGCGACTTCACGGCCGACACAGCACTCCCGACCACGGGCACGCTGGCGCACGACGTCGCCTGCGGCGAGCTCGATGGCGACTCTTACCCCGGCGTGCTGCATCGACCGGAGCTCGTCGTCGTGCACGCGGGCTCGGGCGACGTGCAGGCCTTCTACGGCTACGTGAGCGCCACCTCGAGCGCCACGTCCACGAGCGCGCTCAGTGCGGGCTCGAACCCGATCGCCATCGCGATCGGCGACCTCAACGGCGACGGCTCGGGCGACGTGGTGATCGCGAACCAAGGCTCCGACGATCTCTCGGTCCACCTGGGCGAGCTGCTCGCGCAATCGCTCGCCTTCGGCACGGGCTGTGCGGGCACCGGCGGTCTCGTTCCTCTGCTCGCAGGCACGGGGCTCCCGACGCTGGGCAACGCGGCCTTCGGCCTGCACCTCAGTCAAGCGCGCGCGGTCGCGCCCTTCCTCGTCCTGCTCTCAGCAACGACGAGCGAGATCGCGGTGGGGAGCTGCACGCTCTACCTCGGGGCGCCGCTGATCAGCATCCTGCGCTTCACGAATGGCAGCGGAGAGAACGACTACGTCTTCGGCGTGCCGAACGATCCGCTGCTGCTGGGGGCGACGGTCTTCTTCCAGGACGCGGTGTTCGATCCGGCGGGGGCTTACGCCTCGACGCTGGCGCTGTCGAACGCGCTGAGGGTGCGGGTGGGTAACTGATCGCGCCGCGGACCGTCCGGCCAAGTACCGCGCTCTCGACGCTCTCTTGCCGGAGTGGCGATCGGCTTCGATGCGGTTCATGCGCGATCCCGATCCTGGAATCCCTGAGGTGCGCGCTCCCTACGTTGCGTTTCCTTCTTCGCTCGGACGATGCGATCGGCGTTGCGCCTTCGCATCGTCTCCTCGCCCGTCCTTCCGCTGAGGTCCCGCCATGCTCCTACCGCTTCTCTCGCGCTCACGCGCGCTCGCCTTCTTCGTTATCGGTATCGTCGGAGCGGCGACTCTCTCCGCTCAGCAACCCCACAGCGCGAAGCTCCGCGCCACCGGAGTCGGCAGTTGGTATGGAAGAAGCTGCGCGGTCGAGGGGGACACCCTGATCGTCGGCGCGTCCAACGCGACCTCGAGCGGCGTCAGCGAGGCGGGAGCCGCCTATGTGTATACGCTGAGCAACGGGGACTGGGTCGAGCAGCAGCGGCTGGAGGCGGGTGATCCCGCGGTGATTGCGCTCTTCGGTTACAGCGTGGCGCTGAGCGGCGACACCGCGGTCGTCGGCGCGCGGACCGACTTTCATCCCACAGCCTCGTCCAACATCGGCGCGGCGTACGTCTTCACGCGCAGCGGCGGCGTCTGGACGCAGGAGGCGAAGCTCGTCCCTGCTGATGCGGTGGAGGGCATCCTTTTCGGCGCGTCCGTTGCCATCGACGGCGATCATGTGATCGTCGGCGCATCCTTGGGACGCGATGCCTCCGGCGGTGCCGTCGGTGCGGTCTACTTCTTCGAGCGCGTCGGCGGGGTCTGGACGGAGCAGCGGAAGATCGCCGGACCGAGTGGTGGGGGCTTCGGATCTGCTGTTGCCCTGGAGGGGGACACCGCTGCGGTCGGTGCGTTCTCCGCCAGCTACGCGGCGGCCCAAGGGGCGGGCCAGGTGCAGGTGCTCATGAACTCGGGCGGCACATGGTCGGTCCAAGAGGTGCTCCATTCGCCGAACCCGCAGGTGTACGGATACTTCGGGCGCTCGTTGGCGCTGGCGGGCGATCGCTTGATCGTCGGTGCGGTCGCCGAGGACCACTCCGGTTTCACCGACACCGGAGCGGTGTACGCCTATCACCGCTCCGGCGGCAACTCGGGAACTCCCCAATTGCTGCTCTTCAGTGACATCCAAGGGGCCGCGAACTTCGGACACAGTGTCGCGCTGCATGGAGACACGCTGATCGGAGGGGCCATCGGGGCCCTGGGCTCGCGCGGTGCGTGCTACGCCTTTCGCGAGACGGCGGGGAGTTGGTCCGAAGTCGAGCTCCTGTTCGCGAGCGATGGGTTGGATCCGGACCAACTCGGCTGGTCGTTAGGGTACGACGGGACCACCGTCGTCAGTGGAGCCGTGTCGGATGGCCACGGTGCCGGTTATCTCTATGGCTCGGCCTACGTCTTCGAGGTCGCGAGCGGGAGCGGCGGCCCGAGCGCTCCGCGCGACGTCGCCCTCGGCGACGCGAACGGCGACGGCGAGCTCGATGCCCTCACTGCGAACAGCGCCTCGCACGACCTCGGCCTCTGGCTCGGCGATGGCACGGGTGCGCTAGCGGCCCCGGTGTCGGTCGCACTCACGGCCGGCGATCTCGCCCCAGTGGCGGTGGCCTTCGGCGACCTCGATGGCGATGGCGCCGCGGACGATGCGGCGGTCGCGTGCTCAGACTCTCACACGGTGAGCATCGTGCTGAACGTCGGCGGCAGCCCGAGCGCGAGCTCGATGAGCTGCGGTGGTCTGAGACCGATCGATATCGTGTGCGGGGACTTCGACGGAAACGGAATCGACGACGTCTTCGTGGCCCGAGAGGGGGAGCTGCTCGCTGGTGGGGAGGGGCTTGCTTTCTCGCTGAATGGAGGCCCGTTCGGCGCGTTCTCCTTTGGATCATATAACGTGCCACGCAAGATCCTAAAGCTGGCGATCGGCGACTTGGATGGCGACTCTCGTCTGGATCTGGTCGCTCTGGCGTCCGGATCGACAAGCTGGCTTCTGCCGCTCTATGGAGATGGAAACCTCACCTTCGTCCTCGCCGCAGCCCAGATACCATCTGGGCTGGTTCGCACCTTTTGCCTAGACGACTTCAATGGCGACGGTGCACTCGACATCGCCGCGCCTATTCCCGTCCTCTTCCCTCTGCCGGAGACACAGGTTCGATTCTGGATCAACCAAGGCGGACGCTCTGGATTCCTTGCTAACCCAACGGACGTGGCGAGTTCGGGGAGCTTTCCCGTAGACATCGTCAGCACGGAACTCGATGGGGACTCCTTGCCCGGATTCCTGACTCTGCGGGACCTCGTCGTGCTGCACGCGGGATCCGGTGAGGCTGAAGTCGTCTACGGTTACGATTCCGGCTCAGGGAGCGTCCTCTCGTTGGATGGATTCGCTGCTGGGGTGAATCCTGTCGCTGCAGACGTCGGCGATCTTAACGCCGATGGGGCGCAAGATGTCGTGATCGCGAATCAAGGTTCCGATGACCTGACTGTCCAATTCGGGCAGGGTGGGGCGCGTGCTCTCCCTTTCGGAGAAGGTTGTCCGGGGACGAACAGTCTAGTGCCCGAGCTCTCCGGAATCGGCCTCCCGACGATTGGCAACGCGGGCTTCGGTGCGCAACTGCGGAACGCGCGTCCATTCGCGCCTTACCTGCTCTTCCTTTCGGGTGAACAGGCTTCGCTCGCCCTCGGCGCTTGCACGCTCTACCTTGCCCCGCCTCTGATCAGCGTGCTCGCGTTTACCGACGGCGCCGGAGAGCATGCCTACGGATTCGGAATTCCGAGCGCACCCGAGCTCTTCGGAGTCAGCGTCTACCTGCAGGACGCGGTCTTCGATCCCAATGGCGCCTTCGCCTCGACGCTGGCGCTCAGCAACGCGCTGCGCGTGCAGCTCGGGGGCCCGACCACGATGAGCGACGAGCGGGCGTTCGTCGAGATCTTAGGGGTGGGGCAAGGCGAGATCTGGATGATCGACGGTCCGGGATTCCAGATTCCGCGACTGCAGGGTGTCGATAGCCGTGGTCGTCTCGAGTACCGCTCAGGCCACGCGAGCGGCCTCAGTGTTACCTTCGAGGCGATGGGCCAGATGGCTGAGAGCATGAATATCTGGTTTGCCAATGGAATCTTAGATGGGCGCACAGCCGCTATCTACCTCGACTATCAAGGCGGGGTCCACTCGGGGATTGTGCTT
>JAEUHW010000163.1 GCA_016793245.1 Planctomycetota bacterium
GGCCTCGCGCCGCGGCTCCCGGGCCCACTCTTCCCCCCCGGCCGGGGCCCCGGGGGGCGGGCCACCCCCCCCCCCCCCCGGGCCCCCGCTCTGCTTCGGCTTGCACGTCGCGAGCTCCGCTCGCGGTGCATTCCGTGTGCCGGGACTCAGTGCGCCGGCGCGCGCCCCTTCAGCGCATCGCGACGGGCGTCCGCGGCGAGGCGGCGCTTCTCGACCCAGATCAGGAAGGGCGAGGCGATGTACATCGTGGAGTAGGTCCCCGCCAGCACACCGACCAGGATCGCGAACGCGAAGCCCTCGATCGCGTTGCCGCGGCCGTAGTTCACCAGCAGCAGCACGGTGATCATGAAGATCGTCGTCACGCCGGTGAGCAAGGTGCGGGCGAGCGTCTCGTTGATGCTCGTGTTCACGATCTCCTCGAAGCTGCCCTTCATGCGCGGCAGGTTCTCGCGGATGCGGTCGTAGATCACGATCGTGTCGTTCAGCGAGTAGCCGACGATCGTGAGGAGCGCCGCGATCAGATTCAGGTCGATCTCCGCGTCGATGATGCCGAGCGAGGCGAAGAGCGCCACGGCGCCGATCGTGATCAGCACGTCGTGGAAGAGCGCGAGCACGGCTCCGAACGCGTAGCGGTACTCGTGGAAGCGCGCGCGGATGTAGAGCGTGATCGCGAAGAGCGACACGAGCAGCGCGAGCACGGCGGCGTCGCGGAGGTCCGTCGAGGCCTGAGCGGAGATCTGCGAGGCATCGCCGAACGGCGAGGCGACCGCGAGGCGCCGCTGACCCTTCTCCTCCATGCGATTCAGCTGGGTCGCGATCGCGTCCTGCATGCGACTCAGCGTGAGCGTCGTCGGACCGTCCGGACGGAAGCGGTACGCCGTATCGCTCGTTGCTTCGACGCGGGCCGCTTCGCTGAAGGCGAGACCGGCGCCGCGGAGCATGTCCTCGACGGCCTTCACGGCATCGCCGCCCGTCGGCTTCTCGACGAGGTTCAGCGTCACCTCCTCCGCCAGGAGCAGGTGGGCGCTCTCACCGCGCGCGATCTCTTCGGCCAAGGCCTCGCGGAGCTCTGCGGGGTCGTCCAGCCAGAGCGAGCGCGCGTCGTTCAAGCGCCACCGCAGACCGCTCGCGTCGCCTTCGACCTGGGTCAGCTTCGCGGGATCGAAGCGGAGCCCGATCGCCTTCAGCGCCGGGAGCAGCTCGTCCTTCGTCGCCGCCTTGCCGCGGAGGGCCAGGTTGAACGAGCAGCGGCGGTCCGTGCCGCGGAAGCTGGCGTTCGTCGCCGAGATCTGGCCGAACGCGCCGCCTCCGATCGCGGGCATGCGCTCCAGGCGCGCACCTTCCGCCGCGAGCTCCGTGGCGAGCGCGCCGGCGTCGGCGATGTAGCGCGAGTAGGCGTTCTCGACGGAGAAGCGGCTCGCGCTGCTGCTCGGCTCGACTTCCTTGCCCTCGCTCTTCAGATGCTCGGGAACGAGACCTGCCCGACGCAGGAGCTGGCGCACCAGCTCCACGTCGACGGCCTTCGAGAAGCTCAACTCGAACGAGACGTGCACCTGGTCGAGCGCGAGATCCGAGATCCCGCGATCGCTGATCAGGAAGTCCGCTGCGAGCTGGTCGCCGAGAAGGACTCGGATCTGGGATTCGAGGCCTTGGATGCCGAGCTCGTAGCGCGGGAGCAGGGCCCGGCGCACGAGGTTGATGTCGCCGTGCTCGCGCAGGCGCTCGAACATGAGGCGCGTGTTGCGCAGGACGACGGTGCGCTCGGAGGGATCGGTGGGTTCGAGCTGCACCTGCGGCTTCGTCACGATGCCGCTCGTGCCTTCGGCTCCGGAGAGCTTGGGCGTGCCCTTCTCGATGTCACCGGAGCTCGTGGTGTGGAAGTTGGCCTTCACGAAGCGACCAGCTTCCTCGTTGGCGCGGCGCACCGCGCGCGCATCGTCGGCCTCGACCTCCATCCACGGCTGCGTGGGGAACGAGACGAAGCCCTGGCGGAAGAGGCGCTCGCGGATGTCCTCGAGGTCGGATTCCACCACGGGGTGAGCGAAGCGCAGCACGAGGTCGATCGGCTCGAAGCGGCGATCGTCGCGGAGTCCGGCACCCTTCGCCGCCGCGCGATCACCCACGCCTTCGGCGCGGCGCGAGATCCCCGGGCGAGAGGCGATGTCCTGCTGGAGGCCGCGGTTGTCCTCCGGATCCAGCTTCACCTTGATGCCGTAGACGCGCTTGCTGTCGCCGAGCGTCGAGACCTGCACCGACTCGAAGATCTGTTCCATCTTCTCGCGGACGTCGGCGATCTCCATGTCCTCCTTCAGAGCGACGCGGAAGGTGCCCCCGCCGGTGAAGTCGATGCCGAGGAGCTCGCGACCCTTCACGGTGACGACGACCAGGCCGAGCAGGATCGCGATCAGCGAGCCCGCGACGCACTGGCCCATGTACTTCGTGAAGTTGTAGTGGGTCTTCGGCACCCACGAGCGCATCTCGAACTCGCGGAAGTTCGGCTTCTGCAGCAGGAAGTGGATCAGGATCTTCGTGACCACCAGGGCCGCGAACATCGTGGTCAAGATGCCGATCGCGAGCACGACCGCGAAGCCGCGCACGGGGCCGGTGCCGAGCCACATCAGGACCACCGAGGTGATCAACGTGGTCAGGTTCGAGTCGAAGATCGTGAGGAACGCGCGATCGAAGCCGTTCTTCGCCGACTGCAGCAATGTGCGCTGCTTCGCGCGCTCTTCGCGGATGCGCTCGTAGATCAGGATGTTCGCGTCGAGCGCCATGCCGACGGTCAGGATCAAGCCTGCGATGCCGGGCAGGTTCAGATTCACCCGGAAGAGCGCCATCGCGCCGAGCAGGAGCAGCATGTTCGCGCCGAGCGACCACGCCGCCACGATCCCGACCCGCTTGTAGTAGTAGGTCATGAACCAGATGACGAGGGCCAAGCCGATCAACGCCGAGATCGAGCCCAGGCGGATCGCTTCTTCGCCCAGCGTCGGGCCCATCAGATCGCGCGTCATCAGCTCGAGCGGGATCTTCAAGCTGCCCGAGCGGAGCACGTTCTGCAGGTGCTTCACCTCGGCCGAGCTGAAGTTGCCGGTGATGATTCCCTGACCCGGCAGGCGGCCCTTGATCGTCGGCGGCTGGCCCGAGATGTAGTCGTTCAGCAGGATCGCCATCGGGCGCTCCGTGAACGCCTCGGTGAAGTCCGCGAACGCATCGCCGCGCGAGGCCTGGCAGATGAAGCGAACGCAGGGATAGCCGTTCTGGTCCTGGTCCGGGAAGGTCTGGTAGAGGTCCTCGCCGGTGAAGACCCAGTTCTTGCCGGTCGTGAGCTGGCGCTCGTCGCGCAGCAGCGCGACGTCGAGCCACTCGCCATGCACGATGGGGGTGGCGCCCGGCGAGCGGCGGAGGCGCAGCGGAACCGGGTTCTGCTCGCCGATCGAGATCGGCGCAGGGGCCAGCCGCTCGTTGCCGACGACGCGGTTATGGATCACGACCGAGCCATCCGAGAGGCGCTCCGCCCACTCCTTCTTGCCGGCCTTGTAGAAGGCCTCCAGGAAGAGCGTGCGGCCGTCCATCTCGCGAGTCTCGGCCGGGTTCTGGAGTCCGGCCCAGAAGAAGCCCGTCGGCGGACCACCGGCGCTCTCGGGCAGCGCGTTGTAACGGCGGATGGCGTACTCATCGACGTACACGTCGCCGCCGCGCGCGAGCTCCGCGCTCCACCAGTCGTTCAGCTTCTTCTTCGCGGCGTCGACGTCGACGTCCTCGCCCTTCCGCTCGCCGCCCGAGCCCGCGCCCTTGTAGGCGACGATCCGGAACTCGAGCTTGCCGAGCTCCGTGATCAAGCGCTCGATCGCACCGGCTTCCGCCGGCGACATGCCCGGCAGCTCGATCAGGATGCGGTCGGTCCCCTGGCGCTGCAGCGTGATGCTGAGCACGCCCGTCGGGTCGATGCGGTTGCGGATGATGCCGATCGTCTCGTCGATGAGCGTCGCGAGATCGCGCTGCATCGAGTCGTCGGTGCCCTGCTGCGCATTCAGGCGCTCCGTATCGACTTGGTAGACGAGGCGCGTGCCGCCCTGGAGGTCGAGACCGAGCTTGATCGGGAACTCGCCCGCGATCGGCGGGATGAGCAGCGCGAGCAAGCTCAGCCCGAGGAGCGTCAGGACGAGGATGACCTTGCGGCCGATGTTGGGAACCATCTACGTCAACCGTTGGTGTGTTGTGCGGCGGAAACGAAGCGCCCCCGAGCTCCGCGAGATCGCCACGGCACCTCGAGGCGCGCGGGCGATCGATCACGGAACGACGAGGGCATCGGCGAGGCTGTTGCTCTGACTACGCTGACGTTCAGCCTTGCGCTTCGGCGGACTTCGCCGAGCTCTTGCGGGCCTTCTTCTCGGCCGCGGCCTTCTTCTCGGCGCTGGCGACGATCTTCTCCTTCACCTTGGTCGCCTTGCCCACGCGATCGCGCAGGTAGTAGAGCTTCGCCCGGCGGACCGTGCCGCGGCGGGTGACCACGATGCTCGCCACGCGCGGCGAGTGGAGGATGAAGGTGCGCTCGACGCCGCCGCCCTGCACGATGCGGCGGACGATGAAGGTCTTCCGCACGCCCGCGCCCTTGATGGCGATGACGGTGCCGGCGAAGACCTGGATGCGCTCCTTGTCGCCTTCCTTGATCCGGTAGCCGACCTCGACGGAGTCTCCGACGTTGAAGTCGAAGTTCTCGGTCCTGCTGCTCGCCTTCTCGATGTCCTGGATCAGGCCCATGGCCATGTTGCTCCTCGGCTGAGGCTCCTCGCGAGCCTCGCTTGCTTCTTTCAGGTCGCACCGCCGGAAGGCGGCGTTGGATTCGTGCCGCCGGAAGGCGGATCTGGTTCTCTTGGCTCGCCCGTCCTCGCCGTGCCCTTCGAGCGGCCACTGGGGTCGTTCGATCGGCGGTGCAGCAAGTCGGGACGGGTTCGCGCGGTTCGGTCTCGGGCTTCCTTCCGCCTCCACGTGCGAATCGCCTGATGGTCTCCCGAGAGCAGGACAGCCGGCACTTCCATGTCCCGGAACACGCGCGGTCGCGTGTACTGCGGGTACTCGAGGCCCGTCTCGGACTCGTCGAGGGGAAGCGGCTCGGCTGCTCTCGCGAGCAGGGGATCTTCGCGGGGAAGGGGGAGTGGGGGGCCTGCGTTGAGTTGAGTCTCGGGGGGGATGCGTGGTTCCTTCGCCGCGCGCCTCCCGGCGGAACCGGAGGCCTCGACGGAGAGCGGCTCCCACGTGGAGAAGCTCTCCTCCTCGGGCGAAGCTGCGTCCCCGAGCACGCCCGGGAGCAACCGCACCGTGGCTTCGATCACGGCCAAGGCCGCGAGCTCACCACCGCAGAGGACGAAGTCCCCGAGCGAGATCTCCGTCCACTCGAGCCCCTGTCGGATGCGCTCGTCGAAGCCCTCGTAGCGCCCGCAGAGGAAGAGCAGTCGCTCTTCGCTCGCGAGATGGCCTGCCGTCGCCTGGCGGAACGTCGTTCCACCCGGGCAGAGCAGGATCCTGCGACAGACACCGTGCTCGCGCTCGATCTGCTCGATGCAGTCGAACACGGGCTCGGGCTTCAGGACCATCCCGGCACCGCCACCGAATGGGCGATCGTCGACGGCTCGGTGTCGCCCCCGCCCGTACTGGCGGAAGTTCACCAAGGTCACGTCGATCAAGCGCTTACGGCGGGCGATCCCGAGGATGCCAGCAGCGAGATATGCCTCGACGGCAGTCGGAAAGAGGGTCAGGATGAAGATCCGCACGGACCGACCCGCCGCGGAGAAAGGCCCAGCAGGTTAGGGAAGGGCCTCTCAGCCGTCAAGCGCGCTCCCGGCCCCTCGATCGCCGAGCCGCTCGCGGCGCGCGCCTCGCTCGGTCCTTCCCGACTCGTCTCGCTCCTCCCGCTCCGCCCGCTGCGCGTCGCGCAGGTCGCCATGTTCACCGGCATCGTCTCCCTCGTGCGTCCGCTGCTCCGCCGCGAGCAGAACGGTCGCGAGCAGGTCCTCTGGATCGACCTCGCGCCGTGGTCGAGCGACCTCGTCCTCGGCGAGAGCATCGCCGTGAATGGCGCGTGCCTCACCGTCTCCGCGCGCGCGGGCGACCTCGCTCGCTTCGACCTCTCGGCGGAGACCCTCGCTCGCACGCGCCTCGGCGCGCTGCAGCCCGGGCGGCGGGTGAACCTGGAGCGCGCGCTCCGCCTCTCCGACCGACTCGGGGGCCACCTCGTGTCGGGGCACGTCGACGGATTGGGGCGGCTCGTCGGAAGAGCGGCCTCGGGCGGCGGCGAGACCCTGAGCTTCGAGCTCGGCGCCGAGCTCGAGCGCTACCTGATCGACAAGGGCTCGATCGCCCTCGATGGGGTGAGCCTCACGGTCGTCGCGCCGCGAGGTCCGCGCTTCGATGTCTGGGTCGTGCCGCACACGCTGCGCGAGACGAACCTGGGCGAGCTCGCCGTCGGCGACGCCGTGCACGTCGAAGCCGATCTCGTCGGCAAGTGGATCGAGAAGCTGCTCCCCGGGGCGGGCGATCGCCCGCGCGTCGGGCTCGACGAGCTCCTGCGGCGCGGCGGCTATCTCGACGCAGAGCGGGCTTGATCCCTCGCGCGCCAATGCGCCGGCGGGTCGAGAGGGGCGAACGCGCGCGCGGCCAGCTCGACATCGCTGCTCGGGAATTCGCCGAAGAGGATGCCTTCGCCCGCGGCGAGGTCGCGCGGGCGCACGGCGCCCCACGCTTCGCCATTCACCAGGAGCTGCCAGCTCGCCTCGGGTGAGAGCGCCTTCGCGCGCTCGTGCGCGGCGGGCGTGAGCGCCCAGCGCAGCGCCGTGCCGCCGAGGGCATCGCGGTGCGCCGCGAGCTCGGCGACCGGGTTCGCTTCCCAGGGCGATCGCGCGTCGAGGAAGCGGAGATCCTCCACGCGGCGGAAGGGGGCGGCCGTGGCTCGCACGACCCGCGCTTCGCAAGCGCCGGCGCTCGCTTCGCGGACGCGAGCCGCGATCTCGCTCGCGCTGGCCGCCGCCGGGGTCGCGCGGAGCGCGCTCTTCAGCGGCTCGTCCGCAGCGATCGACTCGCGGAGCTCGACGGTCGTGCGAGGGGCGAAGAGCGCGAGCCAGCGCGCGACCTCCAGCGGCTCCGGCGTCTTCATCGCGCAGCGCACGGCGAGGCACACGTCGAGGCGCCGCGGATCCGCGGCATTCGGGCGCTCGTGGACGAGGCGCAGCTCCAAGTGGCGCAGCATCTCGTCGAGCACGTTCTCGGGCGCGCCGCGCTGGAGCAGGTGGCGCCGCGCGAGCTCGCGCGCGAGGTCGACGGTCTCGCGCGTCACCGCCTCGGGCTTCACCAAGGTGAACACGAGCTCAGCGTCGAGGCTCCAGCCTCGCGGCTCCGGGTCGGCGTCGCTGAGCAGCACCTGCAGGTTCGGCCAGGGGGCGAGCTGCGGCTGCTGCAGCAGCGCCTGCAGCGCGCGACGCGTGAGCTTCTCCGGCGCGCGGCTCTCGCCGTGGACGGTGATCACGCCGGGGGCGAGGAGCTCGCGCGAGCGAACGGCAAAGCCCTGGGCCGCGAGCAGCAGCTCGAGTCGCGCGGCGAGCCGGGGCAGCTCGCTCGTCCAGGTTCCGACGGGGCTCGCGAAGGCGAGTCGCAGAGGAGGGGACGCGGTCCACGGGTCCGCGGGCACCGCCTGGGCGCGCGCATCGTCGAGGGCCATGAGGAGAGCGAAGGGAAACGCGAGAGCGCAGCGCAGGAGCGACATCAGAAGATCCCGATGAGGACACCGATCAACGTGCCGATCGGTGCGGCCTCACGGGCATCTTCAAGGCTACGTCCGAAGTTTCGGAGAATGCTTCGAACGAGGGCGGCGGACTCGTTGTCGCTGAGCAGCAGACCGGCGATGCCGCGGCCTTCGCGCGTGTTCTGCGCGAGAGCTCGCGCGTCGGCGAGGATCGACTCCATCGGCTCGACGACCGAGCTCACGAGGCGCCGGCCGACCAGGATCTCGCCGGCGAGGCTGCGTCCGTTCGCGATCTCTCCGCTGATCGTCTCCACGTTCTTCGCCAGCGCCTGCAGCGCGCCCTTGATGCCGCCGTCGTAGAGCAGCGCGCCGACCAGACCTTGCTGCGTCTCGACCGCGGCCGTGGCGTCGTCGAGGCGGGCGACGATGCGATCGATGCGCGCTCGCATCTCGGTGTCGCGGAGGAGTAGGCCGGCCAGCCCTTCGCCCTGGGAGGCTCCCTCGGCGATCACGCGCAGCGCCTTCGCGATGCCTTCGAGCTCCTGATACAGCGTGTCGTCGGCCAGCAAGCGACCGAAGCTGCTCTCGCGCGAGCGGATCGACTGCAGGAGCCCGCGCGCATCCTCGATCATGCCGAGGACCTCGCGATGTAGCGCCTCGTCGCGCAGCAGGCGGCCCGCCGAGCCTTGCCCCTCATCGAGGGCGCGCAAGAGCTTCGCGAGATCGGCGCTGGCTTGCGCGACGCTGTCGATCGTGCGCTTCAACGCTTCGCGGTTCTCGGAGACGACGCTCTCGACGGCCTCGGCGAGGTCGCCCTGTGATTCGCCGCGCAGGAACTGGATCTCGCTCGCGCGACGCGGCTTGCCCTTCTGACCGGGGGCGATGGTGATCAATCGGCCGCCCAGGAGCGTCGAACTCTCGATGCGTACGCGCACGTCCTCGAAGAGCTTCAAGTCGCGCTCGAGCTCGAGATAGGCGCGCACGGGAAAGCCGCCATCGACTTCGTCCTCCAGGTACTCCACGCGGCCGACGCGGCCGATGCGCGTGCCGGCGACCAGGATCTTGTCCCCCGAGGTGAGCCACTTCGCGTTCGGGAAGCGCACATCGAGCGTGACCCGTCCACCGAACGAGAAGGCCGAGAGGAAGACCGTGTAGTAGACGAGCACGCCGAGCCCGAGGAGGAACAGCGCGCCGAAGGCCATCGATCTCATCGTCCCGTCGCTCCTGTGCCGTGCTCCGCGCCGCGCGAGTCGCTGCGTTCGGTCGTCGCCTCGCCATCGATCCCGAGGTAGATCCGCACGCGCGGATCGCTGCTCGTCGCCATCTCCTCGGCTGTTCCTTCCGAGGCCATGCGCCCTTGCTCGAAGATGCCGATCCGATCGCCCACGGTCAGCGCGCAAGAGCGGCTGTGCGTCACGATGACACCCGTGGCGCCGAGCTCGCGCTGCACGCGGCGGATCAAGCGATTGATCGAGCCGCCGGTCGCGGGGTCGAGGCCCGCGTCGGGCTCGTCGTAGAGGAGCAGCTCGGGGCGCGAGACGATCGCGCGCGCCAGCGCGGCGCGCTTCCGCATGCCGCCCGAGATCTCGGAGGGCATCTTCTGCGCGGCATCGGCGAGGTGCACGCGCTCCAGCGCCTCCGCGACGCGCGGGCGCACCTCGCGCTCCGGCAGCCTCTGTACCTCGCGGAGAGGCAGTGCCACGTTGTCCTCGAGGTTCATCCAGTTGATGAGCGCGCCGTCCTGGAAGAGCAGGCCGATGCGGCTGCGCAGCGAGGCGAGCTCGCTCCGCGAGAGCTGGCCGGGCTCGCGGCCGAAGACGAGCACGCGGCCCGCGTCCGGCGCGAGGATGCCCACGATGTGCTTCAGCGTGACGCTCTTGCCGGAGCCCGAGGGCCCCATGATCACGAAGCTCGTGCCGCGCGGCACTTCGAAGGAGAGGCCGCGGAGGATCTGCTTGCCCCCGAGCTGCTTCTCCACGGATTCGAAGCGCACGGCGGCGCCCGCGTCGCTCGCTGCGGTGCTCATGTGTACATCACCCGGGTCAGGATGAAGTTCATGACCAGCACGAGGATGATCGAGTTGCGCACCGCGGTGCGCGCGGCTTCGCCGACGCCGAGCGCGCCATTCGAGGCGCGCAAGCCGTGCGAGCAGCCGATCACGGCGATGAGGAAGCCGTACACCGTGGCCTTGAAGAGCCCGGCATAGATGTCTTTCGGGAACGGGAAGAGCTCGGCGGGGCGCGCGAGCACGTCGTACACCGTCTCGCGATACGCGAGCGGATCGACGCGCAGCAGGCTCTCGGCGACGATCGAGCCGCCGTAGATGCCGACCACGTTGGCGACGATCGCGAGCAACGGGCAGGCGATGGTGAGGGCCACCACGCGCGGCAGCACGAGGAAGGGCACCGGATCGATCGACATCACCTCCAGCGCGGTGATCTCGTCGGAGACCTTCATCGTGCCGAGCTCGGCGGCGAGCGCGGAGCCCACGGCCGCGGCGAGGATCACCGCCGTGATGAAGGGGCCCATCTCGCGCACCATCGCCGCGGCGACGATCGACCCGATCGAACCCTCTTGGCCGAAGTCCGCGAGCGCTAGCCCGGTCTGCAGCGAGAGGATCATGCCCGCGAACGCGCCGACCAGCACGATCACGTGGATCAGCTTCACGCTGGCGGCGTAGCACTGCTCGGTGGTCTCGCGGCGCCGGCGCCAGAGCTGCGGCAGCGCGAGCGCGGTGCGGCCGGCGATGCCGAGGGTGTAGCTCGTGCCCTCGAGCATCTCACGCGCCGTCCGGAGGAGGTTCAATGCAGATCCTCCTCGGGATCGAGCGGAGCGAAGCCCGGGCCGGGAAAGGCCGGAGGCAGGAAGGAGAGCCCGTCGTCGGTGCGGAAGCGCAGGAGCCCGGCGAGCAGAGAGAACTCGACGCGACCGCGCGTCGTCGTGCGCAATCCGCCCAGCAGCGGCAGCGAGAAACGCCAGTCGTCGTTCGTCTCGATCATGCGGAAGATGCCCAACGGACCTCGCGTGGTGTGCAGATCTTCGGTCCGGCTCTCGCTGCGGTAAAGCGTGAGGAACGGCTCCAGGTTGCGCTGGATGTAGTCCTGGTAGGGATGGTAGGGCCAGGGCGAGAAGATCTGCACCTCGGAGCCGCCGTCCGCGGGATGATCGGCGTGCACGAGCGGCCAGAGCTGGAAGTAGCTGCCGCGCTTCTCGCCGTGCGTCGTCGTCCACGATTGCCAGAACGGCAACGCCATGAAGCGCTGCGCCGTCGTGATCGGCTCGCCATCCCCCGGGAAGCGCTCGCTGCGATCCCAGATCAGCGGCCAGAGGTAGACGTGCTGGTCGATCTCCTTCGAACGGTAGCGCGCGTAGAAGGGGCGGAAGTAGAAACGCTCGAAGGGCCGGTTCTCGCCGTCGCCTCCGCTCAGCGTGAGGAAGATCGGCCAGATCTGGAAGCTGCGGAAGTCGTCGTCATCGTGCGACCAGCCGATGAAGGGCGGCAGCACCGTCGTCGATTCGAAGCTGCCCATCACCTGTCGGCCGTAGAAGGGCAGGAGCAAGCTCGTCTCGAGCGGATGATCGGCGTCGAGCCAGCGCTTCTCCTGCGTGTAGAAGGGCCAGAGGATCGCGAGCGACTCCTCGCGGCCCGCGACGCGCGAGTGCGCATAGAACGGCAAGAGGCGCAGCATGTCGTAGCCTTCGCCGCTCGCCGCACCGAAGAAGGGCCAGAGGAAAAACCAGGCTTCGCGCTCGTCCTTCCAGCTCTGCGACCAGAGCGGGAAGAGCGCGAAGCGCACGCGCTCGTAGGAGAGGAAGTTCCGGATCTCCCCGTAGAAGGGAAAGAACGCGAAGTAGCTCTCGGCTCCGTCGTCCGCGCTGCCGCCGAAGAAGAAGGGCAGCACCAGCCAGTCCACGTCGCGCCGATCCTCGAGATCGAGGCGCGAGGTGCGGAAGAAGAACGGGAAGAGATAGGTGCGCGCCTCGCCGTCGCCGGTGTGCGCGTGCCCGAGCGGGAAGAGGAAGTCCAGCGAGGTCGAAGCGCGGATCGCGCGGGCTTCGTCCGCGAAGGTCTCGCGGTGGTGGAAGAGCGGGCGGAACGCCACGTGTTCGCGCCCGTCGCGCCGTCCGGCGCTCGCGATGCCGCCCAAGGCCTCGTAGACGTGTTCGCCCTCGGCGATCGAGTAGCTCTCGTGCGCGAAGAGCGGAGCCAGGTTGATATCGGCGGGGGGCAGCGCGCAGGAACTGCCGAGCCACGCGGCGCCGAGGAGGGCGCCGACGCGCATCGTCCTCGCGCCGAGCCCTGGGCGCGCGCTGCATCGAAGGTGGGGGCGCTCGGCGATCCCGCGCGGCATGTCCATGGCGGGCGGAACATACGACCGCTAAGTTCAGCGGTCACGGCTTTTCCGCGCCGCGCCTCGAGCGCACCCTCGCGCACGCCGATGCCTCGCCATGCGCACCTCCGCACTCTTCGCTTCTCTCCTGGCTCTCGGCGCGAGCGCCTGCTCGGCGCCCGAAGAGGCGCCTCCGCCGCAGCCTCCGCCCCCCGACCCGGTGCGCGAGGCGCGCCTCGAGCGCACGCGCTCTTGGACCGAGGCGCACGGCTTCGGCTGTGTCGCCGACGTGGTCGAGGTCGAGATGCCGGCGGAGTTCCGCGAGCACTGCACCTTCGATTCGCGTGGCGAGCTCTACAAGCGGGTCGATTCGAGCGACGTGCGGACCGCGAGCGACGGTCGCCAGGAGCTCGTGCTCCAGACGCTCTTGGAGGCGCAGACGCCGAACACGATGGCGGCGCGCTGCCTGCTGGGAAAGGCGGAGTTCGCGGCGCTGCGGAAGCTGCGCATCGTGTTCTCCTCCTCGGCGACGGAGGTCTCCGTGCGCGCCGCGGGCCACGCCGTATGGTGGATCGATGCTCCTGCGCAGCGCCAGCGCGCCGCCTCGGCGCAGCTCGTGCTGCCTCCGCGGAACGCGGGAGCGCCTTGAGCTCGACGCCGCCGCTCGCGCGCGCATCCTCGCGCGCCATCTGCGCCGGTTGGCTCTGCATCTTCCTCACGGGGTGCGGCAGCGCGGCCCTCGATCCCTCGGAGCTCCGCTCGCGCTACGAGGACTTCGAGGGCAATGCCGAAGACGAGCGCTTGCTGAACCAAGTCCGCGTGCGCTTCGATCGCGCGCTCCCGTTGCCGGCGCCCCAGGCGTTGGCCTTGGAGGATGTCCTGCTCGATCTCCTCCGCCGACATCCGTGCCACTTGGGCGTGCTGCGCGCCTTGCTCGACGTGCGCCGCTGCGGCGATCTCCCGAACCAGCGCTTGGAGGATCTCGCCGAGCAGCCCTGCGCGCCGCAGGTGGAGCGCTATCTGGAGGCGCGGACCGCGGTCGATGCCGCCGAGGCGCGGACGCATCTCGATGCCGCGCTCGAGCTGGACCCGGACTTCCCGCACGCGCGCGCCCTGCGCGGCCTGCTCGAGCTCGCTTCGGCCGAAGGGCGCATGGGGCGCGCGATCCGCGATCTCGAAGCGGCGCAGCGCTCCTTCCCCGAAGATCGCGAGCTGCTGCTCGCGCTCGCGGAGGCGCACGAGCGGCGGCTGGACCCCGCCGGCGCGCTCCCGATCTATCGCGAGGTGCTGCAGCGCGATCCCGCCGATCGCGACGCGCGGGTGAACCTGGGGCTCGCTCTGCTGGCGCTCGGGGAATGGCGCGACGCCGAGCAGGAGTTCCGCCGCGTGCAGAGCGAGGATGCGTCGCGCGCCGACGCGTGGCACGCGCGCGGCGCGGCCTTCGTGCAGGGCGGGAGAGAGCGCGAAGCGGAGCGCATCTACCTCGCGATGCTGGAGCGCTTTCCCGGCGAGCTCGAAGTGCACTTCTCGCTCGGCGGACTCTACTTCGACGGGCCGCTCCGCGATCGCGAGCGTTCGAGGCAGCACTACCGCGCGTTCCTCGCCGCGCTCGAATCGAGCGGAGCTTCCTCCCCGAATCACCGCGCCGCACTCACCTATCTCGCCGATCTGGAGCGCGACGGAGGTGCGCGTTGAAGGCCGTGCTGCAGCGGGTGAGCTCGGCTTGCGTGCGCGTCGAGGGCGCCGAGGTCGGGCGCATCGGATCCGGGTTGCTCGTCTTCCTCGGGGTCCTCGCCCCGGACGACGAAGCGGCGGTGGAGCGTCTGCTCGATCGCGTCCTCGGCTACCGCGTGTTCTCCGACGCGGGCGGCAAGATGAACCTCGCGCTGGCGGAGGTCGGCGGCGAGCTCCTCGTCGTGTCGCAGTTCACGCTCGCGGCCGACGGGCGGAAGGGGCGGCGCCCTTCCTTCGACGCGGCGGCTCCTCCCGCGCGCGCCCGCGAGCTCTACGAGCTCTTCGTGCAGCGTGCTCGCGAGCGGGTGCCGCGAGTCGCGACGGGGGCCTTCGGCGCCCACATGACGGTCGAGATCGTCAACGATGGGCCCGCGACCTTTCTCCTCGAGGCCTGAGTCGCACGCCGCCGCGGGCTCGATCGGCCACCCGCTCGCGAGGTCGATCAGCCGTCGGAAGTGCCGACTTGACAAAGGTGTTACGTTCGAGAAGGCTGGCGACCGAGGAGTGGTCGAGGCACCCTTCGCGCGGTGTCCCGTGGCCTCGCGGTCGTGCTCCGCGCCGCCGACCGTGTCCTCTGATCCCTCGGCACCCTCCTTCCCGGGCCGCTCGACCGATGATCGAGACCATCACGAAGAAAGACCTGGTCAACCGGATCTCCGCCGAGACCTCGCAGACCAAGGTGGTCGTGAAGGACATCCTGCAGCGCTTCCTCGAGCACATCATCGATGAGCTCGGCCGCGGCAACCGCCTGGAGTTCCGCGAGTTCGGCGTCTTCGAGCTGAAGGAGCGCGCCGCTCGCCAGGCCCAGAACCCGCGGACGATGGAGAAGGTCAGCGTGCCGGCGAAGCGGGTCGTGAAGTTCAAGGTCGGGCGCCTGATGCGCGAGCGCGTCTCCTGCGACGACGACATCGACGGCGACGACGACCATTCCGACGACGACGGAGCCGGCGCGAAGACCACGCCGTCGCTCGCCGCGAAGCCGACCGGCGGTTCGGCGGGGCGCCGCTGAGAGACGGAGCCGGATCCGGGCCCCTCTGGTTCGGCATCCACCGCGCTTGGCCCGACGACGCGGTCGTGGGGCCGGTCTGCTGGCGTTCGGAGGCGAGCGCGAGGCGAGCGAACGCAAGACTGCGCATGCGCTGCGCCCGGCCCTACGGCGAAGCAAGCGCCGCGCCCGACGCGCGCGAACGACGTCGATCGTGTTCGAACGTCGGCGCGCGAACGACGCGAACGAGAAACGCGGAGCGTCGCGCGTCGTTCACGTCGCTTGCTGCGCCTCCGGGCGCGGCTCCGCTTCGTCGATAGACGTCGTTCGCCGTCTCGGAGCCCGCTGGAGGCGGGGGCTCCGAGACTCATGCTCATGGGGGCGATCGGACGTCGACGCGAGAACGACGTCGATGGACACGGGGTTCCACGCCCGCGCGGCGGCAGGGCGGTGCGGTTCAGCGCGAGGTCGCTCGGCGTTTTGATTCGGCTACGTTCGCGAGCGGTCGACCGGCGTGCTTGGCGATCGGCAGCTCGCGGATGTCGAGCAGGCCGTAGCGGCGCCAGCCGGTGGTGAGGAGTCAGGTCGAGGCGGGCGCAACGGCGGCGACCACCGGCGCGGTCGGGATTGAGGCGATCGACGGGCGCTCCATCCAGCCATCGAATATGGGCGCGCTCGAGCACAGGTCGATCGACGCTTGCGGAACGACGCCATGCTTCTTGCCGTTCTGCAGCACGTAGCGCAACGCGTTCCGCGCCTGCGTTGGCGTCGAGATCACCGCGTCGTGATAGCGGTCGGGGAACACCTTGCCGCGGCGGCCCCAGAGCTTGTTCAACGCGCGGGCGAGCGGACTCAGCAACGCGTTCATGCCACGCGCGACGCACTCTCGATCGTCGGCTTCGACCAGGAAGTGCAAGTGGTTGCTTTGCACGGTGTAGTGGATGATCCGCATTCCGTGCCGATCGCTGCTCGCTCTGAGCGCCGCGAGCACGAGCTTCAGAGCACCACCGCGGCGCAGCGATGGCAGACCATCCGCCAGACGCACGGTGATCAAGCGAGGCTGGCCGCGCTTCTTCATCGCGCGCTGACGGTGCGGCATGCCGGGCTCAGCGTTCTTCGGCTTCCGTCCCGCGCCTTTTCGCTTGCCGCCATGCTGATGAAAGTCGAACTCGAGCTGT
>JAEUHW010000197.1 GCA_016793245.1 Planctomycetota bacterium
ACGAACGGCGTCGATGACATGGCGATCGTGCGCGTGACGCCGGTCGGGCAGCAGGTGATCGTGCGCCGCGGCGATGCGGTGCCGAGCCTCCCGGGCGTGTTCTTCGACGTGTGGAACAACACCAGCGTGCTCACCAACGACGCCGGCACGGTGGCCTTCCAAGTATCGCTCCGCGGTGCGGTGACGACCGCCGACGACAGCGCCAGCTTCATCGGCACGCCGAGCAACTGGACGATGATGGTGCGCGAAGGCCAGGCGACCTTGGGCGGCGGCAGCTTCGGCTCGCCCGCGGGCCGCAGCCAGATGCTGAACGGCGCCGGTCAGGTCCTCCTGACGCTCGACATCGTGGGCGGCACCAACGCTGGCTCGTGCCTCTGGTCCTGGGACCCGATCCTCGGCCTCCAGCCCCAGATCGTGACCGGTGACCAGGTCGAAGTGCAGCCCACGGTGTTCAAGGCGTACGGCTCGCAGGGCGGCATCCAGTTCAGCAATGGCGACGTGCGCCCGCTGAGCTTCGCGAATGACGGCAGCTACACGACGCGCGTCAACTTCAACGACAACACCTCGGCGATCGTGAAGTCGCGCTTGGGCTCGCTCTACGCGGCGCCGACCAGCATCTCGACGACGAGCGGCGGAACGCAGCGCCTCTACCTGAACGCCGGTGCGGCGAACGCGGGCAACACCTACTTCGTCCTCGGCAGCGTCACCGGCACGGCGCCGGGCTTCTTCTTCGGTCCCGTGCTGGTGCCCCTCAACCCGGACACCTTTACGCTCATCACGCTGACCTACCCGAACGCCGGGCCCTTCGGGAACACGCTCGGTACGCTGGATGCCAACGGTCTCGCGCTGTCGACGATCACGATCCCGCCGCTCTCTCCCGGAGCGGGCCTGACCATCCACTGGTCCTACCTCGCGCTCGACAACCTGCTGAACCCGACGCTCGCAGGCCAGTCGGAAAGGCTCATCGCAACGCTCTGAGCCATCCCCCGCAAGCTCGGGGCGGTCCCTCCCCCCGCAGCGAGCCGCGCGATCCTGGCGATCGTGCGGCTCGCTCTCTTTTCCGGCTTCCTCGGATAGGCTCTTCCCGGAGCGGCGCGATGCGCGAACTCCGCCGAGCGCCCTTCCCGCGCTCGACGTTCCTACCCCGGAGCAGGCGATGAGGGCCCCTCTTCGCTTCCTTGTCGCCCTCTTCCTCTGGAGCGCGGCGTCCTCCGCGCCGCGTCTCGGCGACGAGCGCAACGTGCTGCTCGTCGTGCTCGACGATGTCGGCATCGAGCAGATCGCGGCCTTCGGCGACGTTCCTCCCGTGGTGCGCGCTCCGCTGCCGAACCTCGATCGCCTCGCCGCGGAGGGCTTGACGTTCCATCGCGCCTACGGGAACCCGAGCTGCTCGCCCACGCGCGCGCTCCTGCAGACCGGGCGCTACGCATTCCGCACCGGCATCGGCCGCACCACCGGCCAGCAAAGCGGTCTGCCGCTCGGCGAGGCGACGATCGCGGAGGTGCTGCAGGCCGGCGCCGCTGGTCGTCGCATCGCGTGCGGGATGTTCGGCAAGTGGCATCTCTATCGCCACGCCGACGCGCGCCTGGTAGCGACGCAGGGCTATGAGCGCTTCGAAGGCACGGTGCAAAACGTGCCCGATCACTTCGATTGGGAGGAGATCGCGGCCGATGTCAGCGGGGCCAGCACGAGGCGCGTTGGCTCGGGTCTCGGGCCCTACGACGAGACGACCTTCAGCGCCAGCGTCACGCGCGCCGCGGCACTGCGCTGGATCAACGCACAGAGCTCGCCCTTCTTCGCCTGCGTCGCGTTCCACGCTCCGCACGAGCCCTATCAGATCCCGCCGTACTCCGTGCTCTCGGCCTCGACCGTGACCAACTTGCGCCAGGCGCGACTTCTCCCCGGACAGCAGGTCGGCGGGAGCGGCAACGCGTCTCCGTATGGCTACGCGTTGCTGCTGGAGGCGCTCGACACTGAGATCGGCCGGCTGATCGAGGGGATCGATCCCGAGCTCCGCCAGCGCACGACCATTCTCATCGTCGGGGACAACGGCACGCCCGGCGCGCTCTTGCCGCCTCCGCATCAGAGCTCGCGCGGCAAGCACAGCATCTACGAGTCGGGCATCCGCGTGCCGCTGATCGCCTCGGGCTACGGCGTCGAAAGCTGCGACGATGGCTCGCACGCTCTGATCAGCGCGGTCGACCTCTTGCCCACCATCATCGACCTCATGGGCTGCGATGCGGGGATCTCCGCTACGGCAGGGCCGCTCGATGGACAGAGCTTCGCGCGGGTTCTCGCCGACCCTTCCTACGGCGGGGAACGCACGCTCGTCTTCGCGCAGCTCTTCGAGCCGAACGGCGCCTACGTGCCCCAACCGCAGGTCGTCGCCTCGTCGCGCTACGCGCGTCACGATCGCTCGCTCTCGGATGGTGAGCTCAAGTACGTCCGGCGCTGGAACGCGACGACGCGGCGCTATGCGGACGAGGCCTATCACCTCACCGTCGATCCGCTCGAGATCTTCGATCTCCACCCGTCGTTGGCGGCAGGCGCTCTGGCGCCCGAGATCGCGCAGCGCTTGCACTCGCTCGCGAAGGCGATGGAGCAGCTCAGCGGACGCTGAGGGAGCGCTCTTCAGGAGAGGAGGAGCATCGCTTCCTCGCCCGCGAGGAGCGCGGGTTTCTCAGCGACGATCCAGGCGGTCGACTCGGTCTCGCTGTAGGCGTTCAGCATGCGAAAGCCGGTCTCGGCGTGCCACGACTCGACATCGTCGATCGTGATGGTCGCGCCGTGCCAGGTATCGGGCTCCGCTCCTTCGCGCTCCCAGCGTCCGTTCTTCACCAGGTACTTGAAGCGGCCGCCCGGCTTCAGCACGCGATACGCTTCCTTCACGTAGGAGCGGATCACTTCCTTCGACGGGATGTGCTGGAACACGACATAGGAGACGACGAAGTCGAAGCTCGCGTCGGCGAGCCCCGGCAGCGAGCTGCCGTCGCCCAGGTGCAGGTGCGCGTTCGGCACGTCTTTCAGATAGGCGCGCGCGCGTTCGATCATCTCGGAGGAGATGTCGATGCCGTGCGCCTCGGCGAAGATGCGCGCGAAGAACTGCACGAGTCGACCGATCCCGCACCCGATCTCGAGCGAGTGCATCGCGGGCCGCAGCCAGGAGTGCTGGTCCTCCAGCATGCGGTAGGTGTCGCGGCAGCCCGACAGCGCGAAGAGAACACCCTCCGATTCTCCGGTGGCGATGAAATGCCGCGCGTCTTCTCGGGCGCGCTGGTTCCAGTCGCGGCGCATGCGCTCGGCTACGTCGTCGCTCATGGGGTCCACCAAACGGTGCTCGAGGGGCTGCGCCCGAGGTACGCGACGGAAGGGGAGACCGCAAAGTACCTCGCTCCGCGCGAACGGCACAAGCTCGGAGGTCGGAGCTCCGAAGGCTCCGAACATCTCGCGCGATTCGGTGCGCGACTTGCGTCCCGAGGGTGGGGTGCAGGACGATGCTGCGCCCCTTCGCCGAGGCCGCGCGCGTGCGCGGCAGCCCCTCGTGATCGCCGGCTCGACCTCGACTCCTTCGCGTTCTCCGCTCTCGCGCTGGCTCACGATCCTCTTTCCGGTGCTCTGCGCCGTGGGGTTCGTGCAGAACGCGCTCGCGAGCGGCGAGCTGGCGTGGCTGCTCCTCGTGCCTCCCGCGCTCGTCGTGAGCGCCTTGCTCTGGCGCGAGTGGCCCGGTGCCTCTCTCTGTGGCGCGCTCTGGTTCGCCGGCTGCGGCGCGGAGCGGATCGCGCGGCTCTTCCACGAAGGCGGAGCGCTCCACGCGGTGATCGGCGTGCTCTTCGGCTGGTGGGCCCTCCAGATCTGGCGCGGCGAGGGCGCGCCCGAGGATCTGCAGGAGACCGAGCCGCAGCGGGACGCGCGTTCGCGCGTCCCGAAGCATCTGATCGCGCTGCTCTCCGACCTGCCGCCGGCGGATGAAGCATGGGTGCGCGCGGCCTTCGAGCGCGCGATGCCGAACACGCCCGCGCGCGTGGATCGCCACCGCGACGGCTTCTTCACGATCCAGTGGCTCGGTGGCGCGATGGCGCTGCGCGTGATGGAGCGCACCGCCGGTGCGGAGGGCGTGCTCGCAGGGCTCGCGCCGAACCTGGCGCGCGATCATCGCGCGGCCCTGGGCGTGGTTCCCCTGGTCCGCGAGAACGGCGGCGACCTCCACGCGATCGAAGCCGTGATCGGCCGTTTCCTCGCCGAGCTGGTCGCGCGCGGCTGCATCGCGCTCGGCGCGAGCGACGCCGAGCGCTGGGTGCCCTTCGAGCTCGATCTGCCGATGGTGCTCCGCTCCGGCGAACCGTGGCGCGCGCTCGAGCTCCAGCCCGCCACCGCGAACTCGCGGGGCGCTCGCGCCGCGGCGCTCGCTGCGGCGGCCGAGACGGCCCGAGCTCGGTTCTCCGAGTTCGGGGACTCGTTCGAACGTCGCGCGGAGGCCTCGCCCTGCGGGCCGTTCTGGGTGAAAGCGCCCTTCGCCGAAGGCGCGGAGGTCGAGGAGCTCTGGATCCGCGTCGAGGCCCTGGACGGCGATTCGATCCTGGGTCTGGTGGCCAGCGAGGCGCTGCACTCGAAGCGCCTGGCCTACGGGGAGCCCGTCGAGGTCGATCGCGGGCGGATCAGCGACTGGATGTTCCTGCGCGGCGAGGAGCCGGTCGGCTTCTTTGGGAGCAGTGCACTGCTGGCGGACCGACAGAGAAAATCAAGCAGGTGATTGAATCGACTGCTTGATGGGCCGAACTTGGGCGCCTTCGCTCCCGCTGGAGAAGGCGCCCGATGCGCGACGCACGCGACACCAAAGACCAGATCCTCGACGCCGCCGAGCGGCTCTTCGCCGACGAGGGCTTCGGCGCCACGTCGCTGCGCCGCATTCTCGGCGACATCGGACTCAATCCGGCGGCGATCCACTACCACTTCGGCGGCAAGGACGAAGTCGTCGAGGCGCTGTTCGAACGGCGGTTGGGCCCCTTGAACGCGGAGCGATTGCAGCGCTTCGAGGCGCTGGAGCGCGGAGCTGGCGCCGCGCCCTCGGTGGCGCACATCGTCGATGCCTTCATCAGTCCGGCGTTGGCTCTCGCCGCGCGCGGCGAGGAGGGCGAGCGCTTCCTGCGCTTCGTCGGTCGCTACCTGCACGAGAGCGGAGAGGCGGCCTCGGCGCGCCTGCGGCGGACCTTCGAGCCGGTGATCCGGCGCTTCGTCGGTCTGCTGAGTCGCGCGCTGCCGCAGTTGCAAGGTGAGGCGCTGGCTTGGCGCGTGCACTTCCTCGTCGGGGCCATGTTCCATTCGATGTCTTGTCGCGAGCACGTGGGTTGGCTCTGCGGTGGGGCTGAGAAGGTCAGCTTGGAGCGCGCCCGCGAAGAGCTCATCGCGTTCGCCGACGCCGGGCTCGCTGCTCCCGTGTCGAGAGCCACCGAGGTGCGCTCGTGAGCTGTGCTCGAGAGGTCTTCTGCGAGTCGCGAACCAAGGTGGCGCTCTTAGCGCTCGCCGCGCTCCTCGGCTGCACGGCGGAGCCGCCGAAGCCCGAGGAGCATCGCCCTGATGCTCCTGCGGCCTGGCAGGCCGAGCTCGCGGGGGATCGCGCGCTCGAGGGCCCGTGGTGGGCGAGCTTCGAAGATGCCGAGCTCTCGGCGTTGCTCGACGAAGCGCTGCGCGCCAATCGCGATCTGCGCGCCGCGGCGAATCGCGTGGAGGCGGCCGTCGTCGCGGCGCGCATCGCGGGCGCCGATCTCTTGCCGCAAGCGTCGGCGGGCCTCGGTGGGCGACGCGGTCGGCAGAACGTCTTCGGCTTCCCGTTCGCGGGGGATGATCCCTTCCACTTCACCATCACGAACTGGAACCTCTCGCTCGACCTCGCGTGGGAGCTCGATGTGTGGGGGCGCTTGCGCGCGTTCGAGCGCGCCGCGATCGCGGACGCGGCGGCCGTCGAGGCCGATTGGTCTGCGGCAGCGCTCTCGCTCTCGGGGCTCGTGGCGGAGGCGTGGTTCGCCGTGATCGAGACGCGCCAACAAGCGCGACTCGCGGATGAGACCGCGCAAGCCTATCGCGAGACCGAGCAGCAGATGCGCGATCGCGCGGAGCTCGGCGTGGCGCCGCAGGTCGATCTCGCGCTCGCCGAAGCGGATCGCGC
>JAEUHW010000144.1 GCA_016793245.1 Planctomycetota bacterium
CGTTCGACGTCGTTCACGCGCGGCGGGGGCGGGGCGGGGTTAGGCGGGGGGGTGGGGGGGCGGGCCGGGCCGGCATAGCGGGAGCTGGTTAGCGGTCGTGGTGGGGTGGGGGGACCATCAAGCGGAGAAACCACGAGGCGACACGCGAGCGAGAGGCGATCGTACGCAAGGCCGTGCAGGCGCTACGCCCGGCCCTGCGGCGAAGCAAGCGCCGCGCCCGACGCGCGCGTTCCACGTCGGTGGAGGTCGAGAGTCGAAGCGCATACGACGCGAGGGAGAAACGCGGAACCTCGCGCGTCGTTCACCTCGCTCGCCGTGTTCTGGCGCGGCGATCTCGAGACGCACCTCACACGAACCTGCGAGGCCGAGTCCTCTCCAGGCGGCGTTACTCCGCGAGCGCCGCGCGCACGAGCGCGCCGAAGTCCGCCAGCTTCGCACTGTCGCGAACCCCGGCCGACGCGAAGTCCTTCTTGCCGCCGCCGCCCGCGCCGAGCTGCTTGCCGATCGCGCGCGCGAGCTTGCCGGCATCGGCGCCGCTCGCGAGGGCCTCTTTGCCGAGCGCCACGGTGACGGTCGACTTCTCCTCGCCGCGCGCGGCGACGAAGAAGAGGCCCTTCGGCTCGAGCTCGCGCAGGCGATCGACGACGCGCGTCGCCTGCTCGGGATCGAGGACGTCGATCACCGCGGCGACGACGGGCGCGCCTTGGTGCGCGAACGCGCTCTTCAGGAGCTCTTCGGCGGAGGGGCCGCCGCCGCCCTCCTTCACGAGGCGTTCGATCTTGCGCTCTAGCTCCTTCACCTTCGTCTGGAGCTGCTCCACCCTAGGCTCGAGCTCCTCGCGGTTCGCGTTCAGCGCGCGCTGCACGCGCGTCAGCGCGTCGAAGTCGGCTCGGGCCTGCGTCGCCGCGGCGAGATGGCAGACCGCCTCGATGCGCCGCACGCCCGCGGCGAGCGCGCTCTCGCTGCGGATCTGGAAGAGGCCGATCTTCGCCGTCGAGGACACGTGGTTCCCGCCGCAGAGCTCGACCGAGACGCCGGGCACCGCGACGACGCGGACCTTCTCGCCGTACTTCTCGCCGAAGAACGCGACGGCGCCCTGCTCCAGCGCCTTCTGATAGGGCACGTCCGGCGTGCGCGCGACGCTGAAGTCCTCGAGGATCCAGCGGTTCACCTGCGTCTCGATCGCGCGCAGCTCCTCGGACGTCAGACCTCGCTCGAAGGTGATGTCGAAGCGCAGGCGATCGGCCGCGACCAGCGAGCCGGCCTGGCGCAGCTTGTCCCCGAAGGAGGCGCGCAGCGCGGCGTGCAGGAGATGCGTCGCGGTGTGATGCGCTTCCTTGCGGCGGCGCCGCACGAGGTCGACCTTCGCCATCAGCGCTTCGCCCGCGGCGAGGTCCTGCATGCGGCCTTGCTCCAAGCGCAGCGTGTGCACGATGCCGACGTTCGTCTTCTGCACGTCGAGGACTTGCGCGCGCGCGCCGTTGCCTTCGATCGTCCCGTGATCGGCCTCTTCGCCGCCGCCTTCGCAGTAGAACGGCGTGCGATCGAGGATCGCGTCGCACGCGCCGTTCTCGCGCGCTCTCCAGCGCAGCACGCGCACTTCGCCGACCTCGGCCGCGTGGCCCGCGAAGCCGTGCTCCGCTCCGGCGAACGCGTCTTGCCAGCCGCCCTCGTCGTAGAAGCCGCCGCGCGAGCGCTCGCGCTGGCTCTCCATCGCCTGCTCGAACGCGGCCATGTCGACACCGAGGGAGCGCTCCTCGGCGAGGATGCGCGTCAGGTCGACGGGGAAGCCGTAGGTGTCGTGGAGGAAGAACGCCGCGTCACCGGGGATCGTCTTCGTGCGCAGCTCGGAGCAGACCTTGTCGAAGTACTTGAGGCCGCGATCCACCGTCTCGTGGAAGCGCTGCTCCTCCTGCTCGATCGTGCGCGCGAGCGCCGCTCGGCGATCCGCGTCGATGGGGTAGAAGCTCGTCGTGTCGACGACGGTGTCGACCAAGCGGTGCAGGAAGGGCTCGTGCTGGCCGAGCAGCTTCGCGTGGCGCACGGCGCGGCGGAGGATGCGGCGCAGCACGTAGCCGCGGCCCTCGTTCGAGAAGCGGCCGCCTTCGTCGAGGACGAAGGTGAGCGCGCGCATGTGGTCGGCGAGCACGTTCATCGAGGTCGCTTGCTCGCGATCCCGCGGATCGCGGCCGCTGAGCTCGGCGACCTTCTGCACGATCGGCGCGAAGCAATCCGAGTGGAAGACGTTGGTCTTGCCCTGCAAGAGCGTGCAGATGCGCTCGAGTCCCATGCCGGTGTCGACGCTGCGCATCGGCAGCCTGGTCAGCGTGCCGTCCTCGGCGCGGTTGTTCTCCATGAACACCAGGTTCCAGAACTCGAGGAAGCGATCCGTCGGACCGCCGACCACGTCGTGGCCGAAGCTCTCGCCCTGGTCGTAATAGAGCTCGGTGCACGGGCCGCAGGGGCCGGTCGGGCCCATCGACCAGAAGTTCTCCTCGTCGCCCTTCTCGACATCGCCGAGGCGCACGATGCGCGAGCTCGGAAGGTTCGCGATCTTCTTCCAGAGCTCCGCCGACTCGTCGTCGGTCTTGTACACCGAGGCATAGAGCTTCGAGCGGTCGAGGCCGTACTCGTCGACGACGAGCTTCCACGCGAGCTCGATCGAGAGCTCCTTGTAGTAGTCGCCGAACGACCAGTTGCCGAGCATCTCGAACCAAGTGAGATGCCGCCCGTCCTTGCCGACCGCGTCGAGGTCGTTGTGCTTGCCGCCGACGCGCATGCAGGGCTGGCAGGAGGCGGCGCGCGTGTACGAGCGCTTGTCCTTGCCGAGCAAGGTGTCCTTGAACTGGTTCATCCCCGCGTTGGTGAAGAGCAACGTGGGATCGTCCCCGGGGATGATCGGCGAGGGGGCGACGACGGTGTGACCCGAGCGGACCATCGCATCCAGGAAGGAGCGGCGGACTTGGACGTGGCTCAAGGGGGACCGGGTCATGCGGTGTCGGGCTCTGGCGTCGAGGGAGGGGCTCAGCCCGGGAGGGGCCCGGGCGTCGAAAAAGGCCGCTATGGTAGCCCCGACCAGAGGCGGCGATAAGTCTCCACCATCGCCCGCTGGTCGAAGTGGCGCTCGGCTTCGGCGCGGTTCGCGCGACCCAAGGTGGCGCGGAGCTTCTCATCGCCGCAGAGAGTCTCGAGCGCGCGCGCGTAGGCCGCGGGCTCGCCGGTGGGGGCGACGAAGGCGCGATTCGCCTCGGCCACCATCGAGGCCACGTCCCCGACCGCCGTCGAGACGACGGCCTTCGCGCAGCCCATGGCTTCGAGGAGGGAGATCGGCATCTGCTCGGTGCGGCTCGAGAGCGCGAAGACGTCCATCGCGCGGTAGCACGCGAGCGGGTTCGGGACGAAACCCAGGCGATGGACGCGCGAGGCCAGCCCGAGCTCGGCGGTGCGGCGCGTCAGCGCTTCCCCGAGGACCCCGTCGCCGACGAAGAGCAGATGCGCGCGCGGCTGCGAGACGGCGATGGCGGCGAAGCTCTCGAGCAGCGCGAGCGGGTCCTTCTCGGCGCGGAGATGCGCGACGGTGCCGATCAGGACGTCGCCGGTCGCGAGACCGAGCTCGCGGCGCAGCTCGGCGGCATCGCCGGGGCGGAAGTGCTCGAGGTCGATGCCGTTCGCCACGTAGCGCACCTGCTCCGGCGCGAGGCGCCAGGTCGAGCGGGCGATGCGCTCCAAGTTCCGCGACGGCACGATCACGGCGCTCGCGCGCGGCAGGAGCAGGCGGCGCATCCACACGCGCCGGCGCTTGAAGCGTACCGCTTCGTCGGGTCCGAAGCCGTCCTCGGCGTGGAGCCACGGCCGCAGGCGGCGGAGCCGCGCGCCGAGCACGGCGTCCATCGCGCCCCAGTTGTAGGTGATGAGCGTGTCCGGAGCGAGCGAGGCGATCTTCGCCCCGAGCCAGCGCGCGTAGCGCAGCGGACCGCCGTGCCGGCCGCGCTCGGCATTGACGATCGTCACCAAGTCGCGACGCGCGATCCGCTCCAGGGCGCTCGCGTTCCCGTCCATCGGCAGGACGCTGTGGCGGAACGCGTCGCCGAGCGCATCGATGAGCCGCGCCGTGCGAACCTGCGGCCCGCCGGGCGCGAAGGTGGCGAACGCGTGGACGATGTGGCGAGGGCGCGCGGCCGGGCTCATCGCAAGCTCACGAGGAGAGCGCGAACGACGCGGGCTTGCTCGCGCCGCTCGCGGGCTCGCTCGCGCTGTCGCGCGGTGCATGCACATCGAAGGCCAGGGCCACGAAGCGCGCGCGGTCGCGTTCGGGCTGCCAACCGAGCGCGTGCTTCGTCCCGCTGCAATCGAACGGCGAGCGCAGCGCCCGCGTCGCGAGATCGGTCCAGCTCGGGAAGGTGGCGTTCGGACGTCGGATCGCCTTCTTCACCAGCCAGCGCAGGATCTCGTCGGCTTGCCAGCGCCAGAGCGAGCACGGCTGATAGCGAACATCGCGCTGCAGCGCGCGCGAGAGCTCGCTGCAGTACTCGCGAGCGCCGAGGCGCACGTCGCCGACCAGGTTCATCGTGCGGAGCGTGAGCTCGCGCGCTTCGACCGCGAGCGCCAGCGCTTCGGCGACGTCGCTGCCGAGCACGAGCGGCATCGGCGTACGTCCTTGGCCCCAGCCGATGACCCGCGTGTCGTGGAGCCAGAGGCCGACGCCGCTGTGGTTCGGCATCCCGCCTTCGCCGATCACCACGCCGGGGCGCAGGATCGCGAGATCGAGACCCTGCTCCGCGGCGAGGCTCTGCAGGAGCTGCTCGCAGGCGATCTTCGCGCGCGCGTAGAGCGAGCGCTTCTCGGGATGCGGATCGACCGGCGTCTGCTCGGTGATCGAGCTCGACCCCGTGAGGTCGTAGACGGCGATGGTGCTGGCGAAGAGGAGGCGCGGCTTCCCGCCGTCGAGGCACGCGCGCGCGACGTTCTCCGCGCCCGCGATCATGCGCTCCTGCATCTCAGCCCA
>JAEUHW010000222.1 GCA_016793245.1 Planctomycetota bacterium
ACCGCGTCGTGGTACACCGCGATCGGCGTCAACGCGGGCACTTCCTTGACGAGGCGGAAGCCGTTCACCGGATCGTTGGGGATCACGGCGGAGATGTCGTAGACCCGCAGCGGGTTCGCGTAGTACTCGGAGGTCGCGTAGAGGCGCGTGCCATCCTCGGACGGCCAGCACGAGTGCGGCGGCCAATAGCCGAGCATGCTCGTGAACTGCAGACCGACCAGGCGCGCGCGCGACGGATCGGTGATGTCGTACATCGAGATGTAGTCGCGCAGGCAGACCTGGATCAGGCTGAGCTGCACGGAGAGATAGAGATACGCGCGGCCGTTCGTGCGATTCACGCGCGCCGTCACGGAGTGCACGTGCGCATCGAGCGGCGACTGTCCGCAACCCGTGAGCTGCGGCAGGCCCGCGTTCAGCAAGCCCACGAGCTGCGGCTGCGCGGGATCGGTGACATCGAAGAAGAAGACGCCCGGGCCGCCGTGCGCGACGCCGCTCGGCGCGAAGTAGTAGACGCGCCCCTGGATCTCGCAGACCGCCTGGTTGTGCACGCCTTCGATGTACGGCAGGTCGATCACGTGCTGAAGGCGACCGAGCGGCGTCAGCTCGTAGAAGCGCGCGCCGGGGCCGGGGATCACCGGCGTGAAGTTCGGGCTCTCCTCGCCGACCACGAAGAACTTGCGACCGCCCGAGGTGAACGCGTCGATGTCGCGCGAGATCCGCCCCGGCGTGATCGCCGTCTGATCGCGCAGCACCACGCGACCGTCTTCGAGGATCTCGTAGAGCTCGATCCCGGCGCTCATGCCGGCCGCGACGCCGACGAAACGTCGGCCGGAAGCATCGCGATGGAACGCGACGGCGTGATTCGCTCCCGCCGGACCGACGCTGACGAGCTCGCCGCCGGTCGGGGGATCCTGCGCGCGCAGTGGCGCGGCTCCGAGGAGCGCGCCGCAGGCGAGGACGAAGGCGCAGAAGTGGCGAAGGTGGCTTGGGAAGAGCACGGCGGGCGCAGCGGGACGAGCGACGCGGAGAAGTCTATCCCGCGCGCCGGCCTTCGAAAGGGGGCCGACCTCCGAGAAACGCTGCGCCGATGCGACCTAGCAGGCTCAGATCCCGCGCCCGCCGCGTCGACCGCCATTGCCGCCGCCGTTCCGTCCGCCGCCGTTCCCGCCCCCGTCTCCCTCTCCATCGCCGCCATCCCCCTCGCCGCCTCCCGCGCCGCCGCGATCACCGCCCCCTCCGGGCCGGCCGCCACCGTTCTCACCTTCTCCGGCGCCCGCGCCACCCCCGCCGCCTTCGCCGGCGCCGCCGAAGAAGCGCCGCCGCGGGATCTCCTGCGCGCACGCCTCGGCGACGTCGCTCGCGAGCTCGGAGAGATTGCCGCCCGCGACCACCTTCTCGGCGCGCTCGAAGGTCGTGCGCACGGTCGCGTCCTGCTCGCGCTCGCGGGCCTCCGCGAGCAGCGGCTGCACGCTGCGGTCGCGCGCGATGGCGAGCGCGATCGCCGCGGCCCGGCGCTCGGCCGGCGCGGGCGCGGTGAGCGCCGCTTCCAGCGCCTTCGCCACCGCGGGATCGGCGTGGCTCCAGCCGAGCGCGACGAGCGCGTTCACGCGATCGACCTCGGCGCCCTTCGCCTTCGCCGCGGCGAGAAGCGTGCGATGCACGTTCTTGTCGTGAGCGCCCGTGGTGCCGAGCGCGCGAAGCCAGTCCTTCCGCATCTCCGGCAGCTTCTCCTTCTTCAGCGCCTCCTGCACGAGCTTCAGCGACTCGGGCGCCGCGAGCTGCTCCAGCGCGACGGCGACTTCCCCGCGCAGCTCGTCGCCGGCGCCGGTGGCGAGATCCTCGAGCACGACCCAGTAGCTGGGCGGCGAGGTCTCCCCGATCGCGCGGATGATCGGCCCGATCAGTCGGCCGCCGCCGCCGCCGCGCCCCATGCCCATCCCCATCCCCACCGAGCCGAGCTGCTGCTTCACGAACTCGATCGCCTCGGGCTCATCGGCGCGCACGAGGCGGCGGATCTTGGTCCACATCTCGCGCCAGCGATCGGGGCCTCCGCCGCCGAGGTTGCCGCGCTTCAGCTCGGCGATCAGTGCGAGCGCCTCTTCGCGCGGCAGCGGCGGCAGCTCGCCTTCTTCCGCGTCGGCCTCCGCAGGCGTGGACACCGCGCCCGCGACGAAGCGCTTCGGCGCGCGCGCGCCGGCCGGCAGCGCGAGCTTGGCCTCGGGATCCACCGAGTTCACCGCTTGCACGAGGCACCAGGCCAGCTCGCTCGCGTTGATCTCGTACGGCACCGAGAAGAGCACCTGGCCCGCGCCATCGACGAAGACATGCTGCGGCGCGATCACCGCGCCGTCGGCCGAGCCCTTCAGGATCTTCTCGCGCGCGGCGATATCGACGCTGCGGTGATCGGCGCAGGTGAGGCCGCCGAAGCGCGAGCAAGTGCTCGTGCCGTGCTCGAACTTCGACGCGACGACGCACACGGCCTTCGCGCTGAGCTCGACGACCGTCTTGTCGCGATACACCGTCTTCGCCAAGCGATCGTTCGCGCGCTCCCCGTCCATGTTCACGGCGAGCAGGAGCGGCTTCTTCTCCGTCTTCGCGCGCTCCAGGGCATCTGCCAGGCTCACCTGCCAGGCGATGCCCGCCGCGGGAGCCGCGAGCGGGAGGAGCGCCGCACGCTCCACCTCGTTCCAGACGGCGAGCTTGGCAACGGCGGGGACGGAGAACGACGCCAGCAGCGCGGCGCAGGCGAGCGCGCGCGTTCGGATTCGCGTCATGACGGTGGAGCGCTTCCGCACCGTCCGGGCCGAGCACGGTGCGCAGGGGAGGTGGATGCTAACCGGCGGAAGGTCCGCGGGTAGCGGAAGAACTCGTGGAGGCGTTCCCCTCGGATGCGCCGCGCGGCCGCGCGGCCTCGAGCTCGGCCAGCGCCGCGAGCACGCGCGCGCGCGCTTCTTCCATCACCGCGTCGCGCTCTTCCTCCGCGCGTCCGCGCGGATCGAGCGCCGGCTGGAAGCGGAGGCGCACGCAGCTCGCGCGCACGCGCAGGGAACCTTTGCGCAGCGCCGCTCCCGTGCCTGCGAGCGCTACGGGAACGAGGGGTATACCGAGGTCGCGCGCGACGAAGAAGGCTCCCTTCTTGAAGGCCGCGACCGAGCCATCGCGGCTGCGGGTGCCTTCGGGGAAGAGCACCACCGAGACGCCGGTGCCGCGCAGCCGCTCCGCCGAGCGCTGGAGAGCCTGCTTCGCCGCGTCGGGATTCGCTCGATCGATCTTCGGGAAGCGCGCCGCGTACATCATCCAGCCGAAGAGCGGGATGCGGAACAGCTCCTTCTTCGCCGCCATGACCACGGGCACGGGCAGCGCCGCGAAGAGCACGGGGATGTCGAGCAGGCTCTGGTGATTGGCCACGAAGAGCTGGCGCTGTCCGGGCAGCAGATGCTCCGCGCCTTCGAGCGGGGCGATACGCACGCCGGCCCCGAAGAGGATCCACCGGCCCCACCAGCGCTGCAGACGCTTCAGCCAGCGCCCGCTGCGCTCCAAGGGCAGCACGACGATGGCGATCGGACCCAGCACGAGCGTGCCGGTGAGCGTGCAGAAGAGCGTCGCGAAGCTGCGCAGCAAGGTGAATGGAACCGCGTAGAGAGGGGCGCCCTACCTTGCCTGTGCGCCGGCGCGATCGCAACGCCTCAGAGCAGCTCGATCCTGGTCAGCAGGCGCTCGATCTCGACCGCGCTCCTCTCCAGCTCGCGGCGCGGGCCCGAGAGCACGAAGCCCAGGCGCTTCTCGCCGCGCTGCACGAGGCCCACGCGCCCACCGCGGATGCCTTCGCCGACGCGATACTGGAACTCGAGCTCGAAGCCCTCGAGCGGGCCGAAGCGCCTCGAGCGGAGATTCCCTTGGCGCTCGAACGCCGGCAGATCGCGCACGCGTCGCTCGAGCTCGAGCAAGGCGCCCTCGGCGGTGAGCTCCGCCTCGCCCGCCTCGAGCTCGAGGAAGAGCACGCTCAAGTCGCCCTCCTCGCGGCGCACGAGGAGCTGCGCCGCCTCCGGTTCCGCGAGAGCGACGCTCCAGAGCGGGTTCGGGAGGAAGGTGCGGAAGAGGCCGCGTCCACCGCGCACCTCCGCGCTCATCACGGGCAGCGAGTCGCCGCCTTCGATCCAGCTCTGCAGCTCCTCCGGCTTGGCCGGTTCGGCGACGAGATACGGACCGTTCAGCTCGAGGCGGACACTCTTGCCGTTGCCGTCGAGCCACTCCTCGCAGAGCTGGTCGCGATGCCGCGCGACTCCGTAGACGCGCACTTGCGTCCCGGGTGAGCTCTGCCGCAGCTCGCCCACCCAGTGATCGCGTGCAAGGATCTTCCGCTGCAGCGGATCGAAGATCGGCAGCGTGATGCGCCGTGCGGTCGTGTGCCCTTCTTGGATCAAGCGCCGCCGCGCGAGCAACGGGAGCAGCGTGCCGCTCGGGAAGGGGAAGCGCTCGCTGCGCTTCACGCCCTCGCGATCCACGATCGTCACCTGCGCGTGCGCGTTCGCGATCTCGGCTTGGTACACGAAGCCCTTCTCGTCCTCCCACTCGCGATAGTGGAACGCGAGCGGCGTGAGTTCGCTCGTCCCCCACTCGATCGCGTGCAGGTTCACGTGTCCGCCGTCCTCGCGGCGGAAGGTGAAGCGCTCCTCGAGCCGCACCGCGGCGCGCCCGTCGCGCAGCTCGCCGCGCTCCAGGCGATGGAAGGTCCCGACCACGCGGCCCGCTTCATCGCGCACCGCGAACCACTCGGCCTTCTCCGGCACGGCCTCTTCGACCGTCGGCTCCGGCGCGGGAGCCAGCTCTTCCGGCCGCTGCTCGCGCGAGATCTCCGACACCACCGACTTCGGCAGCGTGAGCTCGCTGCGCCCGGTCTTCAGCGTCAGCGTGGTGTCATCCTCGGCCAGGATGCGCCCCGAGAGCTCCGAGCCGTTCTTCAGCTTCACCTTGTCCTGGGCGAAGCCGGGCAGCGCGCTGAGCGCGAGGCAGGAGCAGAGGGCGACGGCGGAGCGTAGGTGGCGCATGGGCAGAACTCGCGGGTTCGGGCCCGGGCGCGGAGGGCGCTCGGGCAGCGGTCCATCGGTCTGCCGAGAGGGCCACTTGACCCCTCGTTCGGTTAAGCGGGGATCAGCGCGACTCCAACCGCCGACTCCACCGCTCGACCAACGCCGCCCCGCTCGGATCGTAAGAGCGCAAGGTCCAACCCCGCGCGTCCCGCTCGTAGAGATGCAGGCTCGGCCTAGCGTGGTGCGTCGCCGAGCCCGCGTTCACCGTCGCAAACTCCGCCTCACCGTCGAGCAACGCATAGCTCCAGTGGATGTGGCCGTGCAGCCAGAGCTGCGGTCGCTGAGGGCGCAGGACTTCCAGCAGCTCATCCAGGTTCTTCAAGCCATGCAGCCCGTGGTCGGGCTTGCCGCCCGGGCCGTACGGCGCGTAATGCGTGACGAGCCAATACGGCCGCCCGCGCAGCGCCTCGTGCTGCAGCAGCTCGCGCAGGGCCGCGAGCTCTGCGGTTTCGACGCAGCCGCGCGAGTCCCAGAAGAAGCGGTTCGCTTCGCAGGTCTCGACGACCACGAGCGGCAGGTCGCCGGCGAAGCGGAGATACGGCGTCGTGCGGCCGGGCGAGGAAACCCCGGGCCGGCGCCACGCGCCGAAGAACTGCTCGTAGAGCCCTTCGCGCTCGGCGGGCACCGTGTAGCGATCGTGATTGCCGGCGATCACGAGCCAGCGGCTCGCGTCCTCGACGAGCGGGGCGAGCAGCGCGCGCGCGCGTGCGAACTCCTCGCGCACGCCGATCGCGGTGAGGTCGCCGCTCACGATGCCGAAGTCGGGTGAGAGAGCGCGCGCATGCTGCAGCGCGCGCTCCAAGCGCTCCCCCGCGCCCACGAAGTGCTTCTTGCGGGGACCGAAGTGCAGGTTCACCCAGCCGGCGAAGCGGCGGCCCAGGAGATCGCGGAGCTTGACCTCCGACGCGGGCACCTCGACGTGGACGTCGCTGAGATGAACGATGCGCAACGCGGCCTCACTTCTTGCGCCAGCGCTTGCTGAGCTCGCCGATGATGTACTCGCCGAGCGTCGTCTCGAAGACCCCGAAGTCCTCATCGCTCTCGAGCTTCAGGAGCTTCGCCAGCACCTCTCCGCCGCCCTTGCCATCGATCTCGGCCTTCATGTAGGTGCGCATCGCCTCGCGGAGCTCCTCGTCGCCGAGGTTGTTGAAGCAGTAGTCGATGATCACCCAGCCCAAGGCGTAGTTGAAGGACACGATCTGCGCGGACTTCGCGTCCTTCTCCTTCGCCATCTTCTCCTTCGCTTCCTCGAAGGTCGGATAGTCGAGCGCGAACAGCTCCTTGATGGTCATGCGCCCTTCGCCGGCCTCGGCCCATTTGCGCACGACGCCCATGCGCTCGTCGTTCGGCTGCCCGACCAGGTACTTCCA
>JAEUHW010000334.1 GCA_016793245.1 Planctomycetota bacterium
GCGTGCCAAGCCGAGGTCAGTGCGGCGTATGCGGACCAGGAGAGCTGGGCGCGCATGTCGATCCTGAATGTCGCGCGCATGGGCTGGTTCTCGTCCGATCGCAGCATCCGCGAGTACTGCGAGAACATCTGGAAGGTAAGCGCGGTGGAGCCGGACGGCGACGCACGCGCCGCGAGCGCGCGGTAGGAGCGCGGCCGCGCGGCGCGCGACCTCAGCGTAGGGCGTCTACTCACATTGGGGCATTGGCCCGCGAGCACCGCAGCGCGAGCGTCACCCTTCGCTGGCCTCACGCCCGCGACGCTCTCGCTGCCTTCGGGCAGAGGTTCCCATGCTCCGCTCGCCCTGCCTCGCACGCCTCGTCCTCGCGTCCCTCGCTGTCGCTCTCCCGGGCGCACACCTCGACGCGGCACCGCAGGGTCCAGCGCGCGTGCTCGGGTGGAACGACCTCGGCATGCACTGCATGGACGGCGACACGAGCGTCTTCTCGATCCTGCCGCCCTACAACAACCTGCACGCGCACCTCATCGTCGGCGGACGCCTCGTCTCGAGCGGTGCCGGCAGCAGCTTCCGCCTGAGCTACGAAGCCGTCGCGGATCCGCGCGGCTCGATCAACCGCACCTCGATCGGCAAGACCGACTTCTGGGATCACGTGCAAGCGCTGTTCGGCGTGAGCTTGCCGCCCGATCGAGGTCTCGCGGGGTTCTCGATGCCGGGTGCCGCGAACGTGCCGCAGGCGATGAGCTTCCGAGCGGGCTCCTCCGAATATGTGGCCGAGGGCATCCCGATCACGCCCCTCGACGACCTCCTGCGGAAGAACCCCTACCCGCTGATGCGCCTCGTCGCGCGCGACGGCCAAGGCAACTTCCTGGCGGACACCACGCCGACCGTGCCGGTCTCGACCGAGATGCAATGCGTGATGTGCCACTCCTCGGGCAGCAATCCCGCCGCCCGCCCGAGCTCGGGCTGGGTCTACACGATGGGCATGCAGGACGACCGCTTGAACATCCTGCGGCTGCACGACGATCGCCATCGCGGCACGCCGCTCTATCAGCAAGCGCTCGCGGCCGCGGGCTACTCGCCGATGGGTCTCTATGCGACGGCGACGAACATGAGCACGCCGATCCTCTGCGCGCGCTGCCATGGCTCGAACGCGCTGCCGGGCACGGGCGTCGCTGGTGTCTCGCCGCTCACCGCGGCGATGCACGGCGGCCACGCCGATGCGCGGCTCGCCGATGGGCGCCGGCTCGACGACATCTCCGATCGCAGCGCCTGCTATAGCTGCCACCCGGGAAGCGACACGAAGTGCCTCCGCGGCGCGATGGGCAAGGCGATCGGCGCCGATGGCGATTACTCGATGTCGTGCCAGAGCTGCCACGGCGCGATGAGCGCGGTCGGCGCGACCGGACGCAACGGCTGGCTCGAGGAGCCGAACTGCCAGAGCTGCCACACGGGCGACGTGCTGTCGAACGCGGGCGCACTGCGCTTCACCGATGTCTTCGATGCGCCGGGCCACATGCGCACGACGCCGAACGCGCGCTTCGCGACCAATCCCGACGTGCCGCTGCCGGGCACTTCGCTCTACCGCTTCTCGGCCGGCCACGGCGGCTTGCAGTGCTCCGCGTGCCACGGCCCAACGCATGCCATCTACCCGACCTCGGAGGAGAACGACAACCTGCAGAGCATCCGCCTCCAGGGCCACGTCGGCACGATCGTCGAGTGCAGCACCTGCCATGCGAACCTAAGCGAGACGCAGATCGACGGGCCGCATGGTTTGCATCCCGTCGGCGCCGAGTGGGTCGATCGCCACGGCGATGTCGCCGAGCGCTTGGGAACCTCCGGCTGCAGCGCGTGTCACGGCGCGACCTTCCGCGGCACGGTGCTCTCGCGCGCGAGCATGGCTCGCACGTTGAGCTCGCGCTACGGCACGCGCACGCTCTGGCGCGGCATGCAGGTCGGCTGCTACGAGTGCCACAACGGCGCGAACAGCGACGACCCGACGACCAACACGCCACCGCAGGTCGCGGCTCGCAGCGCCTCGACGCCGTCCGATCGCGTGGTCGAGCTTTTGCTGAGCGGCACCGACGCGAACAACGATCCGCTCACGCTGCGCATCGTCGAGCAACCCGCGCACGGCACGGTCGCCTTCGACGGCACGCGCGCGCGCTATCGCGCCTTCGCAGGTTACGTCGGACCGGACACCTACTCCTATGCGGCGAACGACGGCCGCAGCGATTCGAACCTCGGCGTGGTCAGCGTGACGGTGCAAGCCGCCGCGTGCCCGGGCGGCGCGGAGAGCTTCGGCTTCGGCTGCGCGCTGCCGGACGGCAGCGTCCCGTCGCTATCCCTCGTGGGCTGCCCGCGACCGGGCGAGCGGATCGAGCTGCGGGCGACCGGCATCGCGGCGTCGAGCGTCGCCGCGTTCGCCTTCGGCATGCAGGGCATGCCGATCGAGCTCGGCGCGGATGGCTGCGCACTGCGCACCTTCCCGCTCTGGCTGCTCTCGCCGCCGGTCGGCGTCGTCGGCGGCGTCGCAAGCTTGACGCTCGATCTGCCGAACGAGCTCCTCGCCGGCGATCTCGCGGTGCAGGCGTTCTGCGCCAGCGCGGCCGCGCCGCGCGGCTTCACGGCGACGCCGGGCCTCGCGGTCCGCGTGCGCCGCTGAGGCGCAGGCGAAAGCGATGTCGACGCGCGCGCGCGCGTCTCGTACGGTGTCGCCGGTCGATCGCGCTGCCCCGCCTCGCCCATCCGCTGCCTGCCGAACGCAGCGGAACGCGTCCTGGGCGAGATCTGCGGAACTCTGCCTTTGCTGCTCTTCGCGTCCACGGAGCCCCGAGGGGCTTGCGCAAGACTCTTCGTTCTCGGCCGACTCCTCTCGAACGCGCTGGGCGCCAGCGCGGCGCTGCTCGGCGCGAGCGCCTGCTCGACGGGCACGCCGCCGCGGCCCTCGCGCGGCGCGGATCTGCTCGCGCCGGAGTACGAATTCGCCTCGCCACGCCGCGTAGCCGACAGCGCGCACGCGGAGACGGCGCCGCCACAGGAGGTCCCGCTCGCGGCCTCCGCACCTGTAGCACCTCCCGCGGACGAGGAATGGCGCTTCGAGCTGCGGCCTTACCTCTGGGTGCCGGAAGCCGAGGGCAAGGTCGCGCGGGGCGCCGGCGCTTCCGACCTCGGCAGCAGCGCCTCGAGTGGCCCGGTCGATACCTTCGTGAACACGCTGGTGATCCACGGCGAAGCCAAGGTCGGCCCGATCTCGATCTTCGGCGAGCTCGACTTCCTGCGACTCGAGCGCGATGTGTCGTCGAGCGCCGGTGAGCTGGAGATCGAGTTCTCGCAGACGATCGTCGAGATCGGTCAGGCGTACGAGCTCGTGCGCGAGGACCTGGGCTCGCTCGGAACGCTGGGGGTCGAGCCACTCGGCGGCGTGCGCGCCCACTTCCTCCGCGCGCAGGTCCGCGAGCGCAGCTCCGGAGATCGGCGCTCCGGCACGGAGTCGTGGGCCGATCTCTTCCTCGGCGCGCGCTTCCGCGCCGGAGCCACGGATGGCCTCGGGCTGATCGGGCGCTTCGACGCCGGAGCCGGGGGCGCCGACGCGACGTGGAACGCGGCCGCGGGGATCGACTGGCCCTTCTCGAGCTTCGCCAGCTTGAACGCCGGCTATCGCTGGCTCTCGATCGACTACGACTCCGGCACCGGCTCGCAGCGCTTGGTCTACGACGTGCTCTTCGCCGGCCCGTTCTTCGGGTTGAGCTTCCGCTTCTGAGAGCGCGAGCCCGCTGGACGAGCGCGCGTAAGATGCGCTCATGACTCGCGCCTCCTGCCTGCTGCTGCTGGCCTCCCTCACTCCGCTCGTCTCGCGTGCGGCGGCGGCCGATCGACGCGTGGAGATCCGAACGCGCGAGGAGCTTCGCGCCGCCGCGGCCGCAGCGCGTCCCGGCGATACGCTAGCGCTCGCCGCCGGCAGCTACGGCGCGCTGTTCGCTGCGCATTGGCAAGGCAGACCGGGCCAACCGATCCGACTCTGCGCTCTCGACCCGCAAGCACCACCCGTGCTCGAAGGCGGTCTGCACCTCTCCGCGTGCGCGCATGTCGAGCTCCGCGATCTCGTCGTGCGCGGCGCGCCTCACAACGGCATCAATATCGACGACGGAGGCGATCTCGCGACGCCGGCGCATCACGTGAAGCTCGTGAACCTGCTCGTCGAGGACGTCGGCGGGCGCGCGAACGCCGACGGCATCAAGCTGTCCGGCGTCTTCGATGTCGCGGTCGAGAGCTGCACGGTGCGGCGCTGGGGCCGCGGCGGCTCGGCGCTCGATCTCGTGGGCTGCCATCGCGCGACGATCGAGCGCTGCACCTTCGAGGACGACCCGCGAGAACCCGCCGCGAGCGGCGTGCAGGCGAAGGGCGGCTCGAGCGAGGTCGCGATCCGGCGCTGCCGTTTCGTCCACGCCGGGCAGCGCGCGGTGAACGCCGGCGGCTCGACGGGGAAGCCCTACTTCCGACCGGCGCTGACGGGCAAGGACGACGCCGAGGCGCGGCGCATCACCATCGAGGACTGCAGCTTCGTCGGCTCGCAAGCGCCCCTCGCATTCGTGGGCGTCGATGGCGCGATCGTTCGCCACAACACGCTGTATGCGCCGCAGCGCTGGGTGCTCCGCATCCTGCAGGAGTCGAGCGGTCCCGAATTCCTCCCGTGCCGCAACGTGCAGCTCTCGCGGAACCTCGTCGCCTATCGCCGCTCCGAGCTGCGCTCGTTCGCGAACATCGGCCCGGGGACGGCCTCCGAGACCTGCGCGTTGGACGCGACGTACTGGTTCGCGCTCGACGCTCCGCAGGCGCCGCCGCCGGCAGAGCTCGGCGTGCGACAGACCCACGTCGCCGGAGGCGCGGACCCGCTGTTCCGCGACGCGGAGCAGGGCGACTTCCGCTTGCGCGAAGGCAGCCCGGCGCGCGGCTACGGCGTGCGCGAAGAACGCGACCAGCCGAAGAGCGGGAAGTGACCGACTCCCGCGGCGCGCCGAAGAACGGATTTGAATCCTCTTCGCGCGCGGCATAGGGTCTCGCCCACCACGGGAACGACCGCGCTCGGATCGTCCGCCACTCGATGTGAGCATGCTGGGTGGTCGTCCCCGCGAGGTCGATCCCTTCGGCTTCTCTCTTACGTCGAGGAGGGAAGCACGCGCGCTACTGCTTGCCCCCACCCTCGAACCCTTCGAGCCCGCCACATGAGCCTCGTCCCGCGATCCGACAAGCTGCTGTTCTGGGGCTGCTTCATCGCCCTGATCACCACGGCGTTCGGCTTCATCCTCCGCATCTTCCTGATGGATGGATGGGCGAAGGAGTTCAACTTCTCGGCCACACAGCAGGGCGAGCTCTTCGGCGTCGGCTTGTGGCCCTTCGCCATCAGCATCGTCATCTTCAGCCTGATCATCGACAAGATCGGCTACAAGACCGCGATGTTCTTCGGCTTCGCCTGCCACATGATCTCGTTGGTCATGACCGTGAGCGCCAAGAGCTACGAAGCGCTCTACTGGGCGAACTTCGTCGTGGCGCTCGGCAACGGGACCGTCGAGGCCTACATCAATCCGGTCGTCGCGACCCAGTTCAAGCACGACAAGTCGCGCTGGCTGAACATCCTCCACGCGGGATGGCCGGGCGGCATGGTGGTCGCCGGCTTGCTGGCGCTGAGCTTGCCCGCCGACATGGCGTGGCAGTCCAAGATGTGGCTGCTGGCCATCCCCGCGGTCCTCTACGTGGCGATCCTGGCCTTCCAGAGCTTCCCCGTGAACGAGCGCGTCGCCGCGGGCGGCTCCTACCGCGACATGCTGAAGGAAGTCGGCGCGGCCGGCACGTTCATCATCGTCTGGCTGATGGCCGTCGAGCTGGTGCGTTCGACCACCAGCGTCACGAACCCGATGACGATCGGCTCGATCATCGCCGCCGTCTCCGCTGCGGCGATGTTCGCCTACACTCGCTCGCTCGGGCGCCCGCTCTTCTTGCTCCTGCTCCTCATCATGGTGCCGCTCGCCACGACGGAGCTCGGCGTCGATAGCTGGGTGAGCGCGCTGATGACTCCGATCCTCGGCGCCAACGGCATGTACGTGCTGCTCTACACCTCGCTGCTGATGATGATCCTGCGCTTCTGCGCCGGCCCGATCCTCCACAAGTTCTCGCCCATCGGCGTCCTCGCCGGCTGCTCGCTGCTCGCGGCACTCGGCCTGGTGTCCCTCTCGCACGCGAGTAGCACCGCGCTGATCTTCGCGGCCGCGACGCTCTACGCAGTCGGCAAGAGCTTCTTCTGGCCGACCATGCTCGGCGTGGTGACCGAGCAGTGCCCGAAGGGCGGCGCGCTGGCCCTGAACGCCACGGGTGGCGTCGGCATGCTCGGCGTGGGCGTGATCGGCGCGATGCTCCTCGGCTTCATGCAGGACACGACCCTCGACAGCACGGTGAAGGCGAAGGACGCCGTCGTGCACGAGAAGGTGATGGTCGAGAAGACGGGCCTGCTCGGCAGCTACAAGGCCGTCGACGAAGAGAAGCTGAAGATCGCCACCGCCGAAGAGCAGAAGGTCATCGCGGATGCCAAGGCCGGCGTGCAGCAGGCGACACTGCAGAAGGTGGCGCTCTTCCCCCTCGGCATGCTCGTGGTCTACCTCGGCCTGCTGCTCTACTACCGCGGGCGCGGCGGCTACCGGCCCGTGGATGTGGCGACCGCGCACTGAGCGCGGAAGCGAAGCCCGATGAGAGCCTCGGGCCCGCGCGGCAGGGAGAGGTCACGGAAGGCTCGCGGGTCCTCGCCCCTACGGCGATCCGCGAGCCTCGGCATGCTCCTCCTCGCGCTGCTCTGCGGCGGATGTCCGAGCGTGCGCCTCGGCCCGCCGGAGCCCGAGGCGGTCGAGGTTGCGTACGCCCATCCACCGACCGGAGCCGCGTTCCCGCGCACCCTCGCGGGCTGCCCTCTCGTTCGCCTCTGGGACGAGAAGGCGCCGGAGGACGTGAGCGCCAACTACGAGTCGCTCGACCTGGAACGCCTCGCCTTCGCGAGCATCTACCTCTACGCGCGACCGCCGCGGGGCCTCGAGCCCTTGCAGCACCAGCACTCGGTCATCGAGGACGTGCGCCGAGCCCACCCGGACGCCGAGGTCGGCGACACCCGCGAGGTCACCGTCGAGCCGAGCCGCGGCGGGCGCTTCCAAGGGATGCGAACCGAGTTCACCTACTCGATGCTCCTCGGCGGCAGTACGCGCCGCGTGCGCAGCTTCGCCTATCTGTTCGCGTGGGAGGCTTGGTATCTGAAGTTCCGCGTGACCTATGCCCTGGACCAGGAGGAGCGCGTGCGCGAGAGGAGCGAGCGTTTCGTCATCGACTTCCCTTGGCCGACGGAGCTGTCGTCCTAGTAGGCGGGGCGAGGCTGGCTTCGGGGAGCTCGGCGGGCGTTCCACACCTGCTGGCGCGCGCGGATTCCCCGTAACAACGCGCTCGCGGGCCGGATGACCCCTTCATCCCGCCCTCGGCACGAAGCCCGCGATGTCGCGCGGCTCGCTCCGAGCCCCTGCGCGAGGTCTCGCCTCCCATGCTGCGTCGCTGCTTCTTCTCCTGCCTGCTCTTCGGTGCGTCGGCGGCACCCGTCCTCGCTCAAGGAACGCCCAGCCTGGTGCGCGACATCGCCACGGGGAGCGAGACGAGCTTGCTGCAGGGCGATGGACCGGCCCTCCTCATCGGGACGACGACCTTCTTCGCGGGGTTCACCCAAACCTGCGGCTCCGAGCTCTGGAAGACGGACGGAACGAGCGCCGGAACCTCGCTCGTGCTCGACATCGCGCCGGGCAGCTTCTCCTCGGCGCCGGATCAGTTCGTCGCCTTGGGAGGCGTGCTCTACTTCGCGGCGCGAACGCAGGAGCTGGGCCGAGAGCTCTGGCGTTCGGACGGCACGACGGGGGGCACCTACCGCGTGCGCGACATCTATACCGGCGAGGAGAGCTCGAGCCCGAGCCAGCTCACGCTGGTGAACAACCTGATCTTCTTCTCCGCGATCCATCCCACCTACGGGCGCGAGCTCTGGTACAGCGACGGCACGAGCGGCGGGACCGCGCTCGCCTTCGACGTGCGGCCGGGGACGACCGGCTCGATGACCACGAGCTCGGAGATCGTCTGGGGTGTTCGCGTGATCTCGGGCGTGCCCTTCGCGCTGGCGCTCTTCGCCGCCGATGACGGCGTGCATGGCATCGAGCTCTGGGAAGGGAGCAACTCGGGTGCCGCGCTTCGCGCCGACATCCGCCCGGGCTCGGCGAGCTCTTCGCCGCAGGGCTTCGTGAGCTCCGGCGGCCACGTGATGTTCAGCGCGGAGAGCTCGACCGTCGGACGCGAGCCTTACGTCACGCGCGACACGGGAGCGACGCTCGCGGGCGACGTGAATCCGGGCGTGCTCGGCTCCTCGCCGCGGGACTTCGTGGTCGGCAACTTCGGCGGCACGGTGAAGTTCTACTTCTCGGCGTTCCGCCAGGGCTACGGACGCGAGCTCTGGGAGCACGACACCTCGAGCGGCGGCACAACGCTGATCGAGGATGTGTACGCCGGCAGCACGGGCTCCGATCCCGTGCCCTTCGTCGCGGGCAACACCGTGCTCTTCTCCGCCGAACTGCCCTCCAGCGGACGCGAGCTCTGGAAGACCGACGGCACCGCGCGCGGAACGGCGCAAGTCAGGAACTGGACGATTCGCGGCGCGGGCGATCCGGAAGGCTTCCTGACCCTCTCCACTTCGCCGCTGCGCGTGCTCTTCGCCGCGAACGACGGGAGCAACGGCATCGAGCTCTGGATGACCGACGCGACCAGCGTGGGCACGACGCTGGTACGCGACATCTCCCTGACGGGCTCGTCGATCCCGCGGCTCTGGGCGCGCGCAGCCGGCGGGCGCGCGTTGCTCACCGCGTTCCCCGACGGCCTCATCTCCTACTGGTATCGCACCGACGGAACCAACGGCGGGACCGCGTTGCTCCTGCCGGGCGCCACGGGCTCGGCGAGCTCGAGACCCTACGGCTTCCTAGGTAGCGCTCCGAGCGCGCCCACGTGGTTCGCAGCCGATGATGGCACCAGCGGTACGGAGCCCTACGCCAGCGATGGCACGAGCGCGGGCACCCTGCCGCTGGGCGACCTCAACGCCGGCACGCTCTCGTCGCTGGCGGTGTACCAAGAGCATGCGGAGCTGGGCTCGCTCACCGTCTTCCGCGGGACCGTCACCGGCCTCGGCGCCGAGCTCTGCGTCACCGACGGAACGCCGAGCGGCACCGGCTTGCTC
>JAEUHW010000352.1 GCA_016793245.1 Planctomycetota bacterium
CCCTCCGCGATCCAGCGCGCGAGGAGCCCGATCTCGTCCTTCGAGAGCGCGCGCTTGTGCGACTCCGGCGGCGGCATGCGCTCGTCGGGATCGTCGCTCGCGACGCGGGCGAGCAGCGCGCTCCGCTCCGGCGCGCCCGGCGCGATCGCGGCGCCGCCGTCGCGCCTTGCGATCGCCCCCTCACGCGTGTCGAGGCGCAGCTCCCCGCTGCGCTGGGTGGCATCGGGGCCGTGGCAGCGGAAGCAGCGATCCGAGAGGATCGGCCGCACGTCGCGGCCGTAGCGCACCGACTCGATCGGCGCAGGAGCAGCGGGATCCTGCGCGGCGAGCTCGCGCGGCGACAGCGCCGCGGCGAGGCCGACTCCGGCGACGAGGACGAGGTTGCGCACGCGGTTCCAAGGGGCTCGGGCGGAGAGTGAGCCGGGCGACGCGCGGGCGCCGCCGGTGGGAGCTCGCGATCCTAGCGCGCGTCGAGGGGCGGTGCCTCCCCCTGCAAGGCCCAGGCGGAGGTAGGCGTCGCGCGCTCTCCGCGCCACACCATCGGAAGCGGCAAGGCGGCGGCGAATTCGGGCCCCCGACTCCCACTCCGCTCTCCGCTCGCGCCGCTTGCTCCTCGCTCCACGCCACCATGCGCATCCCCGTGCGCGAACGCCTTCGCCGCCGAGCAGCTCTGCTTCTCTTCGCAGGGCTAGCGCCTCTTCCTTCTCAGGCACCCCTTCGCCGACAGCCCCTGGGCGCTTCGCTTCGAGCCCGCGGCCTCTCTCGAGCGACGCATCGCTCTCTTGCCGCGACCGCGACCACCGATGCTCAGCTACCGTAGCATCCTCGCTCCCACCGCCAACTGGCGCGATCACGTCGTCCCTGCTTCCTCCACACCGTCACACGCACCGCTCTGCCAGAGTTCCCATCGATCCACGGCGAGCGTCACCAAGAGCTCCACACGCTGCAGCTTCTCTCCGAATCAGAGCGGCCCACGCGTCGCCACGAGAGCCTGCGATGAGCCGAGTTGCTCCGCCGCACTTCTGCCATCGATGTTCTCGTCTGCGATGGCTGTGGCGCACGGCGCGACATGATCACCTTCCTCACCGCTCCCGATTCCATCCGGCGCATCCAAAGAACACTCGGGACTGCCCACTCGACCGCCGCGCATCCGCCACTCCCCCACCGCGCTCTTCGAGCTCAACTGAGCACCACGGCGGATCGGCACGAGGAACTCGACTTCAGCCCTTGCTCGCAGGCACGCGCCCATGATCTGCATTGCACTTGCGCGGGCGCGGGCGCGGGCGCGGAGTACGGATTCGGCCAGCGGAAGTGCGGCCTCTTGATCACGTTCCTCATGCAGACAAGAAGCCGCTCAACATCTCAACCGGATCGCGAACTCTGCGGAACGGCAGCGTGTGCGTCCAATGCCGCCGAAGCGAGGGGCCGCGCCGCTGAAGTTCCTCATCGCGTCCAGCTTGATCAATTCCGGCTTGTCGCTCTAGGATTCGACAAGCGCCTGCTCCCCGATCCTCCTCGCGAGTCCCGTCTCGACATCAACCCATGAAGAAGCTCCTCCTTGGCGCAGGTTCGCTGGCCTTGACCCTCGCCGTTCCTGCTACCGCACAGCTGCTCCACTGGCCGACCACGAGCGGCGGCAATGGCCACTACTACCAGGCAGTGCTCGAGCCGTCCGGAATTTCGTGGACCCAGGCGCGAGCAGCGGCGCAGGCGCGCGGTGGCTATCTTGCCACCCCCACGTCAGGCGCTGAGAACACGTTCGTGTTCCAGCTGGTCGATGACCCGCAGTACTGGGTGCAATCAGGCAACTCGAACATCGGCCCCTGGCTCGGCGGCTACCAGACCTTCGACAACGGCTCGACTCCCCACGCCAACTGGGCGTGGGTGACCGGCGAGCCTTGGTCCTTCACGAGCTGGGCTCCCGGAGAACCAAACAACTTCGCAGGACTGATCGAGGATTACCTCGGATACAAGTGCTCTGGCCCCTCCAATTGTCGTTCTTCTAGCTGGAACGACGCACAAGTCGGTGACAACCCGACGAGCTTCGGGATCAAGGGGTACGTCGTCGAGTACGACACGCCGCCGCCCGCGGCGAGCTGCACGGTGCGGAACGGCAACGGCGTAAACCCGCTAGATTGCGTCTGCGCGACGTTGCCAGTGGTAGGCACGACGTGGCAGATCGGCACATCTCCAAACGCGAACACGGCGTTCACCGCCGTCCTGCTGTCGCTCCAGCCCGCTTCGACGCCGCTGCCGTTGCTCGGTGGCGAGTTGCTGATCGACCTCGGGTTTCACTTCCAGCTGCCCGGCAACGGTGTACACACGATGCCCGTACCGCCGGATTCGTCTTGGCTCGGTTTCCGGGTCGTCGTACAGGGGGTGCGCTTGGACGCGGTCGGCGGACCACTCCAAGTGGTGCTGCTCAATGCCCTCGATGCGGTGGTCGGCATCTGAGCCGAGACGACGCAGGCGCCCCGGCTCATCGATTGCCGGGCCGCCGCCATCCTGTGTGGTGTATGAAGGAATGCGCTCCGCTTCCAGCTCTCCTCGCAGCTCTCGTGCCTACCTCTCCTTCGAGCTCCGGCACAGGAAGTAGCGCGCGCTACCCCGGCCACCACGCCTCCACGAACCGCTGCATCGCGTTCACTCGCCGCTTCAGCTTCCTGCCGAATCGCTCGAGCTGATCGAGGCGCTTCGCCGGGTCGGAGGTTGGAGGCCGCACAGCCCGCATCGCGTGGCACGCCTTCCACATCGTCATCGAGAAAGACTGGCCCTCGGAGCCGGCGTTTTGCGTCTACCGTGCGCAACAAGCCGCCCACGAGCTCCCACCATGCCGCCGATCTCGCCTCGACTGCTCTCCGCGCTCCTCCTCTTCCCCGGCGCCGCTCCCCTCCTCGCGCAGGTCCAGACGCAGACGCTGCCCGCGGGCTTCGAGAACACGAACGCCAACAGCGGCAGCAACGAGCCCTTCCGCGTCGCGGAGCAACAGCGCCATCACTTCGTCTACGACGCGGGCGAGTTCGTTTCGAGCGGGCCGATCCGCATCCACTCGATCGCGTTCCGACCGCCGGCGAACGTCACGAGCTGGAATGCCGCCACCTATCTCGACCTGCGCGTCGCGCTCGCCACCGCGGCGGTCGACTATCGCGCGCAGAACTATCGCCGCTACTTCGAGGACAACTTCGCCTCGTGGCCCGTCGAGCTCTTCGAGGGCGACTACACCTTGGCGTCGGGATCCTCCGCGGGTCCCGGGCCGCGGCCCTTCGTGCTCTCGTTCCCGTCGGCGAACGGCTACGTCTATCACCCCGGCCTCGGGCGCGACTTGATCGTCGAGGTCGCGACGCCGAGCCGCGGTGGCCAGGCGAATCCGCTCGGGCTCGCGCTCGAGCTCGCCAGCGGCGCCTTGGGCACCGTCGGCGGGAGCGACTACCTGCGGCGCAACGATCCGGTCTCGGCGTTCATCGATATCTACCCGCTCGCGGATGCCGTGCCGGTCGCGCGCCTCGAGTACTCGGCCTTCAGCGGCGTGCACGCCGACTTCGGCGCGTCGCGCGTACGCGGCTTCGCGCCCCTCGCGGTGCAGCTCAGCGACCGCAGCTTCACCACGCATCCGGGCGGCATCGCCTCGATCGCCTGGGATTTCGAGAACGACGGCGTCTTCGATGCCAGCGGTCCCACGGCGACGGCGACCTACACCGCGCCGGGCAGCTACACCGTGCGTCTGCGCGTCCGCGACGCCAGCGGCGCCGCGAGCGAGCGCATCGCGACGCAGCTCGTCCACGTCTTCGCGCCGCCCACCTCGAACACGCAGTCGGCGGAGATCCTGAACTTCCACTTCGACGAAGTGCGCGGGAACCGCGCCTTCAACGCGGCCGCGACGAGCTTCGCGCCGAGCTTCGGGACCTTCCCGGTGAGCACGTGGCAAGGTGCGGCGAATCGCGCCGGCTTCCAAGCGAACGAGCCCGGCTTCGGCTGCGTCGCCGCCAACGCCGCGAACCCCGCGAGCCACCTCTTTGACACGGGCTGGCCGGTCGAGCTCTGCGGCGCGTGGACGCTCGCGTGGTGGCAGCGCCGCGTCGGAGCACACGGCCCGGAGACGATGCGCGTCGCGAGCTTCGGCGCCGAGGCGAAGATCGAGACCGGAGGTGCGCTCTTGAACTCGTTCGAGCTCTCGATCTCCATCCCGGCCACGCGCCTGCGCTCGAACGGCGGCGCCGACAGCCCGCTCGGCGTCTGGACGCACGTCGCGCTCGTCGTCGATGACAACGTCGGCACGGCGGAGTGGCGCTTGAACGGCGTCGTGAACGCGAGCCAGACCTTCACGCCGGGGACCTTCCGCATGCGCAGCGTGCGCACGCTCGAGCTCGGCGGTGGCTCGAGCAGCAGCGCAGTGCCTTATCTCCGATCCTACGACCTCGACGATCTCCGCCTCTACGCGCGCGTCGTGCCGGTCGCGCCGCGCGGACCGATCTTCTCCTGGATGCCGCAGCGCGCGGTGAACACGCGCTACGACGTCGGCTGCTCCTCGCTCGGCGCGATCCCCGCGATCGACGGCAACAGCGCGCCCGCGCTCGGCAACGCGAGCTACGCAATCACCCTCGCCGGGCTGCCGGCCGGCAGCACCGCGACCCTCGTCGTCGGCTTCACGACGCACGTGTTCGGCATCTTCCCGCTCGACTTGAGCTCGCTGCTCGGGCCGGGCTGCGCGCTCTCACCGTTCCCGGACTTCTCCTTCCCCGTCGCGGCGCCGAGCGGCAGCGCCTCGTTCGCTTCGCCGATCCCCGCGGACCCGCTGCTGGTCGGCGCGCACAGCTACTGCCAGTGGCTCGCCCTGGGTCCGAGCCTCGCGCTCTCTCCGGGCCTCGACATCCATCTGCGCTGAGCGGCGCGCCGGGCGGGGAACGCGCGGACTCCGAGTGCGCAGGTGCGCCGTGCCCCGCGCCGATCGTAGATTGGGTCGAGCCGCATGGAGCCCGGTCGACCCACCGCATGTCCCCGCTCACTCCCGAAGACATCACGCGCGCGCTCGAGCGCGCGGCCGAGGGCCACGGCTCGGCGGCCAGCGAGCTGCTGCCCGTCGTGTACGAAGAGCTCCGCCGCCTCGCGCGGAGCCACATGCGCCGCGCCGCTCCCGAGCACACCTTGCAAGCGACCGCGCTGGTGCACGAGGCCTATCTCAAGCTCGTGCGCTCGGCGCCGGAAGGCTGGCAGGGCCGCGCGCACTTCTTCGCCGTCGCCGCGACGGCCATGCGGCAGGTGCTCGCGAACCACGCGCGCGAGGCGCAGGCCGCGAAGCGCGGTGGCTCCGAGCGCTTGCGCGTGACGCTCTCCGGCGAGATCGCCGACGAGCGCGCGGGGCGCGACTTCGACGCGCTGAGCCTCCACGAAGCGCTCGCGAAGCTCGCCGAGCTCGATCCGCAGCAGTACCGCGTCGTCGAGCTGCGCACCTTCACGGGCCTCTCGGTGGAAGAGGTCGCGGAGGTGCTGTCGATCTCGACGGCCACGGTGAAGCGCGAATGGCGCGCGGCGCGCGCGTGGCTCGCGGCCGAGCTCGGAGAACCCGGTGGCGATGGCGCGGAGCCCCCGGCGCCGCGGACGGAAGCATGAACGCCGCGCTGCATCGCCGCGCGAAGGAGCTCTTCCTCGACGCCTGCGATCTGCCGCCCGAGGAGCGCGCGGGCTTCCTCGCGCAGCGCTGCGGCGAGGACGCGGAGCTGCGCTCCGCCGTCGAGCGGCTCCTCGCGCACGACGGCGCGCCGAGCGTCGTCGCCGAGCGCGTGGTGCACGAGCAGCTCGCTTCCCTGCTCGACGAGGAGGGCGCTCGCGCGCTGCCCGCAGAGATCGGTCGCTATCGCGTGCTCGGGCTGCTCGGCGAGGGCGGCTTCGGCACGGTCTACGAGGCCGAGCAGCTCGAGCCCGTGCGCCGCGTCGTCGCGCTGAAGGTGCTGAAGCCGGGCATGGACTCGCGGCAGGTGCTCGCGCGCTTCGCCGCCGAGCGCCAGACGCTGGCGCTGATGAGCCATCCCTGCATCGCGACCGTGCTCGACGCCGGCATCACCGCAGACGGTCGCCCGTTCTTCGCGATGGAGCGCGTCCTGGGCGTGCCGCTCGGGCGCTACTGCGACGAGCAGCAGCTCGATCTCGCGTCGCGGCTCCAGCTCTTCCTGCGCATCTGCGGCGCCGTGCTGCACGCGCATCAAAAGGGCATCGTCCACCGCGACTTGAAGCCCTCGAACCTGCTCGTCGCGACCGTCGACGGCTCACCGCTCCCGAAGGTGATCGACTTCGGCATCGCGAAGGCGCTGCAGCCGCTCGAGCCCGACGCGGACATCACGCGTGAGCGCGGGCTCTTCCTCGGCACGCCCGAGTACGTGAGCCCCGAGCAAGCCGCGGGCGAGCTCGACATCGATACGCGCAGCGACATCTATTCGCTCGGCGCCGTGCTCTACGAGCTGCTCGCCGGAACGACGCCGCTCGAGCGCGAGACGACGCGGCAGCTCGGCTTGCCCGCGCTGCTCCTGCGCATCCAGAGCGAGGTACCGCCGCGCCCTTCGCTGCGCGTCGCGGAGGAGAGCGAGCGCGCCCTGGCGATCGCGCGCGCTCGCCGCACCGATCCGCAAAGCCTCGCTCGCGCGCTGCGCGGCGATCTCGACTGGATCGCGCTGAAGGCCCTCGCGAAGGAGCGCGCCGAGCGCTATCAGACGGTGAGCGCGCTCGCCGAGGACTTGGAGCGCTACCGCCGCGGCGAGCCCGTGCTCGCGCGCGCGCCGAGCTTCGCGTACCGCAGCGCGCGCTTCGCGCGCCGCAACCGCGCCGCGTTGCTCGCCGCCGCCGCGATGCTGGTGCTGCTGCTCGGCGGCATCGTCGGCACGAGCCTCGGCCTCGTGCGCGCGCTGCGCTCGCAAGGCGCAGCGGAGGAGGCCCAGCGGCGCGCCGAGACCTTCAGCGAGATCCTGCTGAGAGCGCTCGCCTCCGGCGATCCGCTCGAGGGCGGCAGCGTCGATCGCCGCGTCTCCGAGGTGATGCAGCAAGTCGTCGCCGAGCTCGACGCCGGGGCGCTGCGCCAGCATCCGGCGACCGAGGCCGAGGTGCAGATGCGCGTCGCGCGCACGCTGCTCGGCAACGATCACCCCGCCGAAGGGCTGCCGCTCGCGGAGCGCGCGCTCGCGTTATACACGGCGAGCGGCCCCGAGCGCGCGTCCGATACCGCGCGCGCGCGTTCGCTCGTCGCGATCCATCTCGATCGGCTCGGCCGCACGAGCGAGGCCGAGCCGCTCTTCCGCGCCGTGCTCGACGCGCGCCGCGCGCAGCAGGACGGCGATCATCCCGAGCTCGCGTACGCGCTGCGCGGCCTCGGCGTCGTGCTGCAACATCGCGGCCGCCTCGACGAAGCCGAGGCGCACTACCGCGAAGCGCTCGCGATGGAGCGCCGCCTGCATCCCGAGGATCATGCGGAGATCGCTTCGGCGCTGAACAACCTCGGCTCTCTGCTGCAGTCGAAGGGCCGCAGCGCGGAAGCGGAGGCGAGCTTCCGCGAAGTGCTCGAGATGCGGCGCCGTCTCCGCCCCGAAGGTGATCCGCTCACGGCGCGCGCCCTCGCCAACCTGGCCCAGTCGCTGCTCGCCCAGCGCCGTACGGCCGAAGCGGAGCCGCTGGCGCAGGAAGCACTCGAGATGTTCCGCCGCACGTTGCCGACCGATCACGCCGACCTCGCGATCGGATGGACGAGCGTCGCGTTCGCCCAGCAAGCATCTGGCCGAGCCGCCGAAGCCGAGGCCGCGCTGCGCGAAGCTCTGGCGCTCTACCGGCGCAACGCCGCCGGCGATCACCACCAGGTGGCCGGCGCCCTGGCGAATCTCGCCGACCTGCTCCTCGGATCGCGTCGCGACGAGGACGCCGAAGCGCTGCTCGGAGAGGCGCTCGCGATGCTGGAGCGCCTCTTCCCACAGGGTCATCCCCTCGCGGTGCGCTGCGGCGCGAATCGAGCCGTGGCGCTCTTGCGGACCTCGCGCCCCGAGGAGGCGCTCGAGGCGGCCCAAAGGGCCGCCGAGCTCGGGCGCGCGATCCTCGAGCCGACGCACGGGCTGCGCGTGCAGACGGAGAAGATCCTCGCGCAGGTGCAAAGCGCGCGATGAGGTCGAGCGATCCGGCGGGCGGGAAAATCCTCGGTCGCTGATCCCTCGCGGGAGGCTCTCGTGTGAACGCGGACGCAGGGCCCGGCTTCTCGGGCGCCACAGGTTCCCTCGAGGATCCCCATGCGTCGCATCTCCTTCGCTGGTCGCCGCATCGCTGCGGCGCTCGTCCTGGCCGCCGCGAGCAGCGGCTCGCTCCACTCCCAGTGCTTCCCGACGCCGCTCCCGGGCGGCCTCGATCCCATGACGGCCGGGATGATCCTGGCCTCGGCGCTCTGGGATCCGGATGGCGCCGGCCCGCTGGAGGAGCGCCTCGTGATCGGCGGCAGCTTCACGCAGATCGCCGGCGTGCGGGCGCCCGTGGTGTGGTGGGATCGCGCGAGCGGCACCTGGCGCGCGGTCGGTCCGGAGAACGTCGCGCTCACGGGCGAGATCCGCGCGATCGCCACTCGCTCGAACGGCGAGCTCTTCGTCAGCGGGCAATTCGGCCAGATCGGCAACGTCCCCGCGAGCAACATCGCGCGCTTCGACGGCACGAGCTGGCGCGGCGTCGGCGGCGGCACCAACGGGCTCGTCGAGTGCATGGTGCGCCTCAGCGACGACTCGATCGCGGCCGGCGGCATCTTCAGCTTCGCCGGGGGAGCCATGTGCGGGAACCTCGCGCGCTGGGACGGCAGCACGTGGTCTTCACTCGGCGGCAGCGGGACGAACGGCTACGTCGCGGCGCTCGCGGCCGCACCGAACGGCGCGCTCTACGTCGGCGGCAGCTTCACGATCGCCGGTGGCCAGAGCCTGCCGCGCATCGCGCGCTGGAGCGGCGGCTTCTGGTCTTCGCTCGGCGCTGGGTCGACCAACGACATCTACGACCTCGCCATCGCCAACGACGGCGCGGTGATCGCCGGTGGCGCGCGTCAGCCGATCACGGGTTCTTCTCTCAGGCGCTGGGACGGCGCACAGTGGGGTTACATCGGTCCCGCCGGTGGCGCCGGCGGCGACGTCTTCGAAGTCGAGATCGCATCCAACGGCGATCTATGGATCGCGGGCGACTTCTCCACCGTGATCGGGACCTCGACGGCGATGTACGACATCGCGCGCTGGAACGGCAGCACCTGGCAGCGCCAGACGGATGTCACCGCGAGCGCTTTCCACAACCTCTTCACCTACGCGCCGGGCTTCCAACGCGCGCTGCTCGCGCTGTCGAACGGCGAGATCTTCACCGCGCTGCACACGCGACCGTTCCCGGGGAGCACCCACGTGGACTGCTATCCCGCGCTGCACGACGGACGTGCGTGGGCCTTCGTGGGCAGCGGCCTCCGCGGCACGACGACAGCGACGATCCGCGCGCTGGCGGCCGATCGCACGGGTGCCACGATCGCGGTCGGAGGCTTCGCGACTCCCGACGGCTGGCATGTCGCGCAGCGCTTCGCCGATGGGCGTTGGCAGCCGTTCGCGCGCGCGACCTTCGGCGGTGAGTACCGCATGCTCGATGTCTTCCCGAACGGGGACCTACTGATGGCGGGCGCCGGAGCGTCGATCGATGGCCTCGGCTCCCCCGACATGGTGCTCTGGAACGGAACGACATGGAGCGCCTTCCCGAGCTGGGGCACCTTCCCTCGCTCTCCGAGCGCCCTCGCGGTGCTCCAGAACGGAAACGTTCTGGCCTACGGCATCAACGGCAGCCTGCGCGTGTTCTCGATGTGGGATGGCTTCACCTGGTGGCGGCTCGCCGAGCCCGATCTCTCGACGCAGGTCGACGTCATGTTCGAGCGCGCGAACGGCGACGTCGTGATCGGCGGGAGCTTCACGTCGCTGCTCGGCCCCGCGGTCGGGACCAACCTCGTGAAGTACAGTCCCTCCACCGGCTGGAACCCCGTGACCCCCGGAGGGAATCCGAACGGTCGCGTCACCGCGATCGGCGAGACCATCGATGGCGCGCTCGTGATCGCGGGCTCGTTCACCTCGGTCGGCGGCGTCGCCGCGGACGGGATCGCGATGATGCGCGGCAGCACCTGGAGCGCATTGGGCGCCGGGATCACTCCGCTGGGCAACGGTGTCCGCAGCATCGAAGCGCTGCCCGATGGCGGCTTCGCGATCGCCGGCGAATTCGCGACCCGGGGCGGGATCCCGCCTCACACCGGCCTGGCCCGCTGGAGCGGATCGACGTGGGACGCGGTGGTCGGCCCGGTGAACGGCGTCGTGCGCGACCTCCTCTGGAAGGGCGACCACCTGGAGCTCGGTGGCCAGTTCGCGAACCTCGGGTCCTACAGCGCCGCGAGCTACGCGCGCCTCTATACCAACTGCCCCGCCGCGCAGGCGACGATCGGCGCGGGCTGCGCGAGCTCGGGTGGCGCGAACCTGCTCTCCGTGACCTCGCTCCCCTGGGTCGGCGGCACCTATCGCGCCCGCGCCACGGGCCTGCCGACGAACGGCTTCGCGATCTCGCTGATCGGTCTCTCGACCGTCTCGATCCCGCTCGACGCCGTGCTGCTCGAGGGCCGCAGCGGCTGCACCTGGCACGTGGCGATGGACTTCCTCTTCGCGCTGCCGACGACGGCGGGCACGGCCGAGATCAGCGCGCCACTGCCGCTCAGCTACGACCTGGTCGGCGGCCAGTTCTATCACCAGATGCTCCCCGTCGAGCTCACCCCCGGCGGCGCGCTGCTCGAGCTCACCGCCACCAACGCCGAGCGCTTGACCATCGGCCTCTTCTGACACCCCCATCTCCCCACCCGCCCACCCCGGCGACCCCGGACGTACGGTGCCAGGAACATTTTCACCGGACGTACGGTGCCAGGAACATTTTCACCGGGGTCAGAGACCCCGGTGAAAATGTTCCTGGCACCGTACGTCCGGGGAGGCGAGAAACGAGGCCCATCGGAACGAAGCCCGAGGAGCCCTCGATGAGTCGCCTGCCGTCTCGCCGCGTCTTCCTGCAGCACAGCCTCGCTGCCTCCGCCACCCTCTGGAGCGCGCCCGGCCTCTTCGCGCGGCGAGTGGGGAGCTCGCTCGAGAAGTTGAACCTCGCTGTCATCGGCTGCGGCGGTCGCGGTGGCGACAACCTGAACGAGGTCGCGAGCGAGACGATCTTCGCGCTCTGCGATGTCGATGCCGGGAACCTCTCGCGCGCGACGCAGCGCTTCCCCGGAGCGAAGGAGTTCCGCGACTTCCGCAAGCTCTTCGAGCGCGGCGGCTTCGACGCGGTCGTGGTCTCGACGCCCGACCACACGCACTTCCTGCCGAGCGCGCTGGCTCTCAAGCAAGGGCTGCACGTCTACTGCGAGAAGCCGCTCGCGTGGTCGATCGCGGAAGCGCGCGAGATGCGCACCCTCGCGGCGAAGGCCGGCGTCGCGACGCAGATGGGCACGCAGATCCACGCCGGCGACAACTACCGGCGCGTCGTCGAGCTCGTGCGCGCGAACGTGCTCGGCGCGATCAAGGAAGTGCACGTCTGGTGCGGCAAGACGTGGTCCGGCGGCGAGCGCTCGAAGGAGACGCCCGCGGTTCCGGCGAACCTGGACTGGGAGCTCTGGCTCGGACCTGCTCCCGCGCGGCCCTATCACCCCGACTATCACCCGGCCGGCTGGCGCCGCTGGTGGGAGTTCGGCGGCGGAACGCTCGGCGACATGGGCTGCCACTTCGTCGACCTCGCGTTCTGGGCGCTCGAGCTCGATCACCCGACGAAGGTGAGCGCGGACGGCCCCGAGCGCCACGCGGAGACGACGCCGCCGAACCTCCACGTCGCGTGGGACTTCCCTGCGCGCGGGAAGCGCGCCGCGCTGACGCTGCATTGGTACGACACCGATCGCCGGCCGAAGCTCGTGCAGGAGAAGCAGGTGCCCGATTGGGGCAACGGCGTCCTCTTCGTCGGCGAGAAAGGCATGCTGCTCGCCGACTACGGGCGCGCCCTCCTGCTGCCGGAAGCGCAGTGGAAGGAGTTCACGCCTCCGGAGCAGAGCATCCCCGCTTCCGTCGGCCACCATCAGGAGTGGATCCGCGCCTGCAAGGGCGAGGGAGACCGACAGACCACCTGCTCCTTCGCCTACGCCGGCCTGCTCACCGAGACGATCCTGCTCGGCAACGTTGCTTACCGCGCCGGCAAGCCTATGAGCTGGGACCACGCGAAGCTCAGCTCGCCCGATGTCCCCGAGGCGAACGCGTTCGTCGGCCGCGAGCCGCGCGCCGGATGGAAGCTCTGAAACCCGCTCGCTCCCGCTCCCGCTCCCGATCCACCATGCACTACGCCGCCACGCAACGCCTCCGCCGCTCGGCGATCGCGCTCTTCGTCTGCACCTGCGCGAGTGAACCGCTCGAAGCGCAGATCGTCGGGCTCGAGATCAAGAACGAGAAGCTGCTGAAAGCGCTGAAGCCGCGCCTGGTCGAGCGCGGCGGCAAGCTGATGCTGCTCGGCGAGGTACTGAGCGGCCTCGAGATCGATCTCGCGAAGAACCCGCCGTCGATCAACCGCCCGGCCAACGTGGATTCGATCGTGCTCCTCGTCCCCGACACGGCGAAGCCCGAGCTCGAGCTCACGCGCACGAACAAGAAGGGCGAGCGCACGGTCACCAACAAGAAGTTCGAGCTCTCCGTCTCGATCAAGGAGATCGGCGACTTCTACCATCTGGTCTTCCCTTACCAGAGCTGCGAGGGCCTGCGCGAGGAGTACCTGCGCAAGAAGGCGAACCTGCTCGAGCTGGAGGCGGAGCTCAACGCGATCGCGCTCGGCACGCCCGAGTGGTTCCCCGCGCATCGCCGCTATCTCACGCAGGTGGAGGGGCTGATCGGCTGGCTCGAGAGCACGCTCTATCCCGAGGCCGCGCGGCTCCTCGAGAAGGACATGAAGAAGCGCCTCGAGAAGGCGGCGAAGGAGTCCTCCACGCAGCGCTTCGAATCGGCGAAGTCGACGCTGAAGGAGAGCCCGATCCCGGAGAAGCTCGACGCCGCGGCGAAGAGCTTCGGCGCGCCGCCTTCCTTCTTCGGCGCCGAGACGCGCCATCTCCGCGCGTTCGCGCACTCCGGCATCTCGAAGTCCGAGATCGAGAACGGGCTCGTCACCGGCGAGCGCATCGTCGAGGGCTTCCGCGCCGCGATCGTCGATCCGACGCTCGGTCCCGACGAGGTCGATCCCATCCCGGAGAAGCTCTTCCAGGAGTACTTCCTCCTCCCCGAAGACGTCGGCCTCTCCGTGCGCTACTTCGAGGAGTACTACGGCAAGAGCTACGGCAACGACAGCAACCGCCAGCGGCGCATCGACGCCTTGGGGCAAGCCGCGCGCGGCGCCTTCGGCGTCGACTTCCTCGAGTTCTGGCGCTTCAACCAGGACTTCGAGGGCATCGTCGCGCATCGCCTGGGCCACGCGCTCGCTTCCCTCGCCTTCGCGCGCGGCGGCCACAACGTCCCGGCTTGGCTCGGCGAAGGCATGGCTTACTGGACTTCGTACGAATTCACCGCGCACAACACGGTGACCTGCATCGCCTTCGCGCTGCCGTCCACCTACGAGAAGCGCAGCACGGAGAAGGAAGGCCTGAAGCCCATCGAAGAAGGCATGCGCGCCGCGTTCAATGCGCTGGCCCTGAGCGACGGCCCGCCCATCGGCACGCTCTTGCGCATGAAGCTCGTCGAGATGGACGCGCCCGCGCTCGCGAAGTCCTGGAGCGTGATCGACTGGATCCTCGCCGAGCATCGCTTGAAGGCGCGCGCCCTCTTCTCCGCCGCCTGCGCGGCCTCGAAGGACGAGCGCACCGACCTCGAGGCTTGGCGGCCGAAGCTCGGCGAAGTGCTCGGCGTGCCGGCCGGCACCGATGCGTACAAGGTGATGGAGGAGAGCTGGCGGGCGTATGCGCAGGTGGGGCAGCAGCAGGGTGGGGCGACGCGGCGCTAAGGCCTTCGGCGTCGTTCCTCCGAGAACTCGCGCCGCCGCGCGGCGGCCCGCGTAGCATGAGCAGCAAGCACGCGCGCACGGCTCCGCGCGCGTCGCTGTCCCCCACCACGCGAATCATGCCCCGAACCGCCCTTCGCGCCGCGCGGCGCCCCGCCCTCCTCGCGTCCTTCCTCCTCGCTTCGCAGGCGCTCGCGCTAGGCGCCCGCGCCGAAGAGCTGCCCCAGCTCTGGCGTACCCACGCCGCCCCGCCGGCAGCGACGCTCGAGTGGATCGCGGAGCAGCAGCAAGCGCATCCGGCGTTCGGCGCGGCGCACGCGATCGCGCTCGATCTCGCGGTGCTGGAGCCGCTGATCGCGGCTCCCGAGCGACCGCTCGGCGTCGCCGTCGAGCTCGGCGCGGAGCGCCTCGAGCTCGTGCTCGAGCGGAGCGAGCTGCAGCCGCTCTATCGCGTCTTCCGCGGGCATCGCGCCGGCAGCGAGGATCGTTGCGCGTTCGTCGTGAGCTCGGACGGGATCGCATCGGGTTGGCTCGAGCACGGCGCGCGACGCTTCGCGCTCGCGCAACACGGCGCCAGTGCGACGCACGTCGTCCGCGAGGTGCGCGAAGCGCAGCTGCGCCCTTGTGGCTGCGGCGCCGAGCACGAGGTCGCGGACGAGCTCCAGGTCGCGTGTAACGAGCCGGAGAGCATTCCCGCCGTCACGATCGACGTGATCGCCTTCTTCACGCCCGCCGCGCGCCGCACGCAGGGCAGCGCTTCCGCTCTCGCCTCCGTCATCGGCGGCGACATCGAGCGCGCGAACGAGGCGAATCTCCGCGCCAACGTCGACCTGCGCTTCCGCCTCGTCCACGCACGCGAGACGAGCTACGTCGAGGACGGCACGGGCAACGACCTCTCGCGCTTCCGCTCGACCAACGATGGCGTGATGGACGAGGTGCACGGCCTCCGCAACCAGTACGGCGCCGACCTCTGCACCTTGATCACCGACTTCTCGAGCGAGTTCTGCGGCGTCGCTTATCTCATGACCACGCCGGGCAGCGGCTTCCGCTCCTCCGCGTTCAGCGTGAACGTGCGCTCCTGCCTCGGCGGCACGGTCGTCGCGCACGAGATGGGCCACAACCTGGGCTGCGCGCACGATCGCCAGAACGCGAGCCGCGGCGCCTACTCCTACTCCTTCGGCTACCGCACTCCCGACTCGGCGTGGCGCACGGTGATGTCGTACACCCCGGGTGCCGGCGTCACGACCTGGTCGAATCCGGCAGTCGTGCACCAAGGCCAAGCGATGGGCACGGCGACGGAGGACAACGCGCGCTCCATCCGCAACACGATGCGCATCACCGCGGCCTTCACCGCGCAGCAGATCCTCGACGCCTGGGTCCTCGATGGCGGCGTTCCGACCGGCTTCGGTCTCGTGCCGATCCTGCAAGCGGCGGGTTTCGTGAACGGCTTGGAAGCCCCCACGCTCCGCTTCGCCGCAGCGCCCAACGGCGCCCCCGGCGCGCTAGTGATCGGCCTCGTGGAGGCACGCCAGCCCTTCTTCGGCGGCACGCTGATCCCCGCGCTGCAGCTCCCGATCCCGATCACCGGCAGCTTCTTCGCGACGACGGCCGACATCTCCTCCCTACTCACGCTGCCCAGCGGCACCGAGCTCTGGTTGCAGGCGCTCTTCCTCGATCCGCTGGCGGCGCAGGGCGTCGCGATGAGCCATGGGCTCTATCTGCGGCGGCCTTGAGCAGATCGGCCTCGCGCGTCGCGCTCGCAGCGCGCGACGGCACTCTCGGATCGTCGAGAATCTCACGAGCTGCTCGTTCCGAGCCGCCGGACGACGGTGGGTTTTTGCGCACTTCTAGCACTCGAGGTTCACGCTCACTTCACCCCCGACACGCTTTCGATTCAGCAGCGGTGGCGAGACTCCGGTGTTGAGCGCTCGCGATCACGCGGCGCCGTCCCCTCTCCTCGAGGCCCTCGCATGCAATCCCACCGCTTCCTCTCCGCCGCCCTCTGCGCCGCGCTCGGCGCCGGCACGGCGTCCGCTCAGTTCCACCTCTCCGAGATCCTGGTCGATCTCCCCGGCACCGATAACGGCCAGGAGGCGATCGAGCTCCGCGGCGCGCCGAATGCGTCGCTCGCCGGCTGGGGCCTCCTGATGATCGACGGCGACACGACGGCGTCGGGCACGATCGATCAGGCGCTCGATCTCGGCGCGTTCTCGACCGGCGCGAACGGCCTCTTCCTCTGGCGCGATGCCGCGACGGTGCTGCTGCCCGCTCCGGACGCGGCGACCGCGCTCCACGTCGCGGACATCAACCCCGACATCGAGAACGGCACGATCACCTTCCTCCTCGGCTTCGGCACGCTGCCGGCCGTGAACACCGACTTCGATGCCGGGAACGACGGCACGCTCGACGGCCCGATCCCGGGGTTCACCGTGGTCGATGCGGTGAGCTATACCGATGGCGGCACGAGCGATTCGGTGTACGCCGATGAATTCCCCGGCGGCTTCGTGTTCCCGCGCTCGAACTTCACGCCCGACACGATCTTCCGCTACGAAGACGAGCTGGGGCAACCGCTCTGCTGGGGCGCCGGCGACGTGCTCGGCACGACTCCTGGACCTTACGACTACGACTTCGCGCTCGGCGAGGTCTACGGCGGCACTTCGCTCGGCTTCGGCCCGCAGGCGGCGAGCCCCGGCAATGCGAACGCGCGACTCTCGCTCTGCTCCGACTCGCAGGGCTTCACGCTCGTGCTCGGCGGAACGCAGAACTTGCTGCTCGACGCGGGCGCCGCGCAAGCCGGCCGCACCTACTTCGTCCTCGGCAGCGTCAGCGGCACGACGCCCGGCCTGCCCTTCGGAGCGTTCACGCTGCCGCTCGCCTTCGACCCGTACTTCGAGTTCACGCTCGTCGTGCCGAACGCGCCGACGCTCTTCCCGAGCCTCGGCACTCTAGATGGCAACGGCCGCGCGAACGTCGCGTTCGCGGTGCCGCCCGGTGCGGTGTTCCTGCCCGCGACGATCGTCGCG
>JAEUHW010000166.1 GCA_016793245.1 Planctomycetota bacterium
TGGCTATCGCGGCCGTCGGAGGGCCACCGTTCAGAAAGGGGTCTGACCCCTAGTTGATCGACAGGTCGGCTTCGAGCGGGTCGAGGGTGGGGAGAACCTCGAGGGACGCCTCGCCGAGCAGCGTTCCCTCGTGGTCCAGCTCGGCGCGATAGCTCCCGGCGCGCAGCGTGGTGCGGATGGTGAGCCCATCGCTCGCGAGGTGCTTCAGATCTAAGCCGTAGATCTCCTGGCCCGTGGAGCTTCGCACCTGGAAGCGGGCGCGTGGCTTGAAGAAGCACTCGATCGCGGTGCGGAAGTGCAGCGTCACCATGGCGCCGCGCTCGACGCGTCGCGTGACGCGCGTGGTCTCGCCGGCGCGCAGCTCGACCGCGAGCGGCTCGGCGTAGAGGCCCGGGGCGCCGAGGCGGAGCTCGTAGCTGCCGGCCGAGAGGCCGCGATGGCGCGCGAAGCGCTGGTCGAGGCCCAGATCGTCGATCCAGCGATCGCCTTGCCAGAGCTCGAAGCGCACGTTCGCGCGCTCGCGTTCGTCGTCGATCTCGATCGCGACCTCGAGCTCGGCGGGCGCGGCGAAGCGGAGCTCGCCCAAGTCGAGCGTCTCGCGGAGCTCGAGCTCGAGCGATGGGAAGCGGAGCTCCGGCAAGCTCGGCCCCGCGGCCACCGCGCGATAGCTGCCGGGGCGCAGCGGACCCAGCTCGAAGCGGCCCTCGGCGTTGGCGAGCTGGCGACCGATCGGTTGCTCCTCCGTGGTCTCGACGAAGATCTCGGCGCCCACTGCGGGCGCGCCGCTGGCATCGACCAAGCGGCCGATCACGCGCGCCGACGCGCGCGCTTCGGGCGCGATGACGAAGCGCAGCTCTGCTTCGCTCGGTCGGAGCTGCGGCCGCACGAGCGACGGGTGCAGCGGTCGCGCCGCGGGATCGAAGATCTGGAGCTGATGCTCCACGTCGCCAAGCCCCGCGAAGGCGAAGCGCCCGCTCTCGTCCGTGTCGATCGACTGCGAGATGACCGCCTCGCCCCGCGCCGCGCGAAAGAGATGAACCTGCCAGCCCACCAACGGCGCGTCGTGCTCGTCCACCACGCGCCCGCGCAGCGCCGGCCCCGCGCCGAGACGAAGGTTCCACTCCGTCGTCGCTCCCGCATGGAGGTGGAACCTCGCGCGTTGCGGTGCGAAGCCATGGAGCTCGGCCTCGAATTCGCCCTCGCCCGCCGGCAGCTCGCCGATGCGGAAGAAGCCCTGCGCATCGCTCTGCGCGACGAAGAGCCGCGCGCGATGCAGGATGCGATGACGCTCGTGGCCGCTGCGGATCCACGCTCCCGCGAGCGGCTCTCCGGCGCTGCTCACCACGCGACCTTGGAGCACGGCCTCCGGCGCGAGCTCGATCTCGAGCGTCGCGCGCTCGTCGAGCGCGAGCTCGCGCGTCGCGAGCCACGCGGCTTGGCCGGCGGCGCGGACGCGCACTTCGTGCGTCCCCGGCGCGAGCCCCTCGATCGCGAACGAGCCATCGGCGGCGCTGCGCGTCTCGAGCGCCGAGGCTTCGAAGCGAAAGCGCCCCGCGGCATCGCGATCGATCGTCGTGTGTCGCGCGCTGCCGACGACGATCGCGGCGCCCGCGAGAGGTTCTCCCTTCGCGCGCACGCGACCGACGAGCGCCGCCGCTCCGCGCGTCAGCACGAGCTCGACCTCCGCGGCCGCGTGCGCGCGCGCGTCGATGTCGACGACGGAGGAGACGCGATAGCCGGCCTTCCGCGCGCCCACGCAGAGCGAGTCGCTCGCGGTGCGCAGCGTGAAACTGCCGTTCGAGAGCGAACGCGCGACCACGCCGCCGATCATCGGATGCCCCTCGGCCCCGAGCCAGATCTCCGCGTCGGCCACGGGTAGCCCTGCGTCGTCGATCACGCGCCCCGCGATCGTCGGCCCGACTTCGAGCGCGAAGCGCGCGCGCGTCTCCTCGCCGGCCGTGAGCTCGAGCTCCAGCCATCCACCGAGCTGGCTCCGCACCGTGCAGGAGCCCGCCGGCAGATCGCTCCAGCGAGCCTGCCCCTGCGCATCGCTGCGCAGGAAGCGCGGTGCCGCGCTGAAGCCCTCGGCCGCGCAGTGCAGCTCGAGCTCGATGTCGGCGGCCGGCGTTCGCTCGGGTTCCCAGACGACGTCGAGCACGACACGCGCGCGCGCGGAGGAACTCGATCCTCGCGCCGGCGGAGCGACGGCATCGTCCGCGGTGTCGCCTCGCAGGATGGAAGGTGCCTCGTTCGCGCGCGCCTTCGCTCGGAGCTCCTCCGCTTCGAGCCGCGCCGTCGGCGCCGTCCTCAGAGATCCGGAGGAGGATCCTCTCGCGCCCGAGCTCGAGAACGCGAGCCAGACGCCGAGTGCCGCGAGGGCGAGGAGCAAGGCGGCCGTGGCCGCGAACAGTGGTTGACGGGACATCGTGCGCCTCAGAGGCCGAGCCTCGCGCTGCGTTAGCGCTCGAACAGGATTACCGCCGGCGGAGCCTCCCGGGGAGAGCGCCGCTGCGCACGTCACCGCCCCGCGAAGAGCCGTACCTCGAGCCCACACGTCGCCGCGATTCCTTGCGCGGCCCCGGGTCGAGCGCGAAGGCCAGCGCGAGGGTCGAAGCGCCGCCGTGCCGAGGCTCGCGTCGGGACCGGGATGAAATGCCTGCGCCGTGCGCTCATCGAATTCGCCTGCATTCATCGCATGGCAGGTCGCGCACGCGAGGGTTCCGTGCGCGGAGAGCTGCTCGTCCCAGAAGAGCACGTTGCCGAGGTTCGCCTTCGCCTGAGTCAGCGGGTTCTCGGGCAGCACGGGAACCGGGGGGAAGCCGGGGCCCTGCGCGCGCGGCGACCGCGCAAGGCACGCAGGCGAGGGCGAAGCAGAAGAGGACGCGCGGCGATCGGAGTGCGGACATGACGCGGACCTCGCCAGGTTGGGAGAAGGGAGGAGGTGGATCCGCGGGCAGAAGAGCTCTGTTTCGGAGCAGCGTTTCGCGGCTCCAAAGCCGAAAGTCTCCTCGTGCGGCGGAGCCATATCGGGCCCGCAGGATCTAGAGTGGGCGGCAGCGAGGTGCGGCGCATGAGCCATCCCGAACCGGAAGAGAGCGCACCGATCCGAGGTAGCGAGGTGGGCAGCCATCTGGTCGAGCTCGTCTACGAGCAGCTGCGCAAGGTCGCGCAGCTCCGCATGCAAGGCGAGCGGCAGGGGCACACCCTGCAAGCCACGGCGCTGGTCCACGAGGTCTATCTGAAGCTCGCCGAAGGTCGCGCGGTCCCCTGGTCGGCGCGGAAGGAGTTCTATGCCGCGGCGGCGGAGGCGATGCGCCGCGTGCTCATCGATCACGCGCGCATGCGCGGCACGGCGAAGCGCGGAGGGGCGCGGCGCCGCGAGGTGTTGAACGTCGCCGATCTCGCGCAGCACGACGATCCGTCGTTCGCCTTGGCTCTGGACGACGCCATCGGGCGCCTCGAGCGCGAGGAGCCGCGCGCGGCCGCCGTCGTGCGCTTGCGCTTCTATGCGGGGCTCAGCGTCGAGGAGACCGCCGAGACCCTCGGCCAGTCGCGCCGCACGACGCTACGCGACTGGGAGTTCGCGCGGGCCTGGCTGCGCGATGCCTTGGGTGAGGGCTGCTGAAGGCGAGGCACGCGATGGCCGAGAAAACCCTGCGCGATCTATTCGCCGAGGCCTTGGAGCTCCCTTCGCGCGAGCGCGAGAGCTATCTGCAGCGCGCGTGCCGCGGGAACGACGAGCTACGCGCGCGCGTGCTGCGCCTCTTGGAGGTGCACGAGCGCGACGACGGATTTCTCGCGTTGCCGGAGCTCGCCTCCGAGGGCACGGCGGAGCTCGGCAGCATCGGGCCCTACACCTTGCTCGGGCGCCTCGGCGAAGGCGGCTTCGGCGCAGTCTACCTGGCGCGGCAGGAGCGCCCCGTGCGGCGCGAGCTCGCGCTGAAGATCCTGAAGGGCGGGGTGGAGGAGCAGGCCATTGCGCGCTTCGAGATCGAGCAGCGCGCGCTGGCCCTCATGGATCACCCCTGCATCGCGCGCGTCTTCGACGGCGGCGCCGACGAGAGCGGGCGACCCTATCTCGCGCTCGAGCTCGTGCGCGGTCAACCGATCACCAAGTACGCCGATCAGCGCGGCCTCGACGTGCGCGCGCGCCTCGAGCTCCTCGTCGCGGTCTGCCACGGCGTGCATCACGCGCATCAGAAGGGCGTCCTGCATCGCGATCTCAAGCCCGCGAACGTGCTCATCGCGGAGCAGGACGGACGCCCCGCTCCGAAGATCATCGACTTCGGCATCGCCAAGGCCTTCGGCGCGCTCCGCGAGCGAGCGCTGGGGGACAGCCCGGTCGCGACGGAGCGCCACCAGCTCCTCGGAACGCCGCAGTACATGAGCCCCGAGCAGGCCGCGAGCTCGCCCGATCTCGACACCCGCACCGACATCTACTCGCTCGGCGTGCTGCTCTACGAGCTGCTGACGGGGGCGACGCCCTTCGAGGCCGAGCGCTTGCGCGCGGCCTCGCTCACCGAGGTGCAGCGAATCCTGCGCGAGGAGGAGCCCGTGCGGCCGAGCCTGCGCGTCGCGGAGCTCGCGCCGCAGGCGCGACGAGCCCTCGCCGAGGCTCGCGGCACCGATGCGCCGCGCCTCGCGCGCGCGCTGCGCGGCGATCTCGACTGGATCGCGCTGAAGTGCCTCGATGCGGATCGCACGCGGCGCTACGACAGCGCGAGCGCCTTGGCGCTCGATCTCGAGCGCCATCTCGCGGGCGAGCCCGTGCTCGCCGCCCCTCCGAGCCGGGCGTACCGGCTGCGCAAGTTCTATCGGCGGCATCGCGTCGAGGTCTTCGCGGGCGGCGCCGTGCTGCTCGCCCTCCTCGCGGGGGCCATCGCCACCGCGATCTTCGCCGTGCGCGCTTCCCGGCGGGCCGAGGAGACGAGGCAGGTGGCCGAAGTCCAGCAGGAGGTCCTCGCCAAGCTCGATGCGCTGCAGATGGGCCAGGAGCTGCGGCAGCAGTTCTTCGAGCAGGCGCGCCGCGCGTGGCAGCTCGACGACAAGAGCGCAGTGGAGATGAGCGAGCTCGAGCGGAAGCTGGAGGAGGCCATCGCCGAGATCTGCTTCACGACGCTGGCCCTGCAGGCTCTGAAGGGGAACCTCTTCAAACCTCTCCGGGACTCCATCGAGAAGGGCTTGTCGGAGAGACCTCTGGTCAAGGCCAGGCTGCTCCATCACCTCGCGGTCAAGATGCGCAGGCTCGGTCTCTTCGACGACGCGCTGCAACCACAGCTCGACGCCGTGCGGATCTATGAGCAGCACCTGGCGCCGGATCATGGCGATCTGCTCGAGGCGCATCACCAGCTCGCGGAGCTCTACGTCCTGCGCCTCGAGCCCGCGCGAGCGGAGCCGCATGTGCGGCGGGCCCACGAAGGCCGCAGAGGAGCGCTCGGTCTCGACGACGAGCGAACCCTCGAGTCCGCGCTCCTGCTCGGCCGGACCCTCTGGCGTCAGCATCGCCTCGAAGCGGCGGAGGCGCAGCTCCGCGAGACCTTGGCGCGGGCCTGCGCCGCGCTCGGGGAGCGCCACGCGCTGGTGCCGCACGCGCGCTGGCGGCTCAGCCAGGTGCTGCAGGGGCAGCGGCGCACCGAGGAGGCGCTCCCGCTCGCCCTGCAGGCCTTGGCCGCGCTGGAGGGAACCGATCGCGAGAGTCGCGTGATCCGCCAGCAGGTCGCGGGCACCGTCGCCAGCCTGCAAGAGCTGCGCGGCTGGAGCAAGGACTCGGAGCGGCGTTGGGAGCGCAGCTCGATGGAGATGATCCGGTGCGTCGGGCGCGTGCATCGAGACTCGCTCTATCAGCAGCTCCGCTTGGAGCACATGCGCCAATTGCGTGGAGCTGCGAGCGGGCCGCGCATCTCCGAGCTCACCTCGCGTTGTCGCCGTGTGCTCGGCGACGATCATTCGGACAGCCAGGCCGCGATCCGCCTCCAGGCGAGCTGGTTGGCGAGCAGCGGAGCGCTCGGAGACGCGGAGCAGCTCCTGCGTGCGCTGATGAGCCGCGAGCGGCCGCTGGATCCGGAGCGGCTCTGGGAAGTGCAGTTGCTGGCCTTGCAACTCGCGGACGTGCTCGTGCAACGCGATCGAGCGGACCTCGCGCAAGCACTGCACCGCGAGCAGATCGAGCGCGCGCTGCGGCACTCCGAGGCCTGGATGGGCGAAGTGCGATTTCCGGCCTTCTTCGTCAGCCTCTGCGCTCACCTGAACGCGATCAAGGATGACGGGGCGATGCGAGAGCGCTTCCTGCGGGCACTGCGCGAGCGCTATCCGGCGGAGGATCGACGGCTCCTCGAGGCGCAGGCCCACATCGCCTCGCATCTCCTCGGGCAGGAGCGCTTCGACGCGGCCGAGCGCGTGGCGCGCGAGGCGCTCGCGGCGGCCGCGAGCGCGGGTCGGGAAGCGGAGGCGCTCGAGCTCCGTGCCCTCCTCGCGGACGCCCTCGCAGGCTCCGGGCGCCTCGCCGAGGCGCGGCTCGAGTACGAGCGCGTGCATCGAGCGGCGCGCGACGGCAGCTCGGCGAAGCTCGCGATCGAGATGCCGCACGCCCTCGGCTACGCGCTCTGCCTCGGCGGGCTCGGCGAGCACGCCGAGGCCGAGCGGGTCCTGCGCGAGAGCTTCCCCGCGTTCGAGGCCGGCCCGTCCGCTGAGCTCCGGCCGCGGCGCGAAGTGGTCGAGGCGTTGATCGCGATCTGCGAAGCGCGCGAGCGCGCGGAACCAGCCGGCGACCACGGGCTGCGCGCCGAGCCCTGGAAGGCGCTGCTCGCCCTCGAAGGCTGATGCGGAGGACGCCGCGCGCGGAGCGGCGCCGTGATTCCGTGCCGCGAGTGGCACCTCTCGGGCGCGCTTCTCGCGTGGAGAGACGGAGCCGTGCGTGAGGCTCCGCCTTCCTGCCTCTCCACGAGGAGATCCTACGATGTCGCTTCTCCGCGCCGCCACTGCGCTCGTGGCCTCGCTCTCGTCGGCGATGCTCATCGCCCAGACCTCGCCGAACTCGCCTGCGCCCGCTCGCGCCGCGGAGCTCGGCGCCGCGTTGAGCGGACGCTTCGTGCCCAACCTCGGCCAATGGCCGAGCCCCGAGCTCTTCCGCGCCACGGTCGGCGGCTTGCCGTTCTTCTTGGAGGCGAACGGGTGGTCGTTCTGGTTGCACCGGCCGGAGCGCGCTTTCGCGGCGGCCGCCGACGCATCGCCGCAGGAGGCGGGACCGCGCGCGGCGGACGACTGCGCAACCGCGCGCGAAACGCTCGCGGTGCGCATGAGCTTCGAGGGCGCGCAGGTCGCCGAGCTCGTGCCCGAAGCACCGCTCGGCGGCGTCGCGAGTTACGCCTTCGGCGGCGCAGGGGCTCGCGCGGTCTCCGGAGTCCCGAGCTTCTCCTCTGTCCTCTATCGCTCGCTCTATCCCGGTATCGACCTGCGCGTGCGCACGAGCGGCAGTTGCTTCGAGTACGACCTCATCGTGCGACCGGAAGCGGAGCTCTCCGCGGTCTCGGTGCACGTCGAGGGCGCGCAGCAGCTCGAGCTCGGCGAGGCCGGCAACCTGCTCTGCACGACCGCGTTGGGCGACGTGGAGCAACCGCTGCCACGCACCTGGGCGATCGGCGCCGATGGCGCGGAGCGATCGCTCGCGTGCCGCTACGAGCTGCGCGGCTGCGATCGCTTCGGCTTCCGGCTCGAGGCGCGCGCGCCGGGCGAGACGGTGATCGTCGATCCGCCGATCCTCTACTCGACGATCCTCGGCGGCACGAGCGACGAGAACGTCTACGGCATCCTCGAGGATGGCGGCGGTCGCGTGCTGCTGGTGGGCGACACGGCGTCGCCCAACTTCCCGACGACCGTCGGCGTGGTTCAGCCCAACTTCGGCGGAGGTCCTTACGACGGCTTCGTCGCGCTCCTCGATCCGAGCCTCCCGCCCAACCAGCAGCTCGTGTTCGCGACCTATCTCGGCGGCGATCAGGACGACCGCATCACCGAGGCTGCGTTGCTCGCGAGCGGCCGGATCGGCTTCGCGGGGCATACGCTGAGCGCCAACCTGCCGGTGACGACCGGCTGCTATCGCGGGACGTACAGCGGCGCACGCGACGGCTTCGTCGGCGTCCTCGGCGCGGATGGTCAGCAGATCGTGGCGCTCACCTACCTCGGTGGCGACGACGAGGACTTCCTCTTCAGCGTGCACGAGACCCCGACGCACGACCTGCTCGTCGCGGGGCGCACGCGCTCGCAACCCTATCCGCCCGTGCATGAGCCGAGCTTGCTCCATCCGCCCTTCCAGCCGCAGCACCGCGGCGGATCGCTGGGGAACGACGGCTGCATCGCCATCCTCGACGAGGCGTGCACCACGGTGCGCTACGCGACCTACTTCGGTGGGACCGGCGACGAGTGGATCCGCTGCGATGCGATCTCGTCGAGCGGCGTGATCACGCTCCATGGCGGCAGCTCTTCCACCGACTTCCCCGTCACCGCGAACGCGTTCCAGCCCCTCTCCGCCGGCGGCTCGATCGGCGTACTGCTCTACTCGCGACAGGAGATCGTCGTCGCGCAGCTCGATCCGGCGGCGCCCGCCGGACAGCAGCTCGTCTACGGGACCTACCTCGGCGGCTCGAGCCAGGACTGGTGCACGCGCGTGATCTTGGGACCCACGGGCGAGCTCACTCTGATCGGAACCACCGCATCGAATGACTTCCCGACCACGCCGGACGGCTATCAGCCGAGCTTCGCGGGCGGCGCCGTCCTTAATACCAGCGCGCGGCCGAACTTCCTCGCCGGCGACGCCTTCCTGCTGCGGCTCGATCCGCGGCGCAGCGGGAACGCCGCGTTGCTCTGGGGCACCTACTTCGGCGGCGCGGGGCCGGATCAAGGCCTCGATGCGGTGCTCGATCCGAGCGGTGACCTCATGGCCGTCGGCTGGTCCCAATCAGGGACCTGGAGCTTCCCGACGACGCCCGATGCGATGCGGCGCGGCTACGCGCTGAACGAGGGCTGGGTCGCGCGCTGGAAGGGCGATGGACGCCAGCTCCTGCACTCGACGCTGCTCGGCGGGCTGAACAACGACGGCGCCTGGTTGTTGGCAGGGCACGCTCCGGGTGTCGTCACCGTTACGGGCGTCACCTACTCCGCGAACTTCCCCGTCGTCGGCGCGAGCGCGATCTACGCCGGCGGGAGCGACCTCTTCGTGACGCGCCTCGCTCTCCACGCCGCAGGCACGACGCGCTACGGCGTCACGAGCTTCCACGCGGGCCGCTATCCGACGATCCACGCGCTCGGCGACGCGATCCCCGGCAATGCGAGCTTCGGCATCGCCTGCTCGCGCGCGCCCGCTTTCGGAATCGGGGCGCTCTGGATCGGCGTGCAGCCCACCGTTCTGCCCTTCCTCTGCGCCACGCTGCTCGTGGATCCACTGTCGCTCGTCGCGAGCGTGCCCGTGAGCGCCGACTCCAACGGCGAGCACCTCTTGCCCGTGGCGCTGCCCCCGCAACCAGTGAGCGGGGTCTATCTGCAGTACCTCTGGCTCGCGAATCCACTGCAGCCCTGCTTGAGCGCGAGCGACGGGCTCCTGCTCTGAGCTCTCCGTCGAGATCTCCGTCCGCCCGCTCCTCCTTCATCTCCGTCTCTCGAGAGGGATCCTCCGATGTTCGTCACCACGCTCTCCTCGACGCGCTTCCTCGCGTCGCTCCTCGTCGGCCTCGCGCTTGGGAGCGCGCGCCTCGAAGCGCAGTCCACGATCCATGTCTCTCCGCAAGGCAACGATGCCTGGCTCGGCATCGCTCCCGCGGGCTGCGGCCCCGTGGGGCCGAAGCGCACGCTCCAGGCCGCGCTCGACGCCGTCGATCCGGGCGGCCTCGTCCTCGTCGCCGACGGGCTCTACGCGGGAGCAGGGAACCGCGATCTCGACTTCCGCGGCAAGCCCGCGCGGCTGCAGAGCCGCGGGGGCGCCGAGCGCTGCGTCGTCGAGTGCGGCGGCAGCGCGAGCGAGGCGCATCGCGGCTTCTGGTTCCACACGAGCGAGAGTGCGTCGAGCGTCGTCGCCGGCTTCACGGTGCGCGGCGGCGTCGCGCCGTTCGGCGGGGCCGTGCTGTGCGAAGCGAGCAGCTCGCCGACCTTCGAGAGTTGCGCTTTCCTGGAGAACCTAGCCCTGCCGGCGGCCGTCGGCGGCGAAGGCGGGGCCGTGCGCTGCCTCGCGAGCTCGCCGCGCTTCGTCGCGTGTCGCTTCGCGCGCAACGAGGCGCGGCGTGCCGCGGGCGTCGGCGGTCGCGGCGGCGCGATCCAGTTCGTCGGCGGCCAGCCCGAGCTGCGCGACTGCGTGTTCGAGGCGAACACCGCCGGCGGCGGCGGGGGAGTGCACATCACAGGGGTCTCCACGCTGCGCGCGCTGCGCTGCGACTTCGTAGGGAACTGGACGGCCGATCCCAACTTCAACGGCGGTGGGGGACTCCTCGGCTCGAGCGGCACGGCGATCGAGCTGCTCGAGTGCCGCTTCCTCGGGAACCGAACGGCGCGCGTCGCCGGAGCGGTGTGGGTGACGCTCGGAGCTTCGATCGCGGCCACGCGCTGCAGCTTCGAGGAGAACTACGGCTATGACGCAGCCTGCTTCGGCGTGGCGAACGGCTCGCGGGCGCAGTTGAAGAGCTGTCTCTTCGCCCGCAATCGCGCGGACACCTTCAGCGCGGCACTCGAGGTCTGGAACGGTCCGGCGACGGGCGCGCCCGCGAGCGCGCGTGTCGAGAGCTGCACCTTCGCCGACAACGAGACCTCCGCCGGCTACGGCACGATCGTCGTCCTGCACACGAGCCAGATCTCGGTCTCGAGCTCCGTGATCTGGAGCGCGGCGCCGGTGGCCCTGGCACTCTTCGACAGCGCGACGGCGGAGGTCGCGTACAGCGTCGTGCAAGGTGGTTGGCCGGGGCTCGGCAACCTGGACGTCGATCCCGGCTTCGTCGGGAGCGGAGCGCAACCCTATGCGCTGGGAGCGGGCTCGCCGTGCGTCGACCAAGGCGATCCGCTCCTCGCGATCGCGCCCGCCGAGCGCGACCTCGCCGGAGCCTGCCGCGCCTGGGATGGCGACGGCGATGCGCTCGCGCGCGTCGATCGGGGGGCCTACGAGCGCCTCGCGCCGCGCGGCGATCTGGACGGCGACGGCGCGATCGGAGCGCTCGATCTGCAGCTCCTCGTCGCACACCTCCACCTCTCCTCCGGCGCGCGCGTGGCGGACGGCGACCTCGACGGCGACGGCGATGTCGACCCCGACGATCTCCAAGCGCTGCTCGCGTCGTGGGGGCTCGGCTGCGGGCTCTAGCTCCGCCCGCGGAGCGCGGCAGCGGGAGGAGAACCGGAGCAGGACATCGCATGCGTCGACGCCGGTTGTTCCGTAACATGGGCTCGCCCCTGCTGGACCGACCCGGAGCGCGACGTGGCGCGAAGACCAGAGCTGCTCCTCTTCCTGCTGCTGCTCCCGCCCCGAGCCGCGCTCGGCCAAGAGCCTCACTGGGCCTTTCGTCCACTCGCGCGCCCCGCGGTGCCGGAGCTCGGGCCGGAACGGGCGGCCCTCGGTCCGATCGATCGCTTCGTGCAGGCGGAGCTCGACGCCGCGGGGCTGGAACCGGTGGAGCGCGCGACGCCGCGCGAGCTCGCCTCGCGCGTGGCGCTCGATCTCACCGGGCTGCCGCCGACGCCCGACGAGCTGCGCGCGTTCGAGGCCGATCCGAGTGCCAAGGCCTACGAGGCGCTCGTCGAGCGCGCGCTGGGGTCCGCGGCGCACGCCGAGCACTACGCCCTCGCCTGGCTCGACGCCGCGCGCTACGCCGACAGCAACGGCTACCAGAACGATGGCGATCGCTATGCGTGGCCGTGGCGCGATTGGATCGTGGAGGCGCTGCACGCGAATCGACCGCTCGACCAGCTCGTGGTCGAGATGATCGCGGGCGATCTGCTGCCGGAGGCGAGCGAGGCGCAGCGGCTCGCGACCGCGTTCCTGCGGATGAATCCGCTCAACAACGAGGGCGGGGCGATCCCCGAAGAGGTTCGCTTCGGCTACGTGGTCGATCGCGTGAACACCGTGGCCACGAGCTTCCTCGGGCTCACGGTGGCGTGCGCGCAGTGCCACGATCACAAGCTCGACCCCGTCTCGCAGCGCGAGTACTACGAGCTCTTCGCCTTCTTCGACAACCTGGACGACGACGGCACCGTCGACGCGAATCGGCGGAACAGCTACCACCAGTATCAGCTCGAGAAGCCGTGGCTCGAGCTGCCGCAGTGGAAGGAGCTCTGCGGCGGCGAGGCGCCGCTGGTGATGATCGCCGGCGATCGCGCGACGCCGCGCGAGACGAAGCTCCGCGAGCGCGGCGCGTACGATAAGTCGGTGGGGGAGCCGCTCGCGCCCGCGGTGCCGCGGGCCCTCGGAGCTCTGCCCGCCGACGCACCGAGGAATCGCCTCGGTCTCGCGCGTTGGATCGCCTCGCGCGAGAACCCGCTCTTCGCGCGCGTGCAGGCCAATCGAGCGTGGCAGCAGCTCTTCGGTCGCGGGCTCGTGGGAACGCCCGAGGACTTCGGGCTCGCGGGCGAGCGGCCGACGCACCCCGCGTTGCTCGAGTGGCTCGCGTGCGAGCTGGTCGCGAGCGGGTTCGATCAACGCGCTCTGCTGCGCGCGCTGCTCGCGAGCGAGACCTACCAGCGCAGCGCGCGCGCGAGCGCGACGCACGCGGAGCGCGATCCGCAGAACCGCCTCTACGCGCGGAGCTCGCGCCACCGCCTCTCGAGCTTCGCGCTGCGCGATCGCGCGCTCGCGCTGGCCGGCCTCCTCGATCCGCGTGTCGGCGGATTGCCCGTCTATCCCTATCATCCGGCCGGTCTCTGGAAGGATGTCAGCTTCGAGGTCTTCGACTACCCCGCGACCACGCGCGAGCAGAACCGCCGCCGCACGCTCTACTCGTTCTGGCGTCGCACGGTGATGCCGCCGGCACTCTTCGACGCCGCGCATCGGCAGAGCTGCGTCGTGCGTCCGCTGCGCACGAGCACGCCGCTGCATTCGCTGGTGCTCTGGAACGACCCGACCTACGTCGAGGCCGCGCGCGTTCTGGCGGCTCGCGTCGTCGCGGCGGCGGCGACCGACGAGGAACGCCTCGCCACGCTCTTCGAGCGCGCCACGCTGCGCGCTCCGCGCGAGCTCGAAGCGCAGCGGCTCCGCGCCGCGCTCCACCGCGAACGCGCGCGCTACGCCGCCGATCCCGCGGCCGCGAGCGCGCTGCTGGCCGTCGGCTTCGAGCCGCCGCCAACGGAGCTCGCTCCGGTCGAGCTCGCCGCGTGGTCCGCGCTCGCGTTGCTCGCGATGAACCTCGATGAGGGGCTCTGCCGTCCATGAGTCACGCTTCTCGACGCGACTTCTTGCGCACCGCGCTCGGCGCTTCGCTCGGAGGGCTAGCATTCGGGCGCGGTGCCCTCGCGCGCGACGGGGCGCGCGGTCCGCACTTCGCGCCGCGCGCGCGGCGCGTGGTGTGGATGCTGCACGGCGGCGCGCCATCGCACGTCGATCTCTTCGATCGCAAGCCCCGGCTCGAGACGGATCGCGGACAGGAGCTGCCGGCGGAGGTGCGCGCCGGGCAGCGTCTCACGACGATGACGGCGGGACAGGCGAAGTTCCCGCTATTGCCGTCGCTGCGTCCGTTCCGGCGCTACGGCGAGAGCGGGCTCGAGCTCTCGACGCTGCTGCCGCACACGGGCTCGATCGCCGATCGGATCTGCGTCGTGCGCTCTTGCTACAGCGAGGCGATCAATCACGCGCCGGCGATGACGCTCTGGCTCACGGGCCATCAGCAGCCGGGGCGGCCGAGCTTCGGCGCGTGGGTGGCGCATGCGCTCGGCAGCGAGAACGACTCCTTGCCCGCGTTCTTGGTCCTCACCTCGCGCGATCGCCAGAACTCGTGCGGTCAGCTCCTCTACGATCACTACTGGGGCAGCGGGTTCCTCTCGTCGGCGCTGCAGGGGGTGAAGCTGCACGGGCAAGGCGACCCGGTGCCCTATCTCTCGAATCCGCCGGGCATCTCGGCGGCGCAGCGCGCGGAGCTCGTCAGCGATCTGCGCGCGCTGAACGAGGCGCATCTGCACGCGGTGCACGATCCGGAGATCGAGGCGCGCACGCGACAGGCCGAGCTCGCGCTGCGCATGCAGGAGACGGTGCCCGAGCTGCAGGATCTCTCGACGGAGCCGGAGCACGTGCTCGCGCTCTACGGTCCCGATGTGCGGCGCCGCGGTTCCTACGCGCAGAACTGCCTGCTCGCGCGGCGCTTGCTCGAGCGCGGCGCGCGCTGCGTGCAGCTCCTCCACGCGGGCTGGGATCAGCACCGCAATCTCCCGACGCAGCTCGAGATCCAGTGCCGCGACACGGATCAGCCCTCCGCCGCGCTCGTGCTCGATCTCAAGCAGCGCGGCTTGCTCGAGGACACGCTCGTCGTGTGGGGCGGAGAGTTCGGGCGCACGCCGTTCTGCCAGGGCGACCCGAGCGCGAAGGAGCACGGCCGCGATCACCACGGCAACGCGTTCTCGATCTGGTTAGCCGGCGCCGGCATCCGCGGTGGCACGAGCTTCGGCGCGAGCGACGAGTGGGGCTACAACGTCGTCGATCGCAGCGGCCACATCCTGCGCCCGACGAAGGACGATCCCCATCCCGACGCCGTGCACGTGCACGACGTCCAAGCCACGATGCTGCACACGCTCGGCCTCGACCACGAGCGCCTCACCGCGCGCTTCCAAGGCCGCGACTTCCGTCTCACCGACGTCCACGGCCAAGTCGTCCGCTCCCTCCTCGCCTAGCCATCAGTCTGACCCCGGACGTACGGTGCCAGGAACGTTTTCACCGGGGTCGCGCGACGACGTTCCGATCGGATCGAACGAGAACGACCCCGGTGAAAACGTTCCTGGCACCGTACGTCCGGGGTCGCCGAGCGGTCAGCGGTCGAGGCGTTGGCGGGCGCGGGAGCGGGCGTCGCGGAGGGCGGAGTCGAAGGCGCTCGTGGGGGCGGGTGGAGCGGGTGGTGCCGTGGGATGAGAGGGGGAAGGGCCGCGCTTGCGAGTGCGGAAGAGGAGCTTCGGGAGCGCGGGAGTTGGTGCTGGTGCGGCGGGCCCGAGGCGGCGGCGCGCGATCTCGAGCAGGAAGAGCGCGAGTGCGGTCCAGAGGAACCAGGAGCGCAGGTCGGTGCTGCTCGTGCCCGTGCGCGGCAGCTCGAAGAGGCGTTCGGGGAGCGGATCGATGCGGCCGTCGCTCAGCGTGGCGAGCTCGGTGAGCAGGGCGCGGCCCGCGTCGGGATCGAGAGGTGGGTCGAGCTCGGAGGAAGCGGCGTGCGCGAGGGGGGGCAGCGTGACGAAGCGGCGCTCGCCGAGCTCGATCGTGCCGAGCCAGAGGCCGCTCGCGGGGAGGCGCAGCGTGGCGCTCCAGCGGCGTTCGCCCGCGGGCTCGAGCGGGGCGCGCGCCG
>JAEUHW010000179.1 GCA_016793245.1 Planctomycetota bacterium
TTGATGCGGGAGCACGTTCCAGAGCCCCACGGGAGAGTGGGGGCTCTGGAACTCTCTGTTGCCGGGTCGATGCGGGAGTTGGGCGCCGGTAGCGGAGCGAACGCGATCGCGAGCGGGCGATCTTGGCGATCTCGATTCGGCGAGGTTGTCGACGCGACGACGAACGCGGCGCGAACCGTGCGGGATCGGCGCGCGAGGCGAGCACGAGGCGTTCGTGTGCGAGTCGGGCCACGGCGCTCCGCCCGGCCCTACGGCGTAGCAAGCGACGCGCCCGACGCGCGTGTTCGGGCGATACGAGTGATCGAGCGTCGAGGCGTGAAGGGAGCGCGCGTGTATTCGATCGCGGGCGCGTCGTTCACGTCGCTCGCTGCGCCTTCGGGCGCGGCTTCGCTCCGCGTCGCTTGATGCGGGAGCACGTTCCAGAGCCCCACGGGAGAGTGGGGGCTCTGGAACTCTCTGTTGCCGGGTCGATGCGGGAGACGGATGCCGGTAGCGGATCGGACGCGCGCGCGATGCGCGACGTGCGTTCGAGACGCTCGTGAGCGGAATGGGCCGCGGGCGCTTCACCCGGACCTACGGCGTCACCGGAAGAAATCGCCGTCCACGCATAGGTCCCGCATCACCCTCGCGTCTTCATCTCTGGGCGCGCGCTCCTCCCCCGCGAACCCCTCTCGACCTCGACGGCGGAACCTCGCGAACATCGATCAGGCCCAGCTTCCGCCACCCGCTCCGCAACAGCCACGCTTCGGGGTCGAGAACCGTGTCGAGAGGTCGCGGGACGATGGAGCCTTGCTTCCACCCATCGAACGCGACGGCACTGGAGCAGAGATCGATCGAGCTCGCCCCGAGGATGCCGTGCTTCTTCGCGTTGTTGAGCACGTAGCGCAACGCATGGCGCGCCTGCGTCGGCGTCGTGATGTGCTCCTCGTGATAGCGATCGGGGAACACCTGGCCACGGCGACCCCAGAGGCGATTCAGGCCCTTGGCGAGACGCACGAGGAGGCCGTTCATCCCGCGCGACACGCAGCGGCGCTTCGGAGCCTCGATGATCAAGTGCAGATGGTTCGCCAGTACGCAGAAGTGGATGAGCCTCATGCCGTGTCGCCCCCGCGCCGCACGAAGCGCCTCACGAATGACCTCCATCTCCGCCGCGCCACGCAGATTGGACAGCCCAGCAGCCAAGCGAATCGTGATGTGCAGCGGAACATCGCGCCGCACCGCACACCGCCGCGCGTGCGACACCAAGGCGACGGCGCCCTTCGGCTTGCGACCGGCCCCCTTCCGCTTGCCGCCGTGAAGGAAGCAGCGCAGGACGAGCTGACGATGCATGGCGATCTCTCCTTCTTGAACAGAGGAATGGAGCGAGGGTCGATCCGAACCATATAACGTTATTCAACGATGAAAGGTTCGGGGAAAGTTAGGTTTTCTGGCGGCGCCGCTCTGCCCCATTGAATTACGATCAACGAAGCGATGTTCAGCCTCTTCGCCTCGCGCGTCGATCGCCCCGAACGCCCCGAACGCCCCGAACGCTCAACAACCTCGCCGAATCGACTTCGACCTCAACCGCACGAACGCGACCGTCCTCGCACTCGCCCGCACTCGCTCGCGCGTCCGCTCTCGCTCTCGTCCCCCAGCAGAAAGTTCCAGAGCCCCCACCCTCACGTGGGGCTCTGGAACGCGCTCCCGCAGCTGACTTGTTCCGCTGCCGCGAGCGCAGCCGCGCCCGGAGGCGACACAAGCGGCGTGAACGACGCGCCAACGCACGAACGCTCGAACTGTCCTCGTTCACGCATCGATCCCCGAACGCCGCCATCGTCCGCACGTACGCGTCGGGCGCGCCGCTTGTTTCGCCGCAGGGCCGGGCGGAGCGTCGCGGCTCGACCAACATCCGAACGCCTCCATCTCGCACCAACGTCGCCGAATCGACTTCGACGTCAACCGCACGAACGCGAACGACCTTGCGCTCGCTCGAACTCGATGGCGCGTCCGCTCTCGCTCTCATCCCCCAGCAGAAGGTTCCAGAGCCCCCACCCTCACGTGGGGCTCTGGAACGCGCTCCCGAACGTCACGGCGCGGAGCGTAGCCGCGCCCGGAGGCGACACAAGCAGCGTGAACGACGCGCCAACGCACGAACGCTCGAACTCCTCGTTCACGCATCGATCCACCAACACCACGACCGTCCGCACGCATGCGTCGGGCGCGCCGCTTGTTTCGCCGCAGGGCCGAGCGGAGCGTCGCGGCTCGACCATCGCCCGAACACCTCGAACGCCTCGAACGCTCAACAACGTCGCCGAATCGACTTCGACGTCAACTGCACGAACGCGAACGACCTCGCGTTCGCTCGAACTCGCTCGCGCGTCCGACCTCTCCCTCGTCCCCCAGCAGAAAGTTCCAGAGCCCCCACCCTCACGTGGGGCTCTGGAACGCGCTCCCGAACGTCACGGCGCGTAGCGCAGCCGCGCCCGGAGGCGACACAAGCGGCGTGAACGACGCGCCAACGCACGAACGCTCGAACTCCTCGTTCACGCATCGATCCCCGATCGCCGCCATCGTCCGCACGCGCGCGTCGGGCGCGCCCCTTGTTTCGCCGCAGGGCCGGGCGGAGAGTCGCGGCTCGACCATCGCCCGAACGCCTCGATCTCGCGCCAACGTCGCCGAATCGACTTCGACGTCAACTGCACGAACGCGAACGACCTCGCGCTCGCTCGAACTCGCTCGCGCGTCCGACCTCTCCCTCGTCCCCCAGCAGAAAGTTCCAGAGCCCCCACCCTCCCGTGGGGCTCTGGAACGCGCTCCCGCAGCTGACTTGTTCCGCTGCCGCGAGCGCAGCCGCGCCCGGAGGCGACACAAGCGGCGTAAACGACGCGCCAACGCACGAACGCTCGAACTGTCCTCGTTCACGCATCGATCCCCGAACGCCGCCATCGTCCGCACGCACGCGTCGGGCGCGCCGCTTGTTTCGCCGCAGGGCCGGGCGGAGCGTCGCGGCTCGACCAACATCCGAACGCCCCGAACGCTCAACAACGTCGCCGAATCGACTCCGACTTCAACCGCACGAACGCAATCGACCTCGCACTCGCTCGCGCGTCCGCTCTCGCTCTCATCCCCCCAGCAGAAGTTCCAGAGCCCCCACTCTGACCCTCCCCCGATTCAGTGGACACCGGACAGGGGTGTCGAAGCCGAGCAACTGCAATCGCTCATCGCGATGACCGCATCCGGGAGGTTCGCTGAGCGCCCTGAGCCGGAGGCGACTTCGTGGCTTCCGACGCCCAGCGAGGTGCCGACCATGCCGAGGACGATCAGCGACACTTGGATCCAAATTCGAATCAACGACATCTTCATGGGAGTTCTCCTGTGGTTGAACGCGAACCAATTACGGCATCCGCAAGATCTTCTCTCTTAGCCGAGCTCGTGCTTCGCCGACCTCATTCCATCCGGCGCGTCGCAATTCAGCGAGATCCAGAAAATCTCTCTCCAATTGAAGCACGATCCACGAGTGCACTTGTCCGGTCGTCTTGAAGATGACGGGCTTCATCCAATCGGAGGTCATCATGGGGATGGACTTCTTCTGCTCCTCCGAGAGCTCGTTCCAATTCACTCGTCCGTCGAAGCGCCCTTCATCGATCAGTCGCACCCCAGTAGCGTTGATCTTCTCGTAGAACTGACGGTCTAGCTCCATGGCCAGCGCACCATCGCGGTAAACAAACTCTTGGATCTCCTGCATCTCAGCCGGCGTGAACTTGCGCTTGGTCGGATTGAGCCAGGAGTCCGTGGGCACCCACATATGCACTGGGTTCAGCGAGTATCCGAAACGTGGGTCCGGATCCGGAATCGAATCGGCAGGAATCGAGACTTCGGGAGGAGGTGGAGGTGAAGACTCCTCGGCAGGTTCCGCATCTGTGAATGGAACAGATTTCCGGCTCACGGCATGGGAAGCGTTGAGATCCGCCGCGGCACCGGGTTCTCGGATCTCTCGTTCTTCCTCGGCCGAGGCGCCGAGGTTCTCCTGCACCGGCGTGTTCAACACCAGCCAAGCGGAGACGCCGAGCAGAGCGGCTAGGGCGAGGATGAGACTCGCTGCGACTCGAGACACCTGCATCGATTGTCCTCACGCCTCGTGCCAATCCGACAGACCTCGGACATGAGCCGCTTTCCTACTTCAGCTTGCCGGCCAGAGTCAAGCCGCCGTCGTCGACTCGCTGCGCAGCAGCGATCCAAGTCCTTTTTTTTTCAGATACTTAGGTCTCGGGAAAAATCACTAGATTGGCGCTCCGAGATCTCTAGCCACCTCGCCGACCAGCGTCCCTCCCAAGCAAAGCCGCCCACCCGTCGCCACAACCAACGTCCGAACGCCCCGAACGCTCAACAACGTCGCCGAACGCGACCGACCTCGCGCTCGCTCGCGCGTTCGATCTCGCTCTCGTTCGTCACCTCGATCCGCTCAGGCCTCAGGCTCTCGAAGCGCGCGCGTCAGCGCGCCCCCAGAGGCACATCCACCCGCAGCTCTCCGAACCCCTCCACCTCGAGCTCCATCCAGAACGACGCCGTGCGATCGGTGACGGTCGCCGGCGATGCGTAGGTGCCCTTCTTCGCGAAGCACCAGCTCTCGCTCTTGCCGGGCTTGCCGTTCTGCATCGTGGTGCCGAGGCGCACGTTCTTCTCGGCGAACGAGGTCGCGCCGAGCAGACGGGCGAGCGCACCCGCGCGCACGCGATCCCAGGTCTCGTGGGCTCCACCGCGCACGCGTGCGCCGTGGATGTGGAAGACGAGGCTGCCGCCCGCCGAGGCGAAGGAGCTGCCGCTGCCCGCTGGAGCATCGAGGTCTTTGAAGCCCATGCCGAACGGCCGCAGACGATACGGCGCGCCGAAGCTCGGCCGCGCGGTCTCCTCCAGCGTCACCTTGCACCAAGGTTCCAAGCCCTCACCGCCGATCGCTTCGTACGCATCGCCGCAGACGGCGTGACGCAGGCGATACGGTCCGGGCGGCAAGCGCAGCGGCTCCTGCCCCACGGCGAAGAGCGCTTCGTCCTGGCTGCCGTTCACCAGAACGAGATGCGTGCAGCTCGCGGGCAAGCGCGAGGCGTCGCGCGGGTCGAGCGCGCCGAGCTTCGACTCCAAGGCACCGAGCTCGAGCGCGTCCTCGTCGCTCGCCTTCTTCACGCCGTACCAGCGCTCCCCGAGCGGCATCGTCTTCGAGAGCTTCGTCGCGATCCGCTCCTCGCCGCGCAGCACGAGATCCGTGCCGAAGTCGAGCCAGCTCCCGTTCAGGTTCGCGTCGAGCAGTGCCAGCGACGGCAGGCCGTCGAAGTGCGCGGCGCGCGCCTCGAGCCGCATCACGTGCCACTGCACGACGATCGGGTTCTCGCTGGTCATGACGCCCGGCAGCGCGCCGCGGAATGGCGTGCAGCGCAAGGTCGCGGTGCCCTCCGGTCCGGCAAGCTCGACGTCGCCGGCCTTCTTCAGGCGCTGCGGCCTCTTCAGCCCCGCGCCGCGCAGCTCGAGCTCGTCGGCGAGACGCACGAGCTCGAGCTGGCTGCCCGCGACCGTGACCTGCTGGATGTCGTTCGGCGCGAGGAGAACGCCGTAGCGCGACGGGCCGAAGAGCAGCTTCTCGATCTCGATCGCGGACGCCGGCTCGAGCGCGGCGCGCAGCGTCGGGGACGGCGCGGGATCCTGCGTGGGAACGACGATCTCGCCTTCCTGCGCCGCGGCGGCGGCGCAGAGGGCGAGCCCGAGGAGACGGGAGGCGAGCATGAGTGGCGAGTCCTCGCGGAACGACGACGTTCCTACGCAGCGCTCACGCCGGCGCTCCCGACTCCGGCTCGCGAATCTCGTCGAGCAAGCGCTGCACGCGCTCGTCCGGCCGCGGGAAGAGCGGCGTCAGCAGCAGCGTGACGCCGAAGTTCAGCAGCATGCCGACGACGCCGATCCCCTGTGCCTTGATGCCGAAGCACCAGGGCTCCATCCCGCCGTAGACGCTGGCGATGATGTACCAGCCGGTGAAGAAGGCGCCGCTGGCCATCCCGCACATCGCGGGCACGCCGCTGACGCGCCGCGAGAAGATCCCGAGCACGAGCGCGGGGAAGAAGCTCGCCGCCGCGATCCCGAACGCGAACGCGACGACTTGGCTCACGAAGCCCGGCGGGTAGATGCCGAAGATGCCCGCGATCACCACGGCGACGCCGATCACCGCGCGGCTCACCAGCAAGCGCTTCGCTTCGCTGGCTTGCGGGTCGATCCAGCGGAAGTAGAGGTCGTGCGCGACGCTGGAGGAGATCACGAGCAGGAGCCCGCTCGCGGTCGAGAGCGCCGCGGCCAGCGCCCCCGCCGCGACGAGTGCCACGATCCACGCCGCGAGCTCGGCCATCTCCGGCGTCGCGAGCACGAGGATGTCCTGGTCGGGGCCGGCGAGGCCCTTCGCGCGCAGGATCGCTCGTCCATCGGCGCCGCCGCTCCCGCGCGTGTCGATCCACTTCTGGTGCTCGACGCGCACGGTGGCGAGCTCGTCGGCGTTCAGCGCCCCGCGGCGGAAGATCTCGCTCTCGGCGAAGCGCCCCGCGTCGCGCGAGCCGTAGAACGCCACCTTGCCGTCGCCGTCGTCGAGCCATAGCACGAGCCCCGTCGGCTGCCACGAGCGGAACCACTGCGGCAGCTCGGCCTCGGTCTTGCCGTGCAAGCTCGACAACATGTAATAGCGTGCGAAGGCCCCCACCGCGGGAGCCGTGAGATATAGAAGCAGGATGAACCCGAGCGCCCAGAAGGCGCTCCAGCGCGCGGCGGCGACGTTCTTCACCGTATAGAAGCGCACGATGACGTGCGGCAGTCCCGCCGTGCCGGCCATCAGCGCGAGGGTCACACAGAAGACGTTCGTCTTGTCCCACTCGCCCTGGAAGGGCTGCGTGTAGGACGCGAAGCCGAGATCGGCGTGGAGCTGGTCCAACTTCGCGAGCAGGCTCGCCGAGCCGTCGAGCAGCGTGCTGCCCATCCCGATCGAAGGCACCGCGACGCCGGTGAGTCGAATCGAGATCGCGATCGCGGGCACGAGGAACGCCGTGATCAGCACCCAGTACTGCGCGACCTGAGTCCAGGTGATGCCCTTCATCCCGCCGAGCGTCGCGTACACGAAGACGATCGCGACGCCGATCATCACGCCGATCTCGACGTCGACCTCGAGGAAGCGCGAGAACACGATGCCGACGCCGCGCATCTGCCCCGCGACGTAGGTGAAGCTGATGAAGAGCGCGCAGAGCACGGCCAGGCCGCGCGCCACGTTCGAACCGTAGCGATCGGCGACGAAGCCCGGGACGGTGAAGTGGCCCGCTCTCCGCAAGTACGGCGCGAGCAGGAGCGCCAGCAGCACGTAGCCGCCGGTCCAGCCCATCAAGTACATGCCACCCGCATAACCCATGCTCGCGATGAGCCCGGCCATCGAGAGGAAGCTCGCGGCGCTCATCCAGTCGGCGGCGGTCGCCATGCCGTTCGCCGCGGCGGGGATCCCCTGGCCCGCGACGTAGAAGCCCTTCGTGTCGCTGACGCGCGTCCACCATGCGATCGCGAGGTAGAGCGCGAAGGTCGCCCCCGCGATGAGGAAGGTCCAAGCCTGCACGCTCATGCGCGAGGCTCCCCGATCGCGGGCTCGGCGGCGCGAGCCTCGGCGAGCTCTCGCGCCAGACGTCGATCGAAGCGCCCCATCGCGACCGCGTAGATCGCGATCAGCAGCAGGAACCCGAGCAAGCTCCCCTGCTGCGCGAACCAGAAGCCGAGCGGGAAGCCCCCGATCGACCAGCGGTTCAGCGCATCGGCCCAGAGCACGCCGCAGCCCAGACCGAAGGCGGCCCAGAGCAGCAGCAGGAGCGCGATCGTTCGCACGGTGTGGGTCCAGTAGCGGCGGTGAGCCGCGGCTTCGAGCTCAGCTCGGCGCGATTCGGGCGGCATGGGTTCCTCGGAAAAGCGACGAAGCGGGAGAGCGTAGTTATCGTGAGCGCGTTCGCCACCGAGGAATCCCGCGCATGCTCGCCCACGCCCTCGCCGCACTCGCGCTGCTCTTCGCCCAGGAGCCCACGCCGCGGCCCGCGACACCCGCGCGGACCCGCGCCGACGCGCCGCTGCGCGTGCTCTTCGTCGGCAACTCGTACACCTTCGGCAACGACGTGCCATGGATGGTGCGAGGGCTCGCCGCCGCCGAGAAGGGCGCGCGCCCGCTCGAGGTCGAGTCGATCGCGATCGGCGGCGCGACGCTGCGGAACCACGTGGAAAGCGGCGCCGTCGCCGAGAAGCTCGCCACCGGGCGCTTCGAGGTGCTGGTGCTGCAGGAGCAGAGCCAGCTCCCGCTCCTCGATCGCGCGGCCTTCCACGATGCCGCCCGCGAGCTGCACGCTCTGGCCGCGAAGGCGAACGCGCGCGTCGTCTTCTTCTGTACTTGGGCGCGGCGCGAGCACCCCGAGCAGCGCGCGGGCCTGGAAGAGGCCTATGCCGCGATCGGGAAGGAACTCGGCGCGACGGTCGCACCGGTGGGCCGCGCGTTCGAGCGCTACGCCGCGCTCGCAGCGAGCGAGGGTACGCGCGCCAAACGCACGACGGCGAAACAGGAGAAGCGCACCTCCGACGCGAGCGCCCCTCCCGCGTCCCCGAGTCTCTACATGGAGGACGGCAGCCATGCGACGCCCTGCGGTTCCTATCTCGCCGCGATCCTGATTCTCGAAGCGATCCAAGGCCGCGCGCCGCGAACCCACGCGCGCGAGCTGCCGGCGCGGCGCGACCCCGCACTGCCGACCGGCGTGCCAGCGCCCCCGGCGCTGATCTCAATCGAAGAGGAGCTGGCCGCCCTCCTCGCCCGCAGCGCGCGCGAGGCGAGGGAGGGCTTCGCCAAGGACCGCGCGGGGAGTCGCGCGAAAGCACCCGCCTGAGCAAGGCGCCCCGCCGAGAGGAGCCCTCGGGTTCCACGCTAGGCCGAAATCGAACGCCTCACTAGAATCCGGCCCTTCAACTCTTTGGTCCCCACCCACGGCCGACCCCAGGAGGTCGCCATTCCGAACTCGTCCCCCTCGTCTCGCTCCCGCGCCCCGCGCCGCGGTCGCACGCGCTCCGGCGGAAGTGAGCCCAAGGCTCCGCGCCCTAGCGGTCCCGTCGAAGAGCTGCATCCGACGACGGATGCCCCCGATATCGCCTCCTTCCGCGAGTGGTCCCTCGGGGACGACATCCTGCGCGAGCTCGATGCCATGGGCATCTCGAAGCCGACGCCGATCCAGGCCCTCGCCATCGGCCCCGTACTCGAAGGCCGCGACATCATCGCCAAGGCCGAGACGGGCACCGGTAAGACCCTCGCCTTCGGCGCGCCGATCCTCGCCAAGCTGGAACCCGGCCGCACCAGCATCCTGGCACTCGTGCTCTGTCCGACGCGCGAGCTCGCGCAGCAGGTCGGCGACGTGCTGCAGCGCCTCGGCAAGGTGCGCGGCCTCACCGTCGCCCTCGTCGTCGGCGGCGAGCCGATGATGCCGCAGGTGAAGGCGCTGCGCGCCGGCGCGCAGATCGTCGTCGCGACGCCCGGCCGCATCATCGATCTCTATGAGCAGCGCTTCGTTCAGTTCCCGTGGACGGAGTTCGCGGTGCTCGACGAAGCGGATCGCATGCTGGAGATCGGCTTCCTCGACGACGTGAAGAAGATCCTGAACTACCTGCCGAAGGAACGGCAGACGCTGCTCTTCTCCGCGACGTTCCCGCCCGATCTCCTGCGCCTCGCGCGCGAGCACACGGTGAACCCCATCGAGGTCGCGACGGCGCTCGGCACGAAGACCGCCTCCACCGTCGAGCAGTTCTACATCCCGATCGGGGAGGAAGAGCGCGGGGAGGCCGCGGCGCGCTTGATCGCGGCGAGCTCGCCCGACGACACCTTCATCGTCTTCTGCAAGAAGCGCACGGACGTCGGCATCATCTATCGCCGACTGCGTCGCTTGCCGCACGCGATCCACGCGCTGCACGGCGGCTTCGACCAAGCCGCGCGCTTCCAGGTGATGGAGGCCTTCCGCGCGAAGAAGCTGAAGGCGCTCATCGCGACCGACGTCGCGGCGCGCGGCCTCGACATCTCGCATGTGACGCAGGTCGTGAACGCGTACGTGCCCTTCGAGGCGACCGAGTACGCGCACCGCGTCGGCCGCACGGGCCGCGCCGGCCGCAGCGGTCGCGCGATCACGCTGGTCGCGCCGAGCGATCGCAAGAAGTGGGCGTTGATCCGCAGCAAGATCGACGTCGAGGTGCGCGAGACGACGCTCGACGAGATCGCTCCGTACCCTGGCCAGCGCCGGCGCGAGGCCTACCCGCCGCGCGATCGGCACGAGGTGTCGCGCCCGCCCGTGGAGGAACGCGAGCGCGCGCGCGCCGGCAGCGGCGAACGCGAGCCCGTTCGCGAGGAGCCGCGCGAAGAACGCGAGGTTCCGCGCTTGGAACGCGACGCGCGTCGCGCGCCGCGCGAAGAGCGCGGCGCCCCTGCAGCGCGTGCCGCGCGCGACGCACGCGAAGCTCCGCGCGAGCCGAGCCGTGACGCGAGTGCGACGAGACCTTCGCGCGACCAGCGCGCCATGAACCCCGCGCGCGAAGAGCGCCCGGCGCGCCGCACTGCAGCGGCGGAGCGGACCGAGCCCGACGCGTTCGGTGTCGTCGCTCGCGAGGAACGCGGTGCGCGACCGGCTCCGCGGCGCAGCGCCGAGACCGCGCCGCCGCGATCCACCACGTCAGCTTCGGCGACAGCAACGCCGGGCGAGCGACCGACCGCTCCGCCGCGCCGGACGAGCGCAGCGGAGGACAGCGCCACGCGGCGCAGCACGCGCAGGCCGGCGGAGCCGAGCGAGCGCGAGGATCAGCGCCGAACCGCTCCTTCGCGGGCCGCGGAGCGCGCTTCGACGGAGGAGCTCCCCGCTTCCGGTCCCGCGCGCGGGCGCGAAGCGCGCGATGGCGCCCCGGTGCGCCGCGCCGAGAACGCGCCCTCGACCGCCGCTCCGCACGCCGCGCGAGCGGAGCGCGCCCCCGATCGAAGCTCCGCCGCGTTGCGCACAGGAACGCGCGAGATGCCGGACGAGCGCGAGCGCACCAGCTCTTCCAGAACGCCGAGCCGCCCGGCCGAGCGCACGCGCCCCGCAGCGTCGACCGCCGATGCGCCGCGCTCTGCGCGCGCCGCGGAACCGCGCTCGAGAGCGCGGAACGACGCGGAAGAGCGCTTCGAGCCCGCGTCGTCTCCCGCGGAACGCGCGCCTGCCGCCAGGGCCTCCGCGCCGTCCCGCCCGGCCGAAGCGCGACGCGATTCCGCTCCGCCGCGCGAGTCGAAACGCCCCGATGCGTCGGCGCCGAGAGGGCCATCGCAGGAGTCGCGTGCATCGACGCTCCCACGCGAAGCTCTGGCGCAGCGCACGGCGGAACCGTCGCGCGTTTCGGTACCCCCGCGCGCGCCGACAGCGCCGCGCGAGACGGCGCCGACACGCGAGCGGGCCGCGCATCGCGAGGCGACGATGCCGCGCGAGACCGCACCGCCGCGCCGTTCCTCGTCCGCGCCGGAGCAGGCTCCGCCGCGCGCCGCGCGCTCCCGCTCGGCGGAACGCGCGCCGACGCAAGAGTTGCACGCACCGCGCGAACGGGAGGCTCGGGTCCCGCGCGAGGAGCGCGCGCCTGCGCCGCGCGGAAATCGTCCGGCGCCTGCGAACGACCCCGCCGATGCGTGGCTCGAAGTCGCTCCGCCTCCGCGACGAGCCGCTCCCTCGCGCTCGACGCCGGCCTCGGCGACGAGCGAACGCGCGGAGCGTCCCGCCGCGGCGACGCCGCGCGAGAAGCTCTCGCCGAGAGGCCCTGCGAGCCGTCCTAGCGAGGGCGAACGCGCTCGCGAAACGGCGCGGGCCGCAGCCCCTGCCGCACCTCGACAGCGCACGGCAGAGAACGAAGAGCGCGCGGAGCTCGCCGAGCGCGACGCTTCGGCTCGCCCTGCTTCGCGCGCGCGGCGAGCTCCCGCGCGAGCGGAGGTCGCGCCGCCGGCGAACGCGGAGCGCGAGCGCGCGCCGCGGAGCGCGCCTCGCGCGGAAACGGCTCCCCCGCCGCGCGCCACCGCGAACGAAGCGAGCGAACGCACTCCGCGAGAAGCGCCGAACGAACGCCGTGCTCGCGCTCCGCGCACAGCGCAGCGCTCGACCGAGGAGCGCGCCCCTCGCGAAGCCGAAGGCTCCGTCCGAGAGCAAGCACCGCCCGAGGCCGTTCGTGAAGAAGGTCGGCGCTCTCCTCGGCGAGCCTCGAGCTCGAGCATCGCGGAGGAACGCCCTCCCCGTGAAGCGCCGAGAAGGCCGACGCGTGACGAAGCGCGCGGCCCGCAGAGCGACGCCGGCGCGCGCAAGCCGCGTTCGGCGTCCTCCGGTTCCGCCGCGCGCGCGCCGCGCGACGAAGAACGCCCGTCCGCCGAGCGCAATGCTCGCTCTGCGGCACCCGCCGCCATCGAGCGCGCGCCGCGCACGAAGGAACGCGCCGAGGAGGAACGCGCGCCGCGCGACGCGGAGCGAGCTCCCTCCGGACGGAAGCCTCGACGCGCGGAACGCGACGCGGACGCGGAAGCGCGGAGCGGTGCGGAGCGCGAGCCGGAAGAGCGCGCTCCGCGCGCGCCGAGTCGCGGCTCCGCGAGAGCCCCGCGCAGCGCGGAACGCGGCGACTCCCAGCGCGCTCCGCAAGACGCGGAGGCGAGCGCGGCCCCGCGCGCTCCGCGAACGCGGAAGCGCTGAGCCGCGATGCAACTCGCTCGCGCGATCCTGCCCCTGCTCGTCCTGCTCTCCTGTGCGCACGCCCTCCCGGCGCGCGCGCAGGAGCGCGAGACGAGCGCCCCAGAGCAGATGAAGCCCGACGCTGGCGTCACTTGGCGGCGCGGCATCGTCTACGCGCGGCGCGGCGAGCGAGAGCTGGCGCTCGACTTCGCGCGCCCCGCGAACACCGCACACGCGTTGCCCTGCTTGATCGCGATCCACGGCGGCGGCTGGCGCAACGGACAGCGCGAAGACCTGCATCCCGTCGTCGAGCGCTGGGCGCGCGCGGGCTTCGCCGCAGCCACGATCTCCTATCGCCTGCTGCCGGAGCATCGCTTCCCCGCCGCGTGGGAGGATGCTCGCGACGCACATGCGTTCCTGGTCGCCCACGCCGGCGAGCTCGGGATCGACGCGGAGCGCTTCACGGCTCTCGGCTTCTCCGCCGGAGCGCACCTCGCCCTGCTGCTCGGCACGCGCGAGGAGCGCGAGCCCGGACGGCCGCGCGTGCGCAGCGTCGCGAACTTCTTCGGCCCGACGAACCTCGGCGCGACGGATCTCTCCGCGCGCGCGCAGGGCATCGTCGCCGAGTTCCTCGGCCGCAGCGCCGCCGACGATCCTGCTCTCGCGAACGCGGCCTCGCCGCTCGCGTGGGTGACTCCAGGCGACGCCGAGGCGCGGAGCTTTCACGGGACCGCCGATCCACTCGTGCCGTACTCGCAGGCCGAAGTGCTGCACGCGGCGCTGCGCGCGGCGGGCGTTCCGGAGCAGTTGTACGCGCGCGACGGAGCCGGACACGGCTGGGCGCGCGAGCAGCTCGAAGCCGATCTCGATCTGCTGATCGCGCACGGCCAGAGCTGTTTGCGCGGCGCGACGACGCTGCCTCTCGCCTGGAGCGAGGACTTCGGAGGCGAGCTCAGCGGCTGGTGGCTCTCGGATCCCGCCGCGTGGCGCGTGACGGGAGAGAACGAGCTGCGCGCCCTCGAGATCATCGCGAAGCAGAGCAGCTACGCACCGCGTCATCGCTCGCCGCTGCACCTCGCGGTGCGCACGGAGCTCGCCGTCGAGAGCTTCGTCCTCGACGTGGATCTGCGCAGCACGCACCCGAGCTATGGGCATCGCGATCTCGTGCTGGTCTGCGGGTGGCAGGACGCGGAGCACTACTACTACGTGCACCTCGGCCAACAGGCCGACGCGACGAGCCACGGCGTCTTCGTCGTCGATGGCGCGGCGCGGCGGCGCTTGGACGGCGAGCGCGGCGCGGGGACTCCGTGGGGCGAACGCTGGCATCGCGCGCGCCTCGTGCGCGACGTCACGAGCGGCTCGATCGAGCTCTACTTCGACGATCTCCGAACTCCGCATCTCCGCGCCGTCGATCGCAGCTTCCTCCGCGGATCCATCGGGGTCGGCTCCTTCGACGACACGGGGCGCTTCGATGCGCTGCGCCTCTACGCGGCGCCGAGCGCAACGAAGTGAAACGCTGCCTGTGAGCCGCGCCGCGTTCCAGCTCGAGATCGTCGCGACGAACCTCGCCGACGCGGCGGCCGCCGCGCGAGGTGGCGCCGATCGCTTGGAGCTCTGCGTCGATCTGACCTGCGGCGGAGTCAGCGCTCCCTCGGAGCTGCTCGGAAAAGTGCGCGCGGCGCATCCGCGCCTCGATCTCCGTGCGCTGCTCCGCCCTCATGGCGGGCCGTTCCACTTGTCGGCGGATGAAGTCCTCGCCCTCGCGCGGGAAGTTCGACAAGCGCGCGAGCTCGGCCTGCAAGGCATCGTCATCGGCGCGCTCGACGCGCGTGGCGGGATCGACCGCGAGGCCATGCGGCGCCTCCGCGAAGAAGCCCGGCCTCTCGAGGCGACCTTCCATCGCGCGTTCGACGAGATCGAATCGCAAGACGAAGCGCTGGAGACCTTGATCGAGCTCGGCTTCGAGCGCGTGTTGACGAGCGGCGATCAGCGCACGGCGTGGGAAGGGCGCGAACGACTGCGCGCGTTGGTCGCTCGAGCCGCGGGACGGATCGCGATCCTGCCCGGAGGCGGCGTGCGCGCGGCGCATGCCGCGGCGTTGCTCGCCGCGACCGGAGCGCAGGAGCTGCATTCCAGCGCGCGCACGAGCGACGACGGCGTGGACGAGCGCGAAGTGCGCGCGCTGCGCGCGGCGCTGGACGCCGGCTGAGCTCGCCGTGGCAGGGTCGCGCCGCAAGCGCTACGCTGCGCGCGAACACGCCCCCGACCGAGGTCTCGATGCTGAGCTCGCTCTTCTTCCTCGCGCGCCGTTTGCTCCGTGCGCTTCCGGCCTCCGCCGCTTGCCTCGGCGCGCTCGCGTCCAGCGACCGCGCCGCCGCGCAGAGCACGCGCTTCGCCGCGGGGCTGGAGCTCCTTCGCGACGCGGGCGGCGCCGAAGTCCGCGTGCCGTGGAAGCTCCTGGTGCCCGCGCAGATCGAGAAGGGCGTGCGCTATCCGCTCGTGCTCTTCCTCCACGGCGCGGGCGAGCGCGGCGAGGACAATGAGCGCCAGCTCACGTGGTTCGCGTCCGCGATGGCGGGAGAGGAGCGCAGCGCGGCCTATCCCTGCTTCGTGCTCGCGCCGCAGTGCCCGAAGGACCGCCGCTGGGTCGAAGTCGATTGGAGCGCGAAGGAGAGCGCGCGCCCCGATCAGCCCTCGCCCGCGATGGAAGGCGTGCAGCGTGCTCTGGATAAGGTGCTCGCCGAGCACCCGATCGATGCCGAGCGCATCTATCTCACGGGCCTCTCGATGGGCGGCTTCGGCACCTGGGATCTCGCGGCGCGTCATCCCACGTGGTTCGCGGCCGCGGCCCCGATCTGCGGCGGCGGCGATCCGCGCGATGCCGCGTCTCTCGCTCCATTGCCGTTCTGGTGCTTCCACGGCGCCGAGGACAAGGTGGTTTCCGTCGAGCGCTCCCGCGCGATGATCGGGGCCATCGAAGCACTCGGAGGGACGCCGATCTACTCGGAGCTCCCGGGCGTCGCGCACGACTCGTGGAAGCACGCCTACTCCGACGACAGCGGGCTCCTCGCGTGGCTCTTCGCGCAGCAACGCGGCGCGGGCGCGCTCAACGCTCTGGCGCAGGCGCCTTGGCGCGAAGGCGACAAGATCGCGTTCCTCGGCGACTCGATCACGCAGGCCGGCGGTGCTCCCGGCGGCTACGTGACGCTCCTCGAAGCCGCGCTGCGCGAGCAGCGCTCCGAGCTCGAGATCCCCTTCGTGCGGGCCGGGATCAGCGGCAACAAGATCGGTGACTTGCTCGCACGCCATGAGCGCGATGTGCTCGCGGCGAAGCCGACGCTCGTCTTCGTCTACATCGGCATCAACGACGTCTGGCACCAGAAGCTCTACGGCAAGGGCACCCCCGAGGCCGAGTTCGGCGCGGGGCTCCGCGAGCTCTGCATGACACTCGGCGCCGCCGGAGTGCGCGTCGTGCTCGCGACGCCGAGCGTGATCGGCGAGAAGCGCGCGGGCGAGAACGCGCTCGACGCCGAGCTCGAGCGCTACGCCGGCATCACCCGCGCGGTCGCCGCCGAGATGGGCCTCGAGCTCTGCGATCTGCGCGCGGAGTTCCTGGATCGCCTCTCGCTCCTGAACCGCGCGAACGCCGAGCAAGGGATCCTCACCAACGACGGCGTGCATCTCACGCCGGCGGGGAACGCCTTCGTCGCCGAGCGCGCCGCGGCGGCCATCGCGCGCAGCTTGCACCGTCGCCAGCGCTGATCCGCGGCCTCCCGTGAACGGCGCGCGCGTGCTCCTCGCGATCGCGGTCCTGGCCTGCATGGTCGGGCTGCTCCGCTTCGGTTCGGAAGGCTGGGGCCCGCTCTTCGCGTGGCTCTGGACCGAGGGCGGCTACGACGAAGCGGGCGCGCTGGCCGCTCTGCGAAACGCCGGATGGTGCGGCGTCGGCCTCGCGCTGCTCGCGCCGTTCCGACCGCTCGGGCTACTCGGGCTGCCGCTCGCGGCGTGGTGCGGCGCGTGGTGCGCCGCGACGCTCTGGCAGCGCGAGGCATTCGCCGAGCTGGCGCCGGCATTGCAGGCGACGCGCTTCACCGCACCGCTCGGCCTCGCGCTGCTCGCCGCGACGCCCGCGCGTCCCGGAAGCGTGCGCATGCTCACCGCCGCTGCATTGCTCTGCTGCGCCTCCGCCGCGACCTTCGCCGCGCACGGCCTCGAGGCCTACACAGGGCACGGCGAGTTCCTCGACTTCCTCTTCCTCTTAGCGCGCGAGCTCGAGCTCGCGCTCGCGGAGTCGACGGCGCGAGGGGTGCTCCTCGTCATCGCCGCGCTCGATGTCGCCGCGGCGCTGGGCGCGCTCCTCGCGCTGCGCTGGAGGCGCGCGCGGCTCGCCCTCGCTTGGATGGGTGCTTGGGGGCTCGCGACCGCGGCGCTGCGCCTCTTCGCGTACGGCTCCGCCTTCTACGCCGACTTCCTCGTGCGTTTGCCCAACGCCTGCGTGCCCCTCGCCGCGCTCGCGCTGCTGCGCGCGCGCGATCGGCAGCGCGCAGAGCACCTCGCCCTCGACGCTTCCTCGACGCGATGATCGACCTCCTCCTCGCCTTGCTCGCTCTGCTTCCAGCGCTTCGCGCGCAGGACCCCGCCCCCACCGAACCGGCCCTCGTCGTCCCGAAGCTCGAGGACTCCGAGACCTTTCCCCCGGACGGCCTCGTCGATCAGCGCCCCGCGCATTGGCGCGTCGTCTGGACCGAGGATCCGCAGCGCCAGGCACTGATCCTCTGGGATACCGCGGAGCTCGGGCGAGAGCACCGTGTGCTCTACGACGTGCAGAGCCGCGCCGGCGAAGGCGCCGAGGCGCGCTACGCGAAGCAGCGCACGAACGCGCGCAGTGGGCGCTACACCGGCACCGAGCTCGTGCTGCACTGGCATGCCGTGCCCCTCGACGAGCTCACGCCGGATACGACCTACTTCTTCGTGCTCGAGAGCGACGGGCTCCGCAGCCCGGAGATGCACTTCCGCACGGCACCCGCGTCCGCAAAGCCCGTTGCCCTGCTCTCGGGCGGGGACGCGCGCTCCGACCGCGCGCAGCGCCGCGCCGTGAACCGCATGCTCGCGCAATTGATCGACCTGCGGCCCGAAGTACTGGCGCTCGCGCATGGCGGCGACTACGTGCTCTGGGGCACGCAGCTCCCTCTGTGGGACCGCTGGTTGCGCGACCAAGAGCTGGTGATCGGCAAGAGCGGCCGCCTCCTGCCGATCCTGCCCACGCGCGGCAACCACGAGGCGACGGGGCCCATCTATGACGAAGTCTTCGGCACACCTGGCGGCGTCGACAAGAACTACTACGCGACGATGCTGACTCCGGAGGTGCTGCTCGTCACCTTGAACACCGAGATCGCCGCTGGCGGCGACCAG
>JAEUHW010000009.1 GCA_016793245.1 Planctomycetota bacterium
TAGAAGGTGATCGGCGGAGTCCAGGTGACGACCGTTCCGAGCAACGGATCGAGGCGCACGAGCGCCGCTTGGAAGTGCACCGGCGTCGAGAGCAGGATCGGATCGAAGGGGAAGTAGAAGTCGACTCGCCACCCGCCGCCCACGAAGACCTCCGTCTGGAGCAGCTCCGCAACGCGGGGGTCGAGGAGAAGGCCGCCGAAGCCGGGGAGTCCCACGCCGATGTGCTGCGCCAGAATCGATGGTCCGGGAGCACCGAAGAGGAGACCCAAGCTGCCGCTCGCGGGCAGCCTCAACGACGCCGCCGCCGGAGTACCCGCCTGGGGTGCTTGCAAGTACCAGCTATGCTGCACGATCTCGACCTTGTGTCGCGTCCGGGTGAGCGCGGCGACGCCGAGCCAGGAGATGGAGGCGGGACCCGCGGTCGCGTTCCGCGCCACGAGACGCACGAGGGTCGCCGGCTCGTGGAGGGGGAAGAGACGCGGAAAGAGAGGGTTCTCGTTCTGCTCGACGAGCAGCTCCCCGATCGGACGGAGAGGACTCGTATCGGTCGCCTTCGCGAGGACATCGAAGAAGAGACCCGTGGTCAGCTCGGACCTCGAGGCGAGGTAGGCGATGCGCGCGACCCGCCCCTCCTCGTCGCGGGGAAGATCGAGCTCGATCCAGTCCCCCACCCCGAAGGCCGGCAGGCTCTGACTCGGCGCTCCGCGCAAGCCCTGGGGGGTGAAGAGTCCCTTCGCGGCCGCAACCGAAGTGCGCACGGGGGCGTAGATGGAGATCAGCTCGTAACCGGGGATCGCGGAGGGCGTGGATTGTCCGAAGGCCTGCGGAGCGATCGCGCCCAGCGCGATGCAGGCGGAAGCGAGGAAGCGGTTCATCGGGATCGATCTCCGTCGCGGGTAGCGCGAGAGCGCGGAACGTTACGTGGCGCACCCACACTCGACGCGGGGACGCCGGCCGAGGACGGAGCGAGCCGTCGTCGGCGCGTTTCGGGAGCCACGCGCAAGAGCTGTGCCGACTCGGCGCCAGAGATGGACGAGGGACGAAGCTCCCGGTCCGAAACGCAGCTCAGCTGGGATCGAGCCCCGAGGGGAGATGCGGCGGCGCGACTTCGGTCGTGACAAGGACACGTCGGCACGCTGCGACACGCCCTGACGCGTCGCGATGCAGAAGTCCCGCGTCTCCTCTCGCTGGCAGGACATGGGCTCGCACGGGCGCTTCGAACCTCGAGCGCTGCCCGAGACTCGCGTCGAGCCCGAAAAGGAACCGAAGCCGATGGAGCGGCGTGCGCGCGCGAAGCAGGATGCTGCGGCAGGGCCGTCGTGGTGGAGCCGAGTCCTGCGCGCTGATTCGAGCGAGCAGGATTAATCCGGTCACTCGACGGCGACCGCGGCATCTACGAGTGCGGTCCCCTCCACACCCATGCAACCAACCCACCCAGGTCCCGAGATCGAGAGCCTCCTCGCGCATGCCGCGTGGGTGCGCCGGCTCGCTCGCAGCTTGGTCGCCGATCCGCGCGCCGCCGAGGACGCTTCTCAAGATACGATCCTCGCGGCGCTGCGCCGGCCACCGGACCGCGCGTCGAGCGCGGCTTCGTGGCGCTCCTGGCTCGCGCGCGTACTTCGGAATCGCGTGCGCGAGATGCAACGACGCGAACGTCGCCTGCGCGCTCGCGAAGCGCTCGCGGCGCGGCCGGAGCTCGTGAATTCGAGCGCAGAGATCGTCGAGCGCACCGAGGTGCTGCACGCCGTCGTCAAGGCCGTGCTCGATCTACCGGAGCCGCTGCGGTCTGCGGTGCTGATGCGCTACGTCGACGACCTCTCCGTCGCGGAGATCTCCTCGCGCACGAACGCAAGCGAGGACGCGGTACGGAAGCGCATCTCGCGCGGCATCGCCGAGCTGCGCGCGCGATTCGACGATCGGGGCGCGAGGCGCGGCGCGCGTGCTTGGCTCGGCATCCTCGCGCTCGCGCATGGCGGCACGAGCGTGCCACCGATCTCGGGAGTCTCGTTCGCGGGAGCGATCCTCATGTCCAAGATCTTCGCGGCGACCGCGGCAGTGTTGCTCGTCGGCATCGCGTATCTGTTGCGGAGCGGCGCTGCGACACTTGAGAGCGTGTCGCGAGTTGAACCCGACGATCGAACGACGCTGGGAGTCGAGACAGCCGATGCCGGAACGAGGAGCGCAGCAGAAGCGCTCGACACGTTTGCACCCAGCTCCTTCCGCCATCCCGCGCCGACCGTCGCATCGACTGGGGATTCCGCCGCGATGAGAACGGGCAGCGAGTCACCTCCGGATGCGTCAGGCTCCGGCCGTCTCGTCGTCGTGCGCGGTCGCTGCGTCGCGGCAGAAGATGGCGCGACTCTCGCCGGCTGCCGTGCCGTCGTGAAGGCCTGGAAGCCAAGGGCTGAGGGTGCGCCGTCGATCCCGCTCGAGATCGCCGAGCAGCGGACCGATACCGCAGGTGGATTCGAGCTGCGCTTCCACATCACCGACGGCACCAACCTGGACGGCTTGCACATCGCGATTCCCGGACGCTGCTCGAGCTACGCCGAGCTCGCACCTACGCGAGAGCTCGAGCAGATTCTTGAGCTGGGGACGATCGCCTTGTTGCGCGCGTGGCGCGTGCACGGTCGGATCCTCGACGAGCAAGGGCGCTCTCGAGAGGGCATCGTGCTCCAAGTGAACGACGTGCCGTGGGGAGCCGTGGGGCCGAGCGGCGCTCGTCGCAACGCGACACTCGTAGCGATGAGCGACGCCGAGGGGCGCTTTGCGTTCAAGCAGGAGATCCCCGCAGGGGCTTTTCGCTGGACGATCCCCGAGCCGGCACACGCCTCGCTACACTCGCCAACAATGCTCGAAGTACGCGAAGGCGAAACGGACGTCGAGCGGCGAGTCATCGTGGGCTTCCGGCCGTCGGTATCAGGAACGTTGTTCAGCGCAGGATCGATGCCGCTGCAGCGATTTCACCTCATGGGAAAGAGCCCGCAGCGCGAGTACGAAGCCAGGACGTGGAGGTCGTCCGGTCGCTTCCAGTTCGTCGGGGACGAAGGGGATCCCGGGCCGCTCGAGATTCGCGTGGTTCCCGGTGAGTTCGAGGCCTATGTGCACGACCACGCCGTGCCGTGGGGAACCGAAGACCTGAGGCTCGAAGTGCAACGCGCCGGAACTTTGGACCTCGAGGTGGTGATCGCCGGCAGCGCGACGCCGGTCGAGTCGTACGCCGTGATCTGTCACTCGGCCCAGTGCACGCATCAGCCGTGGACGCAGCCGCGATTCGAAGGTGTGCATTCCGGCGGCAAGCTACGCATCGATGCGGTCCCCGCCGGAGAGTGCGTGCTCCGCGTGCAACCCGAGGAGCCGCGCTTCCTCGAGCCCTCGCAGCTGCGATTCACCAAGATCGCTGGCGTGACGCCGGCGCTGCGTCTCGAGGTCGAACGTGCGGCCATGCTCGTCGTGGAGGTGGTGAGTCCCTCGGGAGAGCCGATCGGTGCCTCCGACGCCATCGAAGTCATCCGTCCGTACGAGGACGAGCCGATCGGAGCGGCGACCCGCCTCCTCCATCGCCGCGAGGCGGAACGTGGGGAGCGTGGCCCGGTGCTCCTGCAGCAGCTCATCTGCGACTCGAAGAGCCGCGCGACGATCCGCCTCGAGCGAGAAGAGCGCGGTTGCGCTCTGCGCGTGCGGGGCTACCGGCACCCGACGTTCGTCGTCCGCGACATCGACGTCCTCTTCGACTCTCCGCTCCGCCGCGTGACGGCTCCGCTCGGCGGCGCAATCGAAGGAATCGTCGTGCCCGCAGAGTTGCGCCGACTGCCACTCCGCATCTGCGCTGGACGCTCGGATCGACTCGTCTTCAATCCGGAGCCGACCGATCAGCCGGCTTTCGCTCAGGTCTCCGTCGATGGGCGCTTCGCGCTCGACGGACTCGCGCCGGGAGCGTGGAACCTCTACGCGACCTGGGAAGGTGCGGGCAAGGATCGCCCCGTCGCGACCATCGACGTCGCAGCGGGCGAACGCCGTTCGGTCGAGCTCTCGATCGAGCACCTGCTCCCGGCGCGCATCGACGGCGTGCTCGTGCCGCGCACGGGCGAAGCGCTAGGCATCCGCATCGACGCGTTCTCTTGTTCGGAAGAATCCCGATCGCTCGTCACCCGAGCGCTCGTCGAGCGCGACGGTCGCTTCCGGCTCGCCGATCTGCCGCCGGGGCGCGTCGAGCTGCTGGCTTACCCGCCGACGGGGAAGCGCGGCTTCGGGCTCCGCAGCGATCCGATCGACGTACGTCCCGGGGAACGCGTCGAGCACGAGTGGAACCTGGCTTGGCGCTCGATCCGCTTCCGCGCCATGGCGGCGGAACCTCGTGCGCCGTTGCTCCGCGAGCTCCTCTACCTCGGCTCCGCGAAGAGCATGGATGGGTTGGAGCTCGAGACCGATAGCGAAGGACGCGTCTCGATCGACATGGCGCCAATGGGCGTCCTCGTCGTGCAGCGGCGGAACGATGAGGCGCACCGAGCCCGGATCCCCGCGGACATCGCGGAGGATCTCGGAGACCTCGTCCTTCAGAAGCGACGCTGATCGAGCCGGGTGCCGCGCTTCGGCGATCCAATGTCCGCGCGCCGCTCCCCGACTCCTCCTCCGCTTTGCGCCCGCGCCGCCGGCACCTCGCCCCACGCCGCCGTGCGCTTGCCCGCGGGGGAGCTCCTCCGCTGAGAGCGACTCGCGCGCTGCGTCATCAGGTGTTGCGTCACCTCCAGCATCATCGCCTGGAAACGTGCATCGAACGGCGCCTCGAGGGACAAGATCTCCTTCGTAAG